>NZ_DFQK01000021.1:0-49899 GCF_002377745.1 Exiguobacterium sp. UBA3491
CCGACTGTCACAACTGAACTTTTAAGGAGGAGAGAAGGTGCGAGCGATTAACTTCCGCAAATGGTATTTGGGAGACATGGATTATTCGCCTGGTATATGGGCTGATGGCGAAGGACAAGTGCTCGTGAATCACTATTTTGAAAGTAATCACGAAGGGCGTTGGATGCAATATGCAGGGTGCGAAGATAAAGACGGAAAAGCCGTATACGAAAGCGATGTTGTTGAGTTGCGATGGAATCGTTATGTTTTCACAGCAGTTGTGAAGTTCGGTGAGTATGAGCAAGACGGAAGTGGTTTTGAATACGCACCGTCACCTTGCTACGGCTTCTATGCAGATGCAATTTCTGAATGGGATGCAAATGAATTAGGAAAAAGAATTGTTCCTGATTACATGGTTACTGCTTCATTACGAATGTTTGATGGAATCAAAGTCATCGGCAACATCTACGAGAACCCTGAACTACTGGAGGTGCGCTCATGACACGCGAGCTGATCCTCAAACGCTACGAACGCGGCATGACCGCTGAACAGATCGCGACACTCGACAATTTATCGTTGGCACACGTGGAGGAAGTCATTTCCTCCGGTGGTGTCCAGCCGACTGATCGCACGAAACCGCAGAAGGGCACGTCGCGACGTAAAGGACGGCAACCAAGTGTACCAGATGAAGAGGTTGTCGCATGGTTCAAGGAAGGTTTAACGATCGGACAAATCAAGTCGAAGGCAAATACATCGTACTCAGGTATCAAGAACCGTTTGATTCGTTTGAAGCTGATCGACGCTAATGGGAATCCGATCGAAGTAAGCGAAGTGGATCTAGCCAAACAAGAAGTCGCCGTCACCACGGAAGCCGACGGATTCGAATCGAACTATACTATCGCAGCACTCGTCAAGGAGGAACCAGAAATGACAGAAGCCATCGCAGAAGTGAAGAAGGACGCGCAGGAATCCGTACCAACGCCGGTCGAGACGACGGAAGGCGTCAGTACATGGGAGTTGCTCGAAGAAGCCCAGCGCAAGGAGAACGCGAAATGGATCCACTTCATCGCGAGTCAGATGCAGAACGCGGTCATCACGAGCACGCTCGACGTCGAGGATCGCAACGGACAACTGGTGAAGGTCGAGAAGGTGACGTTCACACGGGTGCAGACGCTATGAACCCGGACGCTCGCGAGATCAAACGCAGACGACGCACCGCCCTCACGCTCTATACGGATGGTCGGTCGCTCTCCTATATCAGCAAGGCGCTCGGCATGACCGTCTCGGAAGTGTACGGTTTGCTCGAACAAGAGGGCGTCGTCGAGATCCAGATTGAGGGCATCGGCATCAAGGACCCGCTCCTGGAGGCACCGACGATGCCAAAAAAGTTGATGACGTACGAGGAACTGCTCGTCGAGAACAAGCGGCTGCAAAGCGAGAACAAGCGGCTACATCTTCGCCTCGAATGCGTCGCAAACCGAAACCTAGCTCCAAGCTGACGCCGCCGATCGGGGAACGGACTTTCCGACGGGCGACAGGCGAAACCCGACGCGACGCCATCCTCAAGGACTTCACTGGACGCGGCTGGAAACTCATCGCGATATATGATCAGGAATTGCCAAAGACGACGCTTTACTCGCTCATATTCGAATACACAGGGGGCTGACATAGATGAAGATGACGAAAATCAAGCAGTTCAAGCAGTTGACGGATTATCTGTACAAATACGATGGGCGGATCGTGCTCATCCGGGGCGACCTGCAACTGTCGCTCAGCGGCAAGTACGACGTCTACAACATCAATAAGGGCACGCACCGGGAACTCAGCTACCGCGACGCGCTCAACTACTATCGCATGACGGGCTGGACGCCGTTCGCGACGACGCTCGAGGCAAGGGAGACGCAGACACGACGCTACGCCGGGGAGGAGCAGGAGGTACGCGGATGGCGCGGACTGCACCGGGTGTGAAGCGGACGCATCTCTTACGAGGCGTGACGCTGTATAAGCTCGAGAAACACGGGGATGGGTGCACGGAACGCGCGTGGCAATATGGCAACTTCTACGCACACGAATACGACGCATTACGAAAGGCAGGCTGGACAGAATGGGGAAAACCGCACAGCAAGCAGGTAAGCAATTCGAAACGATGATCGAGCAGGCGAATCAAGTCTATTTCTTGCAAGACAAGGCGATGATCATGAAGGCAGAGCCAACGGTCAAGACGTTCGGCAACAAGAAAAGCGGATTCAACAAGTCGGTCTACGCGAAATCGAACGGATTAGATTACTTCGGATCACTCAAAGGCGGGCGCGGGGTATTCTTCGAAGCCAAGCAGACGGCAGAAGTCAGCTTCCCGCTCAAACAAATCAAGCCGAACCAAGTCGAACTGTTCCGAGCCTACGAGAAGCTCGATACGTTAGCCTTCCTGCTCGTCCGATTCAGCAAGACGGGGAAGATGTACCTCCTGCCTCCGAAGCCTCTCATCGAAGCGTGGGACGGTTGGACGAAATACAGCAACCGGGCATCGATTCCGCTCGCGACGTTCGAGGCATATGGGACGGAGATCGCGGCGACGAACGGATGCGCGGTGGATTGGCTGGACGCGATACAACAATAAACTTTAAGGGGTGAGAACGATGGAGAATAAGGAATTTGAATACGACGAAAGAGACCTGAATTACTATGATTTCCACATCATCTTCATGGATGCAACGGAGCATATAATACGTGGCGTCTTAGCAGAATCGGAAGATGATGCGAGTGACGACGTATGTAAGCTTGGATTTGGCGGTCAAGAAATCGATACGATTCAGTGTATCGACGAACATCCCTTCATGTGGGAGCGTGATTAAAGTGGCGAAAGTTGTACAACTCGGTAAAGCGGATACTGTCCATAATCTTCTGCACGAGTTACTTGAAATGGCTAACAATGAAGAATTGGATAACATCATGGTTTCTTTCAATCATTCCAGTGGTGAAATTCATACTGCTTGGCACAACTTAGATTATGGTCAACGGCAGACTCTTATTTCACATCAACAAATGGATGTAGTTAAAACGATGATTGACGAAAATTACTGAACAATAATAGAGCGATCTAATATCCCATCGCCCCGTCACTTAACTAGACGACTAGAAAGGAGAAGGCAATGCCTAGCCCGTCACGACGCCCAACGGAACAAGAATTTCGACACCTGATGCTAGACGTCGGCTTGACACGCAAGGAACTCGCCGCTCATTACGGCGTCACCAAGACGACGATCGACACGTGGGTCCATTTCTTCGAGATTGTGCATTACGGGCGGTGGAAACTCCGCCCCTCTGACGAGGAACTGGAAGCCCTCTACGACCGGTTCAACAGCGAGCCGGACAGACGCGACCGCATGCAACGCAAACGACGCCTCGCCCAGGAATGGGGCGTCAGCGAGCATACGGTGAGCGATTGGTTCAAACGGGTCGAGACGATCCGCTTCAAGCAACACATATCCCACACATAGAAGGAGCTACCACATATGACACACGAACCACGCCCACTCATCCTCTCGCTTGACACACTCGAAGCGATCTGCCAGAAACAAGTCACGCTCGATGAGAGCATCTGCGCGTCACGCGGCATCACGGCAGACGAGTTCGCCCACGACCTGCACAGCAAGCGTTACGTCGCACTGCTCGTCGAAGCCGGCGAGATGATCAATGAGACGAAGACGTTCAAATACTGGAGCAACAAACGCATGGATCCGACGAAGACGCTCGAGGAGGCAGTCGATTGGTTGCACTTCTACTGCTCGCTCCTGATGACGGATTACCCGAAGAAGTCGCACCGTGCCATCGAGTACGACCGCGCCCAGTTCGACCGCCAGACGTTCGAGATGCAGAACGAGACGTTTGATTACCTCTACATCAACCTCTTGCAGGCAAGCGACACGTCGAAGATGCTCGCCGCGTGGTCACTGATCCTTGAGCAACTCGGCTACACGGAAGAGGACATCCTGAACATGTACGAGCAGAAAAATTCGACGAATTACGTTCGAATCGCGGAGGGATACTGATGCAGGAGCGCCTGTTCGAGACACGCCTGACGAAGGCACAGCGGAAGGTCGCCGCCAAGTATCTGAAGGAATACTTCACGCTCCCGAGCCGCATCGAGAGCAAGCGGGCGATGGCAGAGATGTCCGCGACGAAGTTGACGCCGGGGTACAACCCGAGCGAGGTCCAGACGCACCAGGCACCGAGCAGCAAGGTCGAGCGCTATACGCTGGCGATGGACGAGGTGAGCCTGCTTGAGCAACGCTACGTCATCCTGAGCCGCATCCACGACACGCTGATCGACGACCAGCAACGCGAGCTGTGGGAACTGCTGTACGACCCGCGGTACTACCGCAAGGACGAGCTGGTCATGTCGATGATGCAAATCTACAGCACGAACACGTACTACGGCATCAAGCACAAGCTCCTCGGGATCGTGCACGACCATTTCGGGGACGGCTACTGAGGGGCATGCGCCTCTCGGTGGTTTTGGATAAAAAGTAAATTTAATCAGGTGCCGACATCAATGTCGGTAGCAAAAGGGAGATGACGAGATGAACAATAGAACATTGATTAAATCATGGGAAGAACTCGACCAGTGCAAGTCAGACACTCACTATCTAAAGATTGACTTGGATATGGGGTGTGGTTGGGTGAAAAGCAAAACAGATGCAGAAGATCGTCTCTATCTCTCAACTCATTCTTTTTACGGTTCTTGTCACGAAGGAACAACGCAAATTCTTCAAGAACGAGGATTCGCAGTTGAAATCGACAATTGGGACAACCAATGATGCAGGACGGGATCTACGCCGCGACCTATACGAACGATCAGGGACGGCATTTCGGACAGCTCGACGTCGCGGGGGAGGCGCTTCACTTCACGTCGTGGGTCAAGCACTACAAGCACAGCGAATACCCGCAACGAGGGCGCGTCATCAGCCACTCACGCGTCTGGGTGGTGCCAGGAGATGTCGAGGTACACGGCAAGTGGGACGAGGCACAGGAGGCACGTTTCGCGGCAATCAAGCGCAACCTCGAACGGGAGATCGCGCAAGGGGATTACCAGGAGAAGTTATTTTAGGAGGGAAGACCGATGAAAAACCATATCATCTTCTTCAGTGGCGGGAAGTCTTCCTTCTCCGTCGCTGACTGGGTGAAGACGAACTACCCGGACGACAACATCTTGCTCTACTTCACGGACACGATGTGGGAGAACGACGACCTATACCGCTTCATCTATCAGGCAGCCGACCGAATGCAACTGCCGATGTTGACACATGCGAACGGACTCAACCCGATCGAGCTGATGTTCGAGAAGAAGCTCGTCTACAACAGCCGCATCGGAGACTGTTCGAAGCTCCTGAAGATGAAAGTATCACGTGATTTCTTGAAGAAAGGCATCGAGCCGCCGATCGTGAAGTGGCGCAACCGTGAATACCTCAAGCAAGAAGATTTCGTGACCGACGCGACGCTGTATTTCGGTATCGGATGGGATGAGGAACACCGAGCAGGACCCATCAAGAAGAACTGGCAACCGTTCGAGGTCGTCTTCCCGATGATCGATGAGCTAATCGACAATGCGGCGACGCTCAAGAAATACGACCTGCGCCAGCCGGTCTTGTATGACCTAGGGTTTACCCATAACAACTGCAACGGACGCTGTGTGAAGGCAGGACAGGGGCATCACCGCAACCTAAAAGAGAAGATGCCGGACGAGTTCAAGAAGCTGATGGAACAAGAACATCATTTGAAAGTCTGTGTCGACGCCTACCGCTTCATCAAGAAGATTCCAGCCGGTGAGATCGACGAGGAAGAGCGTCAGTATCGGTACGATGAAATCGATGACGCGTATCGGGATTATTTCTACGGACGAGCCGATAAACCGAAGATGTATATCCCACCAGCAGCTTCCATCGATTCGACGATGTCGGAACATCCGGCGTTCACAACCTATTCATTCATGAAGAAGACTGCTGATGGCGACAGCAAACCCTATCCCTTGCGCCAGTTGAATAGCGACGTCGAGTCCGAGGACACACAGATTGACCTATTCGACATCGGGGGATGCGGATGCTCGGTTGATTTCGGGGAATGGAACGAATGAGTACACGGAAGCGCAGCATGACCTTGACTCATGCCGAATGCACGGAAGCGATCCAGATGCGTCGGAAGGGCGTACACGTCGAGCAAATCGCGCAGACCCTGCACGTCGGGAAAGCGACGATCGTCCGTTACATGAAGCACCACGGGCTATACCAGGCATGGCGGGAAGCAATCAGCGGGACTTCTAGTAAACCGAACACAGGGAACCGGGATGAGATTCCATTCTTCTATCTCTATCACCTTCGCTACAACTGGGGATGGACGTACGAACGGATCGCGAAAGACTTCGGGTGCTCGATACGCAAGGTGCAAAATGCCATGAAACGACACGGGTTCTTAGGGATGGAGGAAGCGGAATGAGATACACAGAAGCCATTGAAGAGATTTATAAGGATCGCGACAAAGTGTTTTATGGAGTTGGTCGCTGGGATGAAGTCTATAAATTAAAGGCTAGTGACCACGGTATTGTGATGGAATATACCGAAATCGATGAAACAGTCTCGTTTTTGTCTTACTGGATGTTGGAGACGGATTGGAAGGAGGAAGCGGAATGATATATAAAAATGGTTGGAGAGTGCGGGAGGTACAGTCACCTGTACGAAAAGAGCAAAAAATCATGGAGGGAAATATGGCTATTAAAATCGGTTCAGTGTATCAAATGACAGGTGAATTTAAGGATTTCCAGAAATACAATGCCGTTTGTATTACAGCAATTAGACGAGACCAGGCTGAATTGAAGTTTCAAGTCGTTTTAACGAAAGAGGAACATACAATAAGTGCCGAGGAGTTTGAGAAACATTTTACAAGTGTAGATAAATTCTAATACAACGACAACTGGCGTCCTTCGGGGCGTCTTTTTAGGTGAAGGAAAAATGAAGGATTTAGAGAGTAATGGCGCCGTTTTCTGCGATATGCTTGTACTGTGATAGTTTACATGTCCATCCTTTCATGTAGGACGTCACACCAACGGATAAGCGACGGATCATCCACTCCTTGCGTGACACGACGTTTATCCCTTGCGAACAGCGCATGACGCAGCCACACACATAGCAAAGACTTCCGAGTCGTCGTATTAGGGCGGAGTGGTCGTGCGTTGTTTGCAGGATAAGCCAGAGCAATGTATGTAGTAGTACTGTTGGCGCAGTTATATGGATTGCGTGAGTTTGTCCGAGCAACCTTTCCTAGCGTAAGGGAAATAGAAACCGTCTGTTGCGGTTTCAGGCGGTTTTATTACCTCCCTTTAGCTCAGCTTGGTAGAGCGCTTGGTTTGGGACCAAGAGGTCGTAGGTTCAAATCCTACAGGGGAGATCGAATAATCGAGAACGTCAGACACGAGGGAGGGAATAACATGTGGACCGTGAAGTATTCTCGTTACTATGAAAGAATGGAACGGAAGTTTGACACGAGGGAAGCGGCGCTAGACTTTGCTGTCGTCACCGTAGATTACGAATATGGATACGTCATCGAAATACTAGATCCAGCAGATGAAGTCTTTATGACTGCTAAGGACTTATCAGAGCATATGATTGCGTTAGATGAAGCAGAAGAACAATCGTAAGCATCCTTCGGGGTGCTTTTTTCGTGTCCTGCAACCAGTGGGTACCGCCCGTTGCTTGGAGTACACGAAGGGAGAGAAGGCACTTGTCGAAACTGAAACTGCATGACCGCGTGAAGACGACGTATAAATCCTTGCCGAACCGTAGTGGTGTGATCAAGACGCTGTTCAGCGAGACAGCGATTATCTGCATTGAGGATTGCGATGGGCGTACGAAGAACGAGAGTCACATGTTGTACCGGTTGACGTTAGACAGGGGCGAACCGCCCGGAGTGAGGTAAATACAAGGAGGAACGAAGATGGCAGAACGATTTACATTCAAAGTGGATTACGCACCAAATGGCATGCCGATCGTGAACGAGGAAGAGATGTTCGACTATATCGCTTACTGCACAGATTTAGACGTTGAGAAGGTGAAAGCGGTAGACGAAGCGATGACCGCATACTTAACGAAACTAGGATTAGCAGGAGAACATGAGGCGCCCTAACCGGCGTCTTTTTTTGTGCCTTGCATCGAGCGGATGCCGTCGGTTGGATGCAGAGCATAAGAGAGAGGGGGTGAGGAAGTGGAGAGGCTAACACCAAAGCAACAATTGTTTTGTGATGAGTATTTGATTGATTTGAACGCGACACAAGCGGCAATAAGAGCCGGATACAGCGAGAACGCAGCGGGAGCAATTGGAGCAGAGAACCTACAAAAACCTAAAATTCGCTCCTATATAGACAAACGGATGGAAAGTAAGACCACCGCCCTCATCGCCTCGCAAGACGAAGTCCTAGAGTACCTCACGGGCGTCCTGCGCGGTGAAGAGAAGGGCACCGTCCTCGTCGGGCAGGGTCAAGGCTTCCAGATTGTGTCGAAAGAGACGCCGACGGTATCGGAACGGACGAAAGCCGCTGAACTGCTCGGGAAACGATACCGCTTGTTCACGGACGTCACGGAGCTAGAGGTCAAGACACCGACGTTCGTCGAGGATGTGCCCGAGGATGATTGAGGGTCCAGTCGTCAGCATCAAAGACTTAATCGGAGGCGGGTACAACCGCTTCTGGCATGATAAATCGTTCTACCGCGTCGTCAAAGGATCACGGGGGTCGAAGAAATCGAAGACCGCTGCCATCAACTTCGTCGAACGGATCATGAAGCACCCGTGGGCGAACCTACTCGTCGTGCGCCGCTTCTCGAACACGCTCAAGCAATCGACGTATACCGACTTGAAATGGGCGATCGCGCGGCTAGGTGTCAAACACCTGTGGAAGACGAACGAGTCCCTGCCGGAACTGACGTACAAGCCGACGGGGCAAAAGATTCTGTTCCGCGGACTGGACGACCCGCTCAAGATCACATCGATCACCGTCGAACACGGCATGCTCTGTTGGGCATGGTTCGAGGAAGCGTTCGAGATCGAGACGGAGCACAAGTTCTCGACGGTCGTCGAATCGATTCGGGGGAGCCATGAGTCGGACGACTTCTTCAAACAGGTCACGATCACGTTCAACCCGTGGAGTGAGCGGCACTGGCTCAAGAAGGTGTTCTTCGATGAAGCGACACGACGAAGCAACACGTTCAGCACGACGACGACGTTCCGCGTCAATGAATGGCTTGATGAAGTGGATAGAGCGCGGTACGAGGATTTGTACCACACGAACCCACGCCGGGCGAAGATTGTTTGCGACGGGGAGTGGGGGATTGCGGACGGACTGGTATTCGAACGATTCCGCGTCGAGGAATTCAACCGACGGGATGACCTGCCGAACTATGTTGGACTCGACTTCGGGTTTGCGACCGATCCGACCGCGTTCATCGACATCCAGGTGGATGAGGAGAACAAGAAGCTATACGTCTGTGACGAGCACTACCAGACGGGCATGCTCAACAGCGAGATTGCCTCGATGCTCAAGTACAAGCAGGTCCACAAACGCCATATCGTCGCAGACAGCGCGGAGCCGAAAACGATTGAGGAATTACGTCGCTCGGGCATCACCCGCGTCACAGGGGCACGCAAGGGCAAGGATAGCGTCATGCACGGGATCACCCGCTTGCAGGAGTACGAAATCATCATTCATCCACGCTGTACGAACTTCATCATCGAAATCAACAACTATGTCTGGGACAAGGACCGCTTGAGTGGCGAGTCCATCAACAAGCCGATTGACGATTACAACCACTTGATGGATGCCCTGCGGTATGCCGTCGAGTATCTCCACGTCAAGCCGAAGAAGCGGCGTGAGGGAAGAAAATTGAGTTTCTAGGAGGTGGATAGATGAAAGCACATTTGATCAAGAGCGCGGATAGCGTGACCTTACCCGTCGTCAAGTCACTCCTCACGGAGCCAGAGAACGGGGTATGGGTGAGCGCACCGTATGACCGGAAGTCGCTCCGCTTGATGGTGGAACAATCGACCATTTTGCGGCAAGCGATTGATGCCTACGCCCACAACATCGCCGGGTACGGCTTCTTGCCTGAATACGTCGAAGAAACGTCGAACGATACCGCGAAGGAAGCGGAATGGAACAGGCTGCAGGAGACGCTTGACTGGATGGGGTTCGATGAACCGCTGACGAAGATCTTCAAGCAGCTCGTCAACGATCGCGAGACCATCGGAGAGGCGTTCATCGAAGTGTTACGGGACAACAAGGGCGAAGTCATCGAACTGGTCCGCGTCAATCCGGATGACATGGAAGTCAGCAAGCCAGGTGCTCCCGTCGAGGTGACGATTGAACGCATGGGCGTCAAGAAGACCGCACAACGCGCATTCCGACGGTTCCGACGTGGTCAGAAGCAATTCTTCAAGCAATTCAACGATCCGCGACCGATGGACCGCCTGACGGGTGACTACTTACCCGAAGGACAGCCGGGAACGGCAACGGAGATCGTGCACTGGAAGCTCGGAGACGCGGATTACGGTGTACCGCGCTGGATTGGGCATGTTCCCTCTCTCGCAGGGGCGCGCAAGGCAGAGGAGCTTAATTACCGCTACTTCACGCAAGGGCGTCATCTCCCTGCGGCAGTCATCGTCTCGAACGGTCAACTATCAGAGGCGAGTGAACAGCAATTAAGCCAATATGCGAATGATGTCGGCAACGAGAACGCCCAGCACAAGATTCTCGTCATTGAACTGGATGGAATCGACGACGATCCGACGGGTGAAAGCAAGCAAGCACCGAAGGTCGAACTCAAATCGATGACCGACATGCTCCAGAAGGACGCCTTGTTCCTCGAGTACGACGACAAGGCACGGGACAAGCTGTTGTCCGTCTTCCGCTTGCCTCCGGTCTACGTCGGCTTATCAAGCGACTACAACCGCGCCACGGTCGAAGAAGCACGCCGAATCGCAGAGGAACAGGTCTTCCAACCGGAACGCGTCGAAATCGAGATGCTGTTCAACCGCTTATTGCTCCCATCCTACGGCTTCAAGCATGTCAAGGTCGCACTCGGGGCACCAGAGCTCACGGATGGCGCATTGATCATCTCAACACTCGACAAGGCAGGGGCATCGCTTTCTGTCAACGAGAAGCGGGCGGTCATCGGTCCATTGCTCGGCAAGGAACTTGAACCGCTGAAAGACGAGAAGTACGACCTCCCTTCGGGCGACAGTGTCGCCTCTCCTACACAGGAGCTCGCACAAGCGACGGGAGAAGCCTTAGCCAAGGCAGAGGGCGGCGTCATCAAGAACGTGCTCAAAGACGTCACAGAGGCGTTAGACGACGTCCGCGACGTCATGGGCAGTTGGAAGGGTGAGGGCGATGTGTGACATCTCCTTCATCACGAAGGCGGACGACGATGAACTGCGCGGTCTGTTGAAGGACTTCCCGGAGGTCGAATACCTGATTGAACGGATCAATGGACTCGAAGCGGTCTTGGCGAAGCTCCTGCGGGAGCATCGGAAGGATTACATCACCGCTATCAACCTCTTCTACGAGGAAGTCGGTCAGACGATGGGGTTCGCGTTCAGCATGGGACTGCCGGGCGTTCTAGCGAGCACGACGATGGCACCTGCTGTCTCGCTCGCCTTGATGCCGCACCTGCAAGAGGTCGCGTCTCACATCGCCGCTACGACGATGGCACGCATCGATAAGGACGTCGTCTTCCAAGCGATGAGTCCGAGCCGCATCCGCTTCATGCAAGCCTACAGCGACGAGCTAGGGCGTGTGCTCGACCAGAACACGGCGAACAAGGTGACGCAAGTCATCGCCAGCACCCTAGAGCAACGCGGAAGCGTCCATGACGTCATTCAAGCGCTCAAGGATGAACCGGACTTCGACCGGGCACGAGCCAGACGGGTTGCCATCACGGAAACCCTCACGGCTGCCAGTGTCGGGGATGATGAAGCGTATCGGCAATCACCGGCTGTCACAGGCGTCGAGTGGTTACACAGCGGAGGGCGCAAGAACAAGCCCCGTCCGTCGCATGTCGCACTGAGCGGCACGCAGAAGGGGCTCAACGACTTCTTCGACGTCGAGGGGGAGCTGGCACGCTATCCACGCGACACGTCCCTATCCGCGAAACAACGCATCAACTGTCACTGCACGACGACGCCCGTCGTAGATCCGAACATCCTCGGCTTATCGGCTGAAGAGAAGAACGCGATCCGTCAGGGTGTCATCGCACAATTTGAATAGGAGGGCTCCTATGCCACGTGAAATTACAAACCTGATTCCATCTCACGTCTCCATCGTCGACAAGGCTGCTAACAAGCGGTCTTTTTTGTTGACCAAGAGTGAGGCGGCACCTAATGTCTCGAAGCAAGTCGAGTACATCGTCAAGGAAGACGAGGCACAGCAAATCGTCTACGGCATCGTGTATGAGCCGGACGTCGAGGATGCACACGGTGACTTCATGACAGCCGCTGAAATCGAGAAAGCGGCACATATCTTCATGAAAGAGTATCAGCAAATCGACAAACAGCATGACTTCACGTCAGAGGTTGGCAAGGTCATTGAATCGTATATCGCACCCGCTGACTTCGAGATCGGCGGACAGCACGTGACCAAAGGATCGTGGGTCATGGCGGTCAAGGTCGAGGACGAGATGTGGACCAGCATCCAGAAGGGTGAGTTCACCGGCTTCTCACTCGCGGGGATGGCGGAACTCATCGAACGCTCGGCACCAACGGAAGACAGCGAGAAGGGACTCCTGCATCTGATGAAGTCCCTCATTCGTCGTGTCTCGAAGGGCGAGATCAAGGACGACATTGAAGGCGCACGACCGCTCAATGACGTGAATACCGCAGCTTGGCGATTCAGTGATGTCGTGGACAGCGAACGATGGTCGTGGAAACCGGATATCAGCCGCATCAAAGCCGCGTACGACGACCTCGGTGAGTACGTCAATGCACTGGGGGATGGCGTTACGAAATCACAGGGAGAGGAGGTGACAGACATGACACAGGAACAAATCGAAAAGTTACTCGCGGAGAACAACGCGAACCTTCTCAAATCGGTTGAAGCCCTACTCAAAGGCGAAGGTGAGTCTCAGAAACAAGGAGACGGATCAGGCGCTGAGGATAAGGGTGAAGAGCAAGGTGGAGAAGTCGAGCAGACAGAGCTTGAAAAAGCACAAGCTGCTGAAATCGAAGAGTTGAAAAAACAGCTATCTGTCCGACCGCTCCCAGCTTCACACGAAGCCGTCGAGAAGGCAGAAGTACCAGATAAAGCTTCATACGCAAGTCACTTTGGATAAGAGAGAGGATGAACCCATTGAACACTACTGAAATGCTCCAAAAACAGATGGACAATATCAAAAAGTCGAACAACGTCACACTCCCAGCGGATGACGGACGTGCGTTCATGCAAGACGTCGTCGCTTCAGGCGATACGTTGAAAAAATTGAACTACTACGCTGCTAAATCGGCAAACGGTGCGATCGAGATGCTTGGCGTCAAGAAACGCCGCTTGAAAGAGCATAAAGGCATCCTTACGACACCAGACGGCACGGATCACGCAGAAGAACGTTCAGTACCGTTCTCGCTCGTTCCTGTCTACACAGACGCGTGGTTCGAGAACGACAACGTCTACTACACAGCACGCTCACGTGGTCAGAACGTTGAGGACATCATCGCTTCGATGATCCAACAACAGTTCGGTGCAGACCTACAAGACCTCGCATTCAACGGTGACAAGTCTTCGACAGACGCTTTCATCAAGTTAGATGACGGATTCCTCAAGCTCGCTCGTACGAATGCAGACACGATCAAACACGACGTCACAGGAGCGGTCAAACTCGCGGACCTCCAAGCAGTACCGACGAAAGTCGCAGCGGAACAACTTCGTGCTGGTCGTTTCGTCTGGATCATGGGTCGTCTGACACACGCTGCACTCCAAGCGGAAGTCATCGCACGCGAAACAGCACTTGCTGACGTCGTCCTCGTCGAAGGACGTCTTGCGAAGATCCACGGTTACGATATCGAAGTCGTGGACCACATTGTCGAAGATACAGTTCTCTTCACGCCACTCGAAAACTTGACGGTCGTCACTGGTTTCGACGTACAGTACTCACGTACTGGCGAAGGTCCTGAAGCGATGGCGAAGCAAGCAACGTACCACTTCGTCCTCTCGAGCGTTGACTTCGTTATCCGCACACCGAAAGCGCTCGTTTACATCGACGCTGACGTCACACCCTGACCCGGCTCCTTTCGCTCTCATGAGTGAGGAGCCTGTTTACAGTCGTGAACAGCTAGAGGCAATGACACGGGATGAGGTCTATGCGATTGCAACCGACATGAACATCTCCGGACGTTCGAGCATGACGAAGGCGCAACTCGTCGACGCCATCCTCGCGACGCAGGAAGGAGGGGTCTGATGCCCGTCATCACCGTCCAAGAACTGAAGAGTTATACCAGCTTCGATGCGGTCAAGGCACGAAGTGACGCCCAGCTACAGGATGACATCATCCAAGCCGAGGCGGATATCTTCTCTTACGTCGGGCATGAGTTCCCACCGTCGCAATATCCGACGGTCCCGATGCGCGTCAAGTTAGCAGCAAAGAAACTCGCCGAGTACTACGCCCTGTCTGCACTGGACGAGAGTGCGGTCAAGGGGTACAAGAGCGAGAAGATCGGCGACTACAGCTACCAGATGGCGGACGATGCCGGACTGCGCGGGAAACCGGAGATCACGTCCTTGCTCGACCCGTTCGTCAAAGTAGTCGTCACCGAAACACCGAAAGTGCGGATGCGGATTCTATGAGTTACGACAAGTTACTCTCCGACCGCGCCAACATCTATCATCTCGACAAGACGTCTTCCGGCGGGGGCTACGGTCTCCCGTCAGAGGACGCTTTTTCGTATCCGAGCACACCGGACAGCGTGAACGTGCCCTGTTACCTCGTCAGAGGACGCGGGACGCTCATTCAGACCGACAGCATGCGGGTCTCGTCTTCGGACGACCTCGCGCATTTCAAGATTACGGCTGACCTCCTGGAAGGGGACAAGGTCGTGATCGATGGGTCGGTCTACATCGCTGGGAAGCCGTACAAGGTCAAGCAACACCATATCGAGTGTCCGCTCAAACGGGAGGCGCCGCTATGAATGGCTTTGACGACTTCGCACGGGATATGGACCGGATTCGCGGTGACTTCGACAAAGAAATCCCGCTCATCATGGAAGCGGTCGGGGCGGAACTCTTAGCGGAGACCCGAAAGGAAATCGTCCGGCAACAACTCGTCGACACCCGCGACATGTTGAATAGCTTTTCGCTGGGTAATAGCTTCAACATCTTCGAGAAGCGCAAGGGTGGCTATGAGGTGGAAGCCGGAACCGGAAATCCGTATGCGATTTACGTCAATGAGGGACACTGGACGGTCGGACGCAAGTCGTTCGTCGAGCCGACGCACTTCTTCGACATGGCGGTTGCGATTTCCGAACAATACATGTCCGTCGGGATTCAAAAGAAGATTGACGCGCTCGTCAAGCGTCGGTTAGGAGGCTGAGCATGGCGATTCAAAAACAAAGCTCGTTCCTCGCCTTCTGCCGCGCGGAATCGGGCATCACGAAATTCTATACGGACCAAGTCCCGGCGACGTTCACCGAGCGTTGCCTGTTCTTGTCTCCACCCATCTCGCGCGCTCTCCCGCATGCGACAGGCATCTCACGACGCCTCGTTATGGCAACAGTGACGTTCTTCGCCCCGAAGCGGACGACGGCACTCGCAGACGCCGAGAAGGTCCTGCTCGCCTTAGAGCAACGACGGAACCACATCCCGTTGTATGCTGCGAACAACGCCATCATCGGCAAGTTCGAGCTACAGGACGCGAACATCCGCGCGATCGAGAACCCGGTCGATGCGGTAGGGGCGGTCACCTTGACGGTGTCGTGGCAGGAAGAAACCGAACATATCATTTCACGCGGTCCGGTGGTCAATCGGATCGCTACTTTTTTGGAATAGGAAAGGAGCACGTACATGGCATATTGGGACAAAAACGGTCCGGATCAAGTCTTACCGGGTCTGTACATGGTCATCGAGAAGATGCAGGAAGCCGCCATCCGTCCTGGACAGCGCGGCGTCATCGGCATGGTCACGAATGGCTTGTCAGCGAGCAAGGGCAAAGTCGTCACGCTCAACAACGTCGGAGAAGCGCTTGTCGCCCTCGGTGTTTCGAACTACAAGTTTGCGAAGCGGTGCTTCGAAGGTGGGGCACGTCAAGTCGTCGCCTACGTCTTAGACGATGCGGAAGCCCTCGAAAGTGGACTCGCACAACTCGATCCATACTACTTCGACGTCTTCACGCTCGGTCGTGATTTAGCAGCAGGAGACGCGGAAGACATCAAGTCGTGGCGCATCCGCAACGAACTCGACGGCAAGAACTTCGTCGCAGTCCTCGGCGGTCCACTTGGTCTCGCTGACAACACAGCGATCAAAGGCGCATACGCGACCGGCAAACACGGCGACATCATGTATGTCGGCATGGGCGGCGTCGACTTCGAAGGCAACAGCGTCTCACCAGGCGAACTCGCAACATGGCTCGCTGGGGCGCAAGGGGCGAAAGGGATGGCGCAAGGCTCCCTTACACGCAAGATCATCGGCTTCCTCGCGGACGTCGAGCGTCGCTTGAAGAAAGCAGATCGTGAAGACTTGTATCAAGCGGGCATCGCGGTGCCGATCCACAACGGACAGGAAGTCGTCCTCGAAGCGGCCATCACGTCGAGCAAGGTCGTCGAAGGCACGAACCCAAGCAAACCGCACCACGCGAACGGCAAGCTCCGGATCGCCTACAACGCGGCGGTCTTGCAGACATCGATCAACGAAGCGATCGAGAGCGAGTTCATCGGCAAGATCAACAACGACCTACCGGGTCAGGAAGTCTTGACGGCAGCACTCGATACGTTCATCGACACACTCGCAGACGAGGGCGTCCTCTCACCAGGCACAGCGGTCACGGTCCACCCGGACTATCCGTCGGTCGGCGATCAAATCTTCTTATTGATTCAAGGCTACTTCATCGACGCAGCGGAAAGGTTCTACATCGACTTCCAAGTCGGGAACGTCCCGGTCGTAGATAACACCAATACAGCAGCTACAGGAGGTGCGTGAGCATGGCACTAACCGGCGATAAAACGATGTCCGGCACAGGCATGATGGTCTACTGGGGCGGCGGGACAGCCGTCACGTACATCGAACGCTTGAACGTCAAGATCGAGCACGAATACGACGAGATCCGCTTGCCGCGCAAGAAGGTCGTCCAGTACAAGCACAAAGGCACGAAAATCACAGGTACGATCAGTGCCTTCGAATATACGCAATACCTGCAAAAGACGCTTCTAAGCGGATCGAACTATCGTGGTCAAAACCGTCTCGATATCCTCGCAGAACTCCAAGACGGGGAATCGGGCGAACGTTTCTCGTACAGCATCCAGAACATCAAGCTCCAGTCCGGAGACTTGGCGAACTGGCAAGTCGGCGAGACGGTCAAGAAGGAATACACGTTCGTTGCGACTGCCGCGAAGATCAAGAACGGCGATAACCGGAAGTAAGAGGGGGCAACCCCTCTTTTTTTACTTAACCCAAAACTCAGAGGAGGCAACACATATGGCAAACCAAGCATTGATCGCAAAGCTACTGAAACGCTCAGAGGAAGAGACGAAGATTGAGGTCGAATTGAAAGGTCTCGCGGATACGCCGTTCTACGTCAAGCTCTCGAAAGAGCAATACAAAGACATTCGTGAAGAAGCAGCCCGTCCGATCATGCGCAAAGGTGAAGAAGTGAAAGTATCGGATAAAGTCTTCAGTGAACGACTCGATGCCCTCGTCGTCGCGCGTAGTCTACATGACCACAACGAAGAAATTGTCTTCAACGGGGATTTATACGAAGCGCTCGGGCTCGAAACGACGTTCGATGCGATTACAGCCGTGAAGCAGGTCATCACGTTCGCAGAAGAACAGGCAATCCAAGAGGCTGTGATGGAGTGTCTCGGGTTCATCCCGAAAGAGAAAGTCAAGAAGGAAGACGATGAAC
The DNA here is from genome assembly GCF_002377745.1 of Exiguobacterium sp. UBA3491. NCBI lineage: Bacteria > Bacillati > Bacillota > Bacilli > Caryophanales > Exiguobacterium > Exiguobacterium sp. UBA3491. Next base: position 18,114 of record NZ_DFQK01000021.1, read on the forward strand.
TAAAAAACTAATGCGAGGGTTGCGTCCGGACGGAATGACACGAAGGGGGGGCGAAGCGGTCACGGAAGACTTCTTCGTCCACCACATCTTCCGACTGCACGGCATCCCTCCGCATGAAGTCTACAACTGGACGGACGGGCAGAAGCGTTACGCCTACAACTCCGTCGAACTCCAGCTACAGGAAGAACATGAACGACTCAAACATGGAATCGGGAGGGTGATGTAAATGGCAGAAAAACGATATACCGTCGTCTTCGACGCAAAGGACATGGCGTCTGCGCGTCTGAGTGAGATAGAACGAAATGCGCGCGGCACCTCCCGTAGTTTGAGCGAGCTAACGAAGGAGACGGATGAAGCTGTCAAAGAAGCCAAGCGATTAGAAGGTGCTTACCGTGATGCGAACGGACGATTGCGTGATGCCAACGGGCGGTTCCTCAAGACGAAAGAGACGATTCGGGACACGAACAATGAGATAAATCGTTCGGGTAGTTTTCTATCTCGTATGGGTGCTGGATTCAACCGCATGGGCGCGGAAGGGCGCGGTATGGTCGGGCGTCTCTCGGAAGGATTAGGCGGCATCGTCGGTACGCTCGGTAGCATCACGGCAGCGGCAGGCATCGCGACAACGGCACTCCTTGCGATGGGTGCGAAAGGCGTCTGGGACAACATCATCAAACCTGCGATGGACGTCGAATCGACAAAATTGCAAATCGATGCGTTGTCTGGCTCTCCAGAGAAAGGGAGCGAGATCTATAAGATGTCACGGAAGTTCGGGATGGCATCGACCTACTCGAATGAGGACATCATGGGCGGAACGTTCGCCTTCATGCAGAACACGAAGGACACTGGGCAATTGAAAGAAATGCTTGGTATTACAGAACGACTTGCTGCCTTGAATACGGAAGAAGGCTTCCGTGGGGCGTCCTTCTCGCTGAAGGAAGCGATGTCCGGTGACATCACGTCGATTGCGGAACGATTCAATGTCGGGAAGAAGGCACTTCGGGAGAACGGCTTCGATGCGAATGCGGACTGGCAGACGAATCTCCAAGCGGTCAACAAGACATTGGACGGGATCGGCATCGATGACAAGTTCGTCGAGAAAATCCGGAAGTCAGCACCCGCACAACTCGCTCGACTCGAAAAGAATGTCAGAACGTCGTTCGCTTCGATGGGGAATGGCATGGTGAAGGAACTCAAGCCAGCATTCCAGAAGGTCAATACTTTGTTCGAGGACGAGAAGGGGCTGAACAAGTTCACGAGTGCGATGAGCGGTAAATTCCGTGGGGCACTTCAAGATGTCTTTGGTCTCGGGGACGGGGTCGAAATCACGTGGAAAGATATCACGGAGTGGTCGACTGAGACGTTCGATGGTCTTAAAGATGTCTTGAAATCCAGCGGGAAGACCTTTAAATCCTTCGTTGAGATTCTGACGGGAACCGACCTCAAGAAGCCAGGTGATGCATTCGATGCATTTGGCAAGACGCTGTCCGGTATCGCGAAGAAAATCGATTCGATCCGCGAAGGCATGGAACAAATCGATAAGCTCGGTGATAAGTTCGGAAAGGCGACCGGCATCGGTCAAAAAGGCGGCATGCAGAAGCAAATTGATGATGGTGCCTGGTGGCTTCCTGAAGGCGCAAAAGGTGGACGAGGTCTGTTAGGTTACCTGATAGAAGGTATGCCGTCAGAACGCATGAAGAAGGGTGACAAGCACTGGTTCGAGGGTTCACACGCCCTTGGTCTCTCGTATGTCCCACATGATAATTATCGTGCGAACCTCCATGAAGGCGAACGCGTCCTGACGCGTACGGAAAGCCGCGATTATTCGAAGATGCTGTCAAGCGGAGAACGTGTCCTAGCAAAGCAAGAGGATGTTCAGTACGCGACAGGACTCATGACACCGAATATCCCGGTTGTCCAAGCGAGTCGTGACCCGTACCTTCCTCCGGCACCGACCGCGCCCGCTTCTAACGTCCAGAACGTCACGAACAGCCAGCCATCGCTCACAGTCAATTTGAATGGTGGCGTCACGATCCGCGAAGAAGCGGACATCAACAAGATCGGGCAACAGATCGCGCGCGAATTTGTCTTGATGGGGGCGAAACAATGAGTAAAAGTACGATTGATATCTATTTCGAGTTCCACTATACCGGTACGCAGACGAAACGTGTCAAGGTCGCGGAGAAGAAGAAGGTAAACGGCAAGTACGTCACCGTCTATGTCTACAAAAACAAGAAGGTCAAAGTCAACAAGGTGATGACGAAGAAGATTCCCATTCTTCCCGAGTCGTTGCCGTTTTCGCGTTCCCGTAACTATGAGGACATCGGCACGATCGACCGCCGGACGCATACCCGTACAGGCGCACTCAGCTCAATCTCGTTCCCCATCCAGTCGTTCTTCCCAGGGCACAAGTACGAGTTCTCGCAGACAGGGTACGAGAACCCGGTCACACTCGCGAAATGGTTCGAGGACCGGCAGGAGAACGAAAGCCGCCTGCTCGTCAAGATTCCGGCGATGAAACGCGCCATCTGGGGCAACATCCGGAACTTCGAGTGGGGCTACGAGGCAGGGACGCACGACATCGTCTACACGATGCAGATTCATCAGGAACGCAAGCCGAAGGTCAAGACGAAAACAGTGAAGTAGGAGGGATCGAATGGGTTGGGTCGAGGATATCATAGAACAGTTGATACAGCGGATGCCGAAACCGCCCGTGCGGTTGCTCGAAGGCACGGTGACGGGGCTTAGTCCGCTTCAGGTGAAGCCGGACGGTTCGAGTGAAAGCATCAAGGGTGCCCGCTGGAACGCGGACATCGTCAAGAAGGTCAAGGAAGGCGAACGGGTACTGATGCAGCATGACCGCACGCTCAACCGCTATTACGTGGTGGTGCGGCTGTCATGAGCGTCTATTACTATCATCGCAAGAACAAGAAACGCTACACGATCACCCCGTACGTCGTCTCGTGCGATATCGCGGGTGGCGTCGATAAGTTCTACCAGACAGCGACGCTCGTCATCAGCGCTTCAGCAGGCGTCCCGTACGACACAGGCGAACGGATCCGCGTCTATACCGATTCGAGCAAGTTGTTGTTCGAGGGACGCGTCTTCAAGTGCGAACGCAACGGCGACAGTAGCGTCTCCCTGACGTGTCATGATAACGCCTACTACCTCTACCGGAGTGAAGCGACCGTCGTCTCGCAAGAAATCACGCTTGAGAAGCTGTTCAAACGGATGGTCGAGGAACTCGGGCAGAAGGTCGGCTACGTCGCGAAAACGAAGAAAGTGTACTTTGGTCTGGAGTTCGTCGGAGAGACGCGTCAGAGCATCCTTCAGACGGTCATGGGCATGGAACGGGCGGCGACGAAAAAGCGGTACTATATCCGTTCGAACGCCGGCAAGCTCGAACTGCGGGAACGAGGTGCGGCACAAGGCGTCGTCATCACCCGTGAGACAGCGAGTGAGGTGCGTACGACAACGGATGCACAGAATGCCTATACAGCCATCAACTACACGGCAGAGATTGAATCGGGCGCAAAAGCGACAGGTACGTCAGACACGTCCAGTACGATGCGAACGGTTGCGGATTACAAAGGACCAGATACGGTCGGAAGTCGAGAAGGTTTAGGTAGTTCCATCGCCGGAACGGATAAATGGAACGACTTGATGGTGAAAGTCGGAAAAGAAAAAGGCATCGATCCGTTATTTCTAAAAGTCATCATGACGATCGAGTCTGGCGGAAATGAACTGGCAATCGGTCCACCTACCCGTTACGGGCAAGCCATCGGATTGTTTCAAATCATTCCAGGAGCGGTCGACACGCCTGTCGATGCGAACCGGCTTCGTACAGCAGAATACAACACGAAAAAGGCGGCGGACATCTTTTTGAATGAAAAAGGTAATGCTGCCAAAAACAGAGGCGTCAAGATGAGTGTCGGAGAGATGGCGCACTTTTGGTTCGGCTACCTTCAGACGGCAGAAGCACTCGCGTATAAGAAGCTTGCGGAAACACTGTATGCAGGATTCGGCGGCGATCCTGATTCCCTTATCACGGATCCAGACAAGATTCCGTCTGGTGGCAAAGCAAAGAAAAGCGAAAGCAAGACGATGTTCCCGAGTGTCGACAACATCCGACTCGGATCTAAGATCGGTGTCATCGTCAAAGAATTGTCCGGAAAGTTTGCGTCTAAAGAAGAAATGAATGCCGAGATTGATAAAATCCAAAAAACACTGTTGCGAGAAGAACGAAGCGTCACTGTCTCGATGATGGGGCATGTCGCTGGAATTGCTGGCCGCAAGGTTGATTTCGATACGACGATTGCGACAGCAAAAGGCGCTTGGTACGTCAAGGACCACCGCCATACGCTCGACCAGTACGGACACAAGATGACTCTGACCCTGTCGAAATACGACGAGACTCCGGAACCGGAATACGCACCACCTGCGAATAGCGAATTCGGGGATGAGAAACCGGTCGGGGTCAAAGGAGCTGTCCTCCCAATCGATAAAGGTAAGTATACGGTGGGTGCTTATCGATTCAAGTCGGTCACGTGGTACTCCGGAGGGAAATCAACGCACTCTGGAATCGATTTACTTGCGCCGATCGGAACGCCACTCAAAGCGGTAACGAACCTACTCGTCATGCGGAATTACTATTCCGATAGTTACGGCTGGTGTGTCATTGCACAAGGCAACTTAGCAGGAGGCGAAAAGCAGTTCGTCTATGCGCACATGAATACGATGTCCCCGCATAAAGCAGGGTCATATGTGAAGGTCGGGGAGCAAATCGGCGTTGTTGGTACGACCGGATGGTCGACGGCTCCGCACTTGCATTTCGAAGTGTGCGACCCCGTCTGGGTACAAGGCTTGACGAACAAGCTAGACCCTGAAAAATTCTTTGATTTCTAAGGAGGTGTGACATGGCAGAAACCTATGATGTATTCGACGAACTCTTACTCGGCATCGATGACGAGGACAACGAGAACAACGTCGTCGCGAATCAGGAAATCGGCAGTGAGATCCGTACCGCGACATGGGCGATGGATTGGCGGACGGGACGCTTCGGGGGCAAAGTCGACGGTGACATGGCGACGGTCCACCGCACAGCGAAATACATGGTGACGGCGCGCGGACAGGTCGAGGTCTATCCGAAGATCACGACGCTCGACGACATCGAGACCGACTTCTACGGCTCGTATCTCTACACGCTCGTCAACAAGGCGTTCCCGTCCGTCGAGGACATCGAGAACGAGATTCAAGCGTATTGTGAGATCGCGGTCGCGGAACTACCGGACGTCGAATCGATCACGGTCGGCAACGTCACCCTCGACGGCGACAAAGTATCGTTCAGCTTTTACATCACGCCGAATAACGGAACGACGGAAGAGGTGAGTATAGATGGCTACGGAATTTGATATTGATTTATCGCTCGTCACCCCGATGCGGGCAGCCGACGACATCCACGATGAGATGCTACAGGTCGTCAAAGAGAACGACGCCCAAGCAAGCGTTGAGGTCGGGGAACCGATTTGGGATGCGACCCGTCCTGCGGCAACGACAGCAGCGGCACTTTCGAACGACATCGGCTATGGCATCCGCGCCGCCATTCCGCAACTGTCCTACGGCGCGTATCTCGATGAACATGCGAAGGATGTCTTGACCGAAGGGCGTAAGCCTGGTGTCAAAGCAATCGTCCCCGTGAGGCTGACTGCGAACTATGCGGTGGCGGTGCCACAAGGGACGTTTTTATATACGGAAAGCGGACTCCAGTACGTACTCGATGCGGATGCGGTAATCGTCCCGCCGGAAGAACAACCCGATCCCGACTACTTGATTCCCGGCGAAGTCATGACGACAGCAACGGCGAGTGAGGTCGGGATTTTGTATAACCCGGTGCGCGGAGCGATCAATACGGTCGACGGCGACTTCCGCGACATCGTCACGGTGACGAACGAAGAAGCATCGACGCAAGGCGTGGACCAAGAGTCCGACGATGACTTGAAAGTCCGCATGCGTCTCGTCGCGCGGAACTTATCGGGTGCTGGCAATCTCGACGATTACGAAGCCTGGGCGCTTGAAGCGGTCGGGATCACACGGGCGAAGGTTTTCCGGGCAGATCCATCACCAGGTAGCGTCACGGTACTCGTCGCCTCGAAAGAAGGCATGCCGACGTTTGAGCAGGTCGCAGAAGCGCAGGCAAAGGTCAGCGCGAAGGGCGCCCTCATCGCGAATAACATTGTCCTTGCGCCGAACCCGCTCCCGATCTCGATCAGTGCCGACATCACGCTTGAGACGGGCGCTGTCTTCAATGACGTCGTGGTCGCGTTCGAACAGGCACTGCAAGACTACTTAGCCGCCCTCGCGTTCAGCGGGGAGGTCATCCGCTATGCGCAACTGTTCAACCTGTTGATTGACCAACCGGGCATGGTCGACGTCGAGAACCTGCTCGTCAATGGCGGAACGGCGAACATCACGCCAGGCGTCAAGGAGATCGCGACACTCGGGACGGTGGAGCTGACATGATGATCACACCACTGGCTCGGGAGATGCAACAGGAGTTCCTCGACATGAGCGCCGACTACTGGCGCGAACACCTCGACATGAACAGCATCTTTCTCGCAGGCGCCTACGCCCTCAGTCAGCAGCAGGAAACGATTGACCGCTACCTCTATTCGGAGCTGTTGATCGAGACGGCGACGGACTGGGGCTTGTCGCTCAAGGAAGACTTCTATGGACTACGAGATGGCATTGCTCGTTCCTTAGACGCACGACGGTCGCGCTTGCGGGCGAAGATGCGCGGCGGGAAGGCATTGACCATCGAAGACCTCGAGAAGCAAGCGAGCGTGTTCACAGGCGGTCTCGTCGACATCACGATCGATTACGACGCGTTCGTCTATACGGTCGAGTTCCGCGACACCTACGGGATTCCGGAACGGATCGAGGACGTCCAACAAGCACTCGCTCGTGATATCCCGGCCTACTACGCCATCGTCTACAAGTTCAAGTTCACGACGTACCACATCGTCAAGAACTACTTCGACGATTACGCGGAACTCAAAAACACGCATCTCACCTATAAGCAACTGCTCGTCCGTAAGCTCGACTACGACACGTACGACGAAGCAGAGGCACGCTACACGACGTATGACGCCCTAGAAGCAACTGGGCTGACCTACGAACAACTCACGCGTAAGGAGGACAAGACATGAGCCAAACGTCCAACTATAAATTCACGAAGCTCGACGACACGATGCCCGCCGACGTCGCGGGTGACCATAACCGACTGGCAGAGGAAATGGACGTCATCCTGACGGAGCAACTCGGGAAGACGGAGCAGAAGACGAACAAGAACAAAGCGCTGGGTTATGCAGGCTTGGATGACAAAGGAAAAGTCTTACCCGCCCAACTCCCTGCCTACAAGATCGGGGATAAGGAAGTCCTGATTTCGAATCTGCAAGACAACGACACGCTGAAGTACGACGCCTTAATCGAGAAGTGGCGTAACGTCCAATCGAGCATTGACCGGACACCACCCGGCAACGTTACGGGACTCGCTGCTGATACTTCGAGCGGTGCCGTCACCCTTAAATGGACGGACCCAACGGATGGTGACTGGTATGCGACACGTGTCGTCCGCAAGCTCTACAGCTACCCGACGAGTCCGAATGATGGGACGACGATCGTCACCTCGACGGTCAAGAACCAGTATAAGTCGAACGGGTACCTCGATAACGGGTTGACGAACGGTGCCGAGTACTTCTATCAAGTGTTCCCGATGGATACGTCCGGCAACACGAACGACAATACGGCGAACCGTGTCAAGGCGACCCCGCAAGCCGTCCTCTCGTTCGGTCTCTCGTGGAACAAGACGACCGGGCAAGTGACACGCTTAGGCGATGCCATGGGGCGCAACGTCTCGACGAACGAGGGGATCAAGACGAGTGACTTTTCAAGCGTCTTCCCATGGGCTGGCATGCGCCGCTGTAACCTCGCGACGAACGGCACGGTGACGTCTTATCAAGGCGATCCGACGTTCGCCCACGACGGGACGAAAGGGAACGTCATGGTCGAGATTCCAAAATTCTGGTTCAAGAAAACGCAAACGGCGGACGGTTATGAGTTCTGGATCGCGAACGGTCCGGCAGCCGGATTCACGATTCACCCCGCCTTTTACCGCGATCGGGGCACAGGGAAAGCAGAGGAAGTCGAAAAACGATACGTCGGCGCGTTCCTCGGCTCGACGGTCGGAAGTAAGCTGTTCAGTTATTCCAATGTAGTCGCGGCGAACTACACCGACATCGGGACGTTCCGGGAGATGGCGCAATCCCATGGTCCAGGATGGGGCATCGAAGACTTCCACCTCGTCAGCGCGATTCAGTTGCTGTACCTGGTCGAGTTCGCGAACTTCAACTCACAGTCGGCGATCGGCGTCGGGGATACCCGGAACTCCTACAGCGAAAGTAATATCTTGACGGTCGGTGCGACGGCCATCTACGGCAATAACACGTACGGGAAGACGGTGGCAGACCGCAATGTCCGGGCGGATACGGTCGTCAGTTATCGCGGCATCGAGGACGTATTCGGCGCCATGAGCCGCTATGTCGACGGCATCTTCATCACGACAGGCAACGCCTACCTCATCGGCAATCGCGCGTTCAACAACACCGGGCAAGGCTACACGACGACGATTCAGACGACGTTCGACGGCAGTGACGTCACGGGACAGATCTCGGACATCTTTGCGGACGGATCCGCCGGATTCTTACCGAAGACACTCGAAGGGACATCCAATTCCGGACTATACGACTGGGCGACCTATGCCGGTAGTTCGAACGTCCATACGGGCGGCGATAGCTCGGAAGACTACGCGGCAGGCATCTTCCGTATGAACACGGCGACGACTTGGTACAGCGTCGGGAAATACCCACGGGTCAGCGCGCGTCTCGCCTACTAAGAAAGGAAGTGTGTAGATGAAAGTCAGAGCCATGACAGCACCGGAACCGGTTTGGATTCGGTTCATTAGCGATACGGGCGAGGCGTTCGTGCGTCTCCGCCAGAACGTCTGCCTGAAGGCGGATGACGAGGAACATCTTGAATGGACGTATTACGAGTGGGACGAGGTCGAGATCCGTCTCGTCGACCGCGACAATCTGCTCGGGTACGTGCAAGAGAACTTCGACGAGCTGTTCGCCTACGGGCTCGCAGAAGAGAACAAACCGAAGCCGAAGACGGCGAAGGAATTACGCGACGAGCAAATCAAGGCGCTTAAGGATGAGAACCTGATGCTGCTCGACATGCTCGTAACGCTATACGAAATGAACGGAGTGGTGTGAATGGAAGAGTTGAACGCCTTCGAAGTGAAATTGATTGATGCGTATGTGAAGCTGATTCACGCCAACATGCGGACGCTTGAGAGCGTACCGGAAAAACTACGTCCGTATGTAGCGGAACGATTGGAGGCGGCGTGATGGGGACGAGTAATTATAATTTACCGTTAATCACAGGAACGACGAGTGCAAAAGTACCACGTGATTTTAATGCTTTATCTCAATCGGTAGATGACGTATTAAAGACTTTTGATGTTGCTCAACAACTGTTGAACACAACTGTTTTAAACATTAAAACGACTCAGGATTACACCTTGCCGAAAACGATCAGTAAATTTATGAATACCTTAAAAAAACCGAAAATCGGCATCATGGGTGATAGTTTGGCGGAACCAGCAGGAACAGGAATCGCTTGGACGCATCTCTTGTTTGATAGCACTTATCGAGCGCAAGGATTTTATCTTGGAGATGTCTTCGGGGATGCAAATACGCCCACGATTGCAGAAATTGATAACTATGCAGTCGGTGGTCAGACATCGCATTATGGGATGGCATACATTGCACCAGAAAAGAAAGTGCTTCGCTCTGGCTTATATAACAACCAAAACATCGATGGTGACGCTCTATACCTACCGCCCATCATTCAACGAAAATATGATTTAATGATCATTTCATACGGTACGAACGGTGGCGAACATTCCGACGCTTTCCTAGAAATCTTGATTCGCCAGTTGCGTCTTGCTGGAACAGAAATCATGTTACTAACTTCTAATCCACGGTCGGATAACCCGAACTTCGGATTCGGGGACAACTACAAAAAACTAGCAAAATCGTATTCGAGTGCCGTCGCCGACACACAAGCCTATTTCAAAGCGGCAGTCGCTTCTGGTGTCTCAATCACAACGTTATTAGCTGATACTGTCCACTCGGCGGCAGAAGGTCACAAGCTCTATGCAAAAGCGATTTCAGACACGTTGGAAATTAATAAAGACCATTACGAAAAAGGAAAATATCCTTCTAGTTTTATCTCCGATCGTCGGGTTAAGACACCGACCATCACAGGTGAGGTAAGTGGCATCGTGTTCCCATCAGCACCATTCGTACAGTTTATTCCGACGAATACGACGGGTACGGGGGCGAACGCCAACCAAACGAACAATATCAAGTCCCCGATCAACGGGCGGTATGATGACGTAACGACAAAGATGACAAAACTTGATGTCGGACAATATGCCGATTATACGAGTACGCAATTCCGGGGCGCCGGTTTGATTTTTTACAATGCGACAAACGCAACGGTGGAACTTTCATCGCAAGACGGAACGGCTGTTTTTGAAACCATTAACATCAGCGCAGGGTCAAACCGTGCAGAATATCGACATGTCAATCTATCTACAATGGGAGCTGACGACTTTCAAAACCGGACGGTGCGTGTCAAGTGTACATCAGGAACGGCTTACATCGTCGGCATGGTGTTTTATTCCGTCGGGCATAAACAACAAAAGACACTAGTGAAGACGGGGACATGGAGCACAGCGACGTATTACAACGTATTCAGTCATTACACGAACACGGCGAATGATTCAATGGAGTTCGAAATCGAGGGGAATGGTTTTAGTGTAGACATCTTCAACTCCAACGCCGCTGGCATCATCGATTTGTACGTGGATGGATTAAAGACGAACACGATTGACTTGTACACGACACTCGACGACAACATTTATCAGTTACGCAAATATGGACTAGCTTACGGGAAACACAAAGTGAAAATCGTGTTGACAGGATCAACGAATCCAAGCGCAATTGCGCCCACTGGAGCGAAGCAACGACTAACCATTTTCGATACTGTTTCAACTGTTTATGGAGAGGACTTCGATATTACAAAACATTTATAACGCCTCTGGCGTTTTTCTTTTGCCCGCGGGAGCGGTATCGCTCCCTTCATCATGAACCGACATCCAGACACAGATTAAACACAGTAGGGGGTCATCGCTTGGAAGGAGCCGACAACATGGATTCCATCATCCAGACCGTGCAGAACCACGGGGAACGTATTGCGTTGCTCGAACAATCGGACGAAAAGATGCGCATCGACATTACATCGATCAACGACAAGCTCAGTGCCGTCGAACGATCACAGCTTGAAATCAAATCCACGCTCCACGACGTCTCCCGCGAGACACGCTCGGTCATCCGAGATTCGCAGGAAATGACGCGTGGGCTTTTTAAATCGCAGGAAACGGCAATCGCCCAGTTCGCCACCGCGTTCGAGAATGAACGGAATCGGCAACACGACCAACAAAAATTGACCGTCGAGGTGAAGGACAAGCGCAGTGAGCGGGTTTGGGCAGCGTTCGGCAAATGGTCACTCATCATCGTCCCGACACTCGGCGGTATCGCAACGATACTCGGCATCTTCTATAAATAAGGAGGCTACACTATGGCTTATAAAATCGTACAGAGCTGGTTACCCGCATCGAAGTATTCCCTCAAGGCACCATACGCCCTGAAGCCGAAATACATCACGATCCACAACACGTGGAACGATGCGGCGGCAGAGAACGAAGTAAATTACATGAAGTCGAACAACAATCCTGTTTCATTCCATGTCGCGATTGATGACAAGGAAGTCGTCGAAGCAATCCCGTTCAACCGGAACGCCTGGCACGCAGGCGACGGACAAGGGCAAGGCAACCGCGCGTCCATCGGCATCGAAATCTGCTACTCGAAGAGTGGCGGGGCACGTTACAAGGCAGCGGAGGCGAACGCCATCGAGTATACGGCACAAGCGTTGATTCAGCTCGGACTCGGCGAAAATGACGTCCGGTTCCACAAGGAATGGTCCGGCAAGAACTGCCCGCACCGTATCTTGGACGAGAAGCGCGGGGACGCGTTCAAGGCGGCAATCAAGAAGCGCTACAACGAGCTCAAGAAGGGCGACAAGGAGCCAGCAAAGGCAGAAGCTACACCGAAGCCGAAGCCTGCACCAGAGAAGCCGAAAGCGGACGACATGTACCGCGTGAAGATCGACGGGAAACAAGTCGGGGCGTATGCGTCAGACAAGAACGTCCTCGAGCAAGTCGAGAAGGCACTCAAGGGTGACAAAAAGAAAATCGAGGTGGAACGCGTATGATGAACGTATTGATTCTCGCAACCGTGATCGCACCGGTCACGATGGGCGTCATCGAAGTCTTCAAGCAGGCATTCAACCTGAAGAAGAACTTCTTGCCCTTACTTGGCATCGTCGTCGGTCTCGCCATCGGCTTTCTTGCTGCGCCAATCAGCGACATCGATCTCTATCTCCGTCTCTGGGCAGGCGCACTGTCCGGCTTGTCCGCGTCCGGCTTATACGAGCTGACAAGCAAACGTGACGGCACAACTAAAGCATAATCCAACGCCTACCCTCACGGGTGGGCTTTTTTTCATGCGCAAAAAGAGCGCCCGTTAGGACACTCCCAGTCGCATCTTCAGTTGTTCCGTGACGCGTTCCCGCTTCGCCTGGCTCTCGCTGACGTCGAGTTCCATCAACGTCTCCGTCTGGCGGACGATGTCGACCTGCAAGCCTTGCGTCAGGCGTTCGATCGCGGCGAGGATCTCAGGTGCCTCTCCAGCCAGCGCGATCTGCGTCTTGTTCACGAGCAAAACTTTCATGTGCTCCTCCTTGTGTGAAACAGTCCGGCGGTCAATGCTTATTTATACCCCGCGTGGGTATGAAGCAAACGAATCCGCGTGCAGTTTCTTCTATAGAAGGTGTGCAGGTTTTGCGATCTGCACAGACATCTGCACAGTTTGTTTTGAAACGGGGTCGATTCCATGCCGTGAACGGGCATTGGAAGGACGTCTTTTCAAGTGCATACCAGTAGGGAAACCACCCGCTGTATTTCTTAATGTAACAAAAAGAACTAAAACAAATCTATTTACTTTTAGTAAGTGTTAAGATATAGTCTGTTTATCAAGTTACTTAAAGTAACTTAAAAACATTAGGTAAAAGGAGAAGAGAGAAATGATGGATACAGGACTTTTAATCATTCGTTTAATCATCGGTTTAACATTTGCTGCACACGGTACACAAAAATTATTTGGTTGGTTTGGTGGACACGGCATCGCTGGAACAGGCGGTTGGTTCGAATCAATTGGCATGAAGCCAGGAAAAGCACTCGCGATTACAGCGGGTCTTGCTGAATTAATCGGTGGATTATTGTTTGCAGGCGGGGTATTCCTCTGGATCGCTGCAATCCTCATCATCGGTTCGATGCTTGTCGCGATCGTTAAAGTACACGGTGCGAATGGTTACTGGGTGACGCAGAACGGGTACGAATACAACATGGCATTGATCGTTATCGCCCTTGGAGTGGCGATGATCGGTGCTGGAGACTATTCACTCGCTGCACTCATCGGGTGAGGAAAAAGGTGGGTCATTCATGAAGTTCGAGGCATCAACGCTTAGCGCAAAAGACAATTATAAATTACTGATCGGAAGCATCATTCCGCGTCCGATTGCCTTCGTGACGACGCTAGGGGAAGACGGGACGGTCAACGCCGCCCCCTTTTCCTTCTTTACGGTCGCATCAAGTAGTCCGCCACAACTGGTGATTGCCGTACAACGGACGGATCAGGGACAAAAGGATACGGCACGTAATATCCTAGCAAAACAAAGCTATGTCATCCATATCGTCAGCGAAGAAATCGTCGACGCTGTCAATGAGACGGCTGCGCCACTCGCTTACGGTGAAAGTGAACTCGAACGGACGGATTTAACGCTCGTCGATAGCGATGCAATCGACGTGCCCGGAATCGCGGAAGCGAAAATCCGGTTCGAGATGCGCTTAACACAACATGTCGAGCTAGAAGGTGCCGATCTTTTGATCGGGGAAGTACTGCGCTATCACGTCGCGGATGAACTCGTCGAGTCGTTCCGGATCGATGCGGCAGGATTGAAGGCTGTCGCTCGCTTAGCAGGAAATGATTATGCGACGATCGGGAAGACGTTTACGATTGCTCGACCGACAAAATGATAGAAGTGTGAATGCTTGATTCAGTGTACGATCCATGTTGACGACGAACGTTTCGATTTAAATAAAAAGGAGTGGTGAGACCGGTCTAGCTACCGGAATCTCCACTCCTTTTTTCATATCGCGTATCTAGTTCATCGATCGGACTTCAAGGTTGTGGATCGATTTCGTTTGAAGAACCTTCGAGTCCGTGACGTTTACTATACTGATAACCATCGAGCAAATAAAAAATGATTGCCAGCGCCCAAACCCCGACACAACTGATCAAAAAGGCAGTCAAGGGAGTGACGCTACCATAATAGGATATGATCAATGGATCATTGAGTTCGACGAACAGTTGTGTCGTTAGAAGCGTACAACATAGTCCAGAGAGTAGACTGACGAGAAGACCGCTCCATGTCTGGATGACAAGTCCGATCATGCAAGAAATCAGAAGGAACAAAGGAAGAGCAGCATTAAAGGCATCCGGGCGGATGAAGGCGGACACGTAGTCCGCATACATCGGAACGAAATAAAGAATACCGGATAACAGTCCTTGAATCAGGTTGATGAAAAAGCTTTTCGTTCGCATCAGTGTTGGTTCTCCCATCGTTCCATCAATTCAAGTAGATCGACATCGATCTGGTCTCGTTCCGCAGATAACGCTGTCGCTTTTGGAATATCATTAAAAACTTCCGGTTCGCAAAGCAACTGTTCGATTTCCGCTGAACGCTGTTCGAGCCGTTCAATATCTTGTTCGAGTTGTTCGATTTGCTGACGGCGTTTTTTTTCTTCTTTCTGTGCTTCTTTGTCGATCGTCTTCGATGCCGTGACTTTTGCCGCTTTTGCCTCTTCGGCTTCAAGGCGAGCGATTTCTTCTTGTTCAGCCTTCTTCTCTGTGTAGTACGAATAATCGCCGAGGTATTCTGTCACACCAGCTTCACTCATCTCGATGACGCGTGTCGCGATCCGATCGATGAAGTACCGGTCATGGGAAACGAAGAGTAGCGTACCTTCATAGTCGACGAGAGCGTTCTCAAGGACCATCTTCGAATCCAGATCCAAGTGGTTCGTTGGCTCGTCAAGGATGAGGACGTTAGTCTTCCGGAGTTTCAGTTTTGCGAGCGCGAGACGTCCGCGTTCGCCACCGGACAATTCATGGACAATCTTGAAGACATCGTCGCCGCTGAACAGGAATTGTCCGAGCACAGAACGGACTTCTTGTTCGCGCATCAGTGGCCATTCGTTCCAAATCTCATCGATGACACGATTCCGGTCATTGAGTTCTGCTTGCTCTTGATCGTAATACCCGATCGAGACGCCGGTGCCAAAACGGAAATCACCGAAGAGAGGACGTAAACGACCGACGAGGACTTTTAAGAGCGTCGACTTCCCGATTCCGTTCGGTCCGACGAGTGCCAGTGATTCGCCGCGTTGCAAGCGGAACGTGATGTCTTTTGAGACAGCTTCTTCGTAACCGATTGCCAATTGATTGACTTGAAGAACGTCATTCCCGCTCTGTTTTTCGATTGGGAAGGAGAGGACCGTACTGCGTTCATCTCCATCTGGTCGGTCGAGCCGGTCGACCTTCTCGAGCCGTTTTCGAACGCTTTGAGCACGCTTTGTCGTTGTCGCCCGAGCGATGTTTCGTTGAATGAAATCCTGCATCTTCGCGATTTCTTCTTGCTGCTGTTCGAACTGTTTCATTTCTTGATCGTACAATGCCGCTTTTTGCTCGAGGTACTTCGTATAGTTCCCAGTGAACTTACGACAGACATTACGAGAGAGCTCATAGACGACATTGACGACTTGATCGAGGAAGTACCGATCGTGCGAGACGATCAGAACGGCACCACGATAACCACCGAGGTAACTTTCAAGCCAAGCGAGCGTATCGATATCCAGATGGTTCGTCGGTTCATCGAGAATGAGAAGCTCTGGTGCTTGCAGGAGCATCTTCGCTAAGGCGAGCCGTGTCCGTTGACCTCCGGACAATGTCTGGATCCGGCGTGAGTAATCGTCTGGATAAAAGCGCATGCCGTGCAGGACGGAGCGAATATTCGCTTCGAACTGATAACCACCTGCTTCTGAGAAGTCATGTTGTGCTTGATCGTACGTCTTCAGAAGTCGATCGTAAGCGACCGGGTCGTTCAAGATGTGCTCCATGCCCATCTCGATTTCCATCCGGCGCAGTGTCCGTTCTTGTTCTTGCAGATGTTCAAAGACGGTCAGCATCTCGTTCCAGATCGTCTCATTCGATTCGAGACCACTGTCTTGCGCGAGATAGCCGATTTTGACATCTTTACCTTTCATGATATCGCCCGAGTCATGACTGAGTTCACCAGCGATGATTTTGAGCAAGGTTGATTTACCGGCACCATTTCGACCGACGAGCGCAATTCGGTCGCGCTCTTGTACTTCCAATTTGATATTTTCTAAAATCGGCTCGACGCCGAATGATTTCGAGAGTTGGTTGACTTGTAAGAGTATCATTTCCATCCATCCTTCCACCCTTTAGTCTATCACGAACAAAAGCGCGAGGTCCTGCGGAATATATTATTTGTGACTCTATGTGAAGTGGTTTACAATCAAGGAGAGTAGAAAGCTTTTTGCAAAGATTTGGGTGCCACGATGGATGTGGCCGAAGGGGGAACTGCAGGATGAATGGATCAGACACAAAAATTCCACAAGCGACAGCAAAACGGTTGCCGCTATATTATCGCTTCATCCAAAGTTTATACAATTCAGGCAAGCTCCGCGTCTCTTCTGCTGAGTTAAGCGAGGCGGTGAAGGTTGATTCAGCAACGATTCGTCGCGATTTTTCCTACTTTGGGGCACTAGGGAAGAAGGGGTATGGATATAACGTTCAACATCTCTTAACGTTTTTCCGGAAAACCTTGAATCAAGATGAGGTGACGAATGTTGCCTTGATTGGGGTCGGTCATCTCGGAACAGCGTTTGCAAATTATAACTTTTTAAAGAATAATAGTACTCGGATAGTCGTTGCGTTTGATGCGGACGAAGAGAAGGTCGGAACAACGACGCATGACGTTCCAATCTATCATGTTTCGGACATGAAAGAACAAATCGAAGCGAATCAGGTCGATGTCGCCATCTTGACGGTTCCATCCCAGTTCGCACAGTCAGTAGCGGATGAGTTAGTCGAGTATGGTGTGACAGGCATTCTGAACTTTACGCCTGCACGGTTGAACGTGCCAGCGAGCGTTCGGGTTCATCACATCGATTTATCGATCGAGTTGCAGTCGTTAGTTTATTTCATGAAGCATTATTCGCAATCAGCTGAAGGAGTGAAATCATAATGGAAAACCTTATCCCGCTCACGTTAGGTATCGGACCTGCGAGTATCGGATTAATTGCTGTCGTCGCGTTGATCATCTTCGGACCGAAGAAGTTGCCGGAATTCGGTCGTGCTGCCGGTCAAACATTGAAAGAGTTCAAGAATGCCACGAACGGCATCATGGACGACGATAAAAAGGACGAACCGAAAGAGAAGTGATTGAATCATGACGGTTGATCAAGAACAAAGCATGACGTCGCACCTAGACGAACTGCGTAAGCGGATTGTCTGGTCGCTCCTCATCGTCGTCGTCCTGTTCGCTGTCGCATTTCCGCTCGTTCGACCGCTCGTCCGTTTTCTGCAAGCGGACTTAAAAGAGCTCGGTATCGGATTAAATGCCTTCAACGTCGCCGATCCTTTAATGTTGTATTTGAATCTTGCGTTCATCATCGCGCTGATTTTAGCGTCACCGTTCTGGATGTATCAACTGTGGGCATTCGTCCGACCAGGGCTTTATGAAAAGGAACAAAAAGCAACACTGACGTATATTCCAGTCATCTTCTTTCTATTTTTGGCTGGTGTAGCCTTCTCGTATTTCTGGTTGCTTCCCTTCTTGCTCGAAGTCTCAACGGATCTCGGGAAAGAATTGGGGATCGAGCAAGTCATCGGGGTCGAAAACTACTTCAGTTTCTTGATCCGGTTGACGATGCCGTTTGGTCTTCTCTTCCAATTGCCGGTCGTGACGATGTTCCTGACACGCCTTGGTCTTGTGACGCCATATTTCATGCGAAAGAATCGAAAATATGCGTATTTCGCGCTGTTCGTCGTTGCGGCATTGATCGCACCGCCGGACGTGACGTCACACTTGATGATCTCAGTGCCGTTGTTCGTTCTCTATGAAATCAGTATCTTGATTTCCGCGCGGACGTATAAAAAGGTCTTGATCCTCGAGCAACAGGCAGAGCTTGAACGACAGGCGGATTTGATGCGTGAATTGAATAAATGAATCGTGAATTCCTTCCAGCCATTTCGGGAGGAATTCTTTTTTATGAAAGCGTTATGTTTATATTGATAAAGCAGTTAGCGATGCGTATACTAAAGATAATTCATGGGGGCTTAGCTCAGCTGGGAGAGCGTTTGGCTGGCAGCCAAAAGGTCGTCGGTTCGATCCCGATAGTCTCCACCAAGTTCATACGTTCAACTCCTCGAGTGCTCGAGGAGTTTTTTTATGTTCCCAGTTAAATTCCTTCCAAATATAAAATGTCACCAAAAAGAAAAAAATTAAAAAAATAGACAAATATAAATTGTTTATTTCCATTAACTTCATTAAACTAAAAATACAGAATTTTCGTTAAACTGTTTTATTAGTATTACTACTATGGTTTTACAGAAAAGGGGAAACGAACGCATGAAGAAGAAGATTGCACTTATGGCAGCCGTCTTAATGACGTCTTCCAATCTAGTCAGTGCGCAAGGTGCACTGTCCTCGCAAGACAAAGCGACGGGTCAAAAACCGCAGGCGCTCTCACTGAAGAAATCGGGACAAGAAAAGAACTACAAACAATCGGATAAAGTCCGAGTCGTCATCGAGATGGAACAAAAACCGGCGATTCAAATCGCCCAATCTCAAAACAAGCGGTATAGCACATTGAGCAATGCCGAAAAGGAATCGATCAAGGATCGACTCGTCAGCGTCCAAAAATCAGTCAAGTCAGCTATCGCTAAAAAGGCGATTCCTGTTACATATAAAGAAAGCTTCACAACCGTCATCAATGGATTCAGTGGTGAAGTGAAGTTCGGTGACATCGAAGATATCAAACAACTCGAAGGAGTCAAAAGTGTACATATCGCGCACGAATATGCGCGCCCAACCGTCGATAAAGGTGCCAAGCCAGACATGCTGTACAGCAAGGACATGGTCAATGCGAAGGAAACGTGGCAGGACTATGGCTTTAAAGGGGAAGGAACCGTCGTCGCGGTCATCGATACGGGGATTGATCCATCGCACAAAGACATGGTCTTGAGTCCAGAGACAAAGGTGGATTTAACCTCTTCGAAGGTCGATAGTGCGAAAGAAACAAAAGGTTTAAAAGGAAAGTATTTCACGGAAAAAGTACCGTACGGCTATAACTATGCCGATCACGACAGCGAAATCCGTGACTTAGGTGCGGGGGCATCGATGCACGGGATGCACGTCGCAGGTACGGTCGGAGCAAACGGCGATGAAGCAAACGGTGGTATCAAAGGGGTCGCGCCGGAAACACAGCTCCTCGCGATGAAAGTCTTCGGAAACGATCCAGGAATGCCATCGACATTCAGCGATATCTACATTAAAGCGATCGATGATGCGATTGCACTCGGAGCCGATGTCATCAACATGAGTCTCGGTTCGACGGCATCGTTCGTCAATTCAGATGCTCCAGAACAACGCGCAATCGTCAACGCGATGAACAACGGTATCTTGTGTGCGATCTCTGCTGGTAACTCGGCGTTTGCAGGTCATGGTGCGGGTAATCCATATACAGCAAACCCGGATATCGGTGTCGTTGGTGCACCAGGATTGACGAGCCAGGCGCTCCAAGTCGCGTCACTCGAAAATACGAAATTGACGCTTGAAGGCATGGCGCTGACGATCGACGGTCAGGATGCCGGTTATTTGGCATACCAAAAACAAGATTCGCCGAATCCGATTGCCGTCTTCGATAAAGAGAAGAAGGATGTCGTGTATGTCGGTGACGGTCAAGCTTCGAACTATGAAGGTAAAGACGTCAAAGGGAAAGTCGTCTTCGTCGTGCGTAACGGTGGTTTCAACTACGGTATGATCCAAGCAGAAGCTGAGAAGCAAGGGGCAGCAGGTGTCATCGTCCGCGGTCGAGTCGATCACGGGGATTACGTCAGCATGGCGCTCAACAATCCGACGATTCCACTCGTCACGCTTAGCATCGCGGACGGGAATGATCTCGAAGCAAAAGCAAAAGAAGGCAAGGCAATCGCAGTGACATTTGACGGAAAAGCGGTCTCAACCGATAACCCGGTCGCAGGACAAATGTCTGACTTCACGTCATGGGGTGTCACGCCAAGCCTTGACTTCAAGCCAGAAATCACGGCACCAGGTGGGAAAATCTATTCGACGCTTAATGATAACGAGTATGGCGTCATGAGCGGTACATCGATGGCAGCATCACACGTCGCTGGTGGAACAGCACTCGTCATGCAACGGATTGCGAAGGACTTCAAAGTCACTGGTGCAACACGCGTTAAACTCGCCAAAAACATCTTGATGAATACATCGCGTCCGCAACTCGATCAAGGAAAATACAACGCAGAACTGAAAACAGGCAACTTCTACTCCCCACGTCGTGAGGGAGCTGGACTGATGGATCTTCGTGCTGCGATGAAGACACCAGTCGTCATCACAGAGACAAAGTCAGGTGAAGGCAAGGCATCCTTGAAGGAAGTCGGCGAGAAGTTCACATTCACGCTTGATTTAAAAAACTACAGCAATGAAAAAGTAACGTATAAGCTAGCGGGAACGGTTCAATCAGATCTCGGTGCACAAGGATCGAACTTCCTTGAAGCAAATGGAATCTTCAAAAAAGGAACGATTGGTACGGTAGATGCCAACATAGGCACATACCCGATCTCATTTGCAGTCGGCTCGAAGAAAGCGAGTTCAGTCTCGATTAATCCGAAGAGCTCAACGAAAGTCAGCGTGTCAGTCGATTTGAAGAACACGACTGACTGGGCGAACGAGCTTCCGCTTGAACAAGTCTTTAAAAACGGCTACTTCGTCGAAGGATTCGTCCGTCTGATCGATACGAAGAGCAAAAATCCAGAACTGACAGTTCCTTATGTTGGATTCAAAGGAAAATGGGATCAAGCTCCGATTTTAGATGCACCATTGTACGATAAAAACAACACGTTCTACGGATTGACAGGTCTAGCGACTGAAGTGAAGGACGATTTCGAATTCCTTGGTACGAATGCCGCTGGAAAAGTTGTCGCGAACAAAGTCTCGTTCTCACCGAACAACGACGGTAGCGCAGATGAAGCTTTCCCGATCATCTCATTCCTTCGAAATGCGAAAAAAGTCGAGTATTCGATTCTTGACCGGAATAAAACAACACTTCAGAAGCTCGATATGCAAACGGACGTCGTCAAGAACTACTATGACAGCGGTTCAGAGGACGGCTACACACCAGTCACAAGCGCTGCTTGGGACGGAACGATCAACGGGAAACCGGTCAAAGATGGTCTTTACTACTACAAAGTCAAATCGGTGATCGATTATCCGAACGCAAAATGGCAGACGAATCTCTTCCCAGTCTATGTCGATACGAAAAAACCAGCAGCGACTGTGAAATGGAATACTGCGAAATCAACGCTTTCATGGACAGCAGGCGACCAAGGAACAGGAGTTGCGTCATACGATATCCTCGTCAATGGCAAGAGTGTCTTAAAGCAACCACTTGCCGCAACAGAAAAAGCGTACACGTTGACGGATCTGCCGGAGCGCGCGAAGATTGCCTTCGTCGTCAAAGACTATGCTGGAAACAGTGTGAAAAAAGACGTCAACACGACAGGCGTTGATAAAGCCGTACCAAATGTTCAAATCGATACACCGGTCGCTCTTGGTCTTGCAACATCAAAAGTCATCAACATCGCGGGTCATGTCTCTGATGAGTCAGGTATCAAATCGTTCAAGATCAACGGAAAAACTGTTAAACTGCGTTTCGATGCAGCCCAACAAAACTATGCGTTCAGCCATGACGTGACGTACACGACGGATGGCGTCAAGTCATTCAAGGTCGAAGCGTACGATGGAAAAGGGAATCGTGTGGCGTTCAACCGTCAAGTCATCATCGACACAGAATTACCAACGATTCGTGTCACAGCACCAAAAACCGTCTCAAGTAAAACAAAAACAGCTGAGATGAAGATCGTACTTCGCGATAACTACAGCGAATTACGCTTCGACTTCAATGGTAGCGCGGAATACCGCCGGACGTTCAAAGAACCGTACGTCATGAAAGCCTTCAAAAAGACGATCACGAAAAAAGTGACGCTCAAAAAAGGAAAAAACACGTACAACTTGAAACTGAAGGATCTGGGTGGACACGTCGTTACGAAAACAGTCGTCATCACGAAAAAATAAGGTAACAATGAACAAGCCAGGCGGAAATCCGTCTGGCTTTTCGTTGTGTATCGAAGCGCCATGAAGGGTTTATGAGACGAGTAGAGCGGGAAATTTAAGAGCAGAAACAATTAGAGGGGGAACAACCATGAATCCGTTTACGACATTAATCGCCTTCATCGTGGGGTGTCTCGTCTTATATCTCGGTATCCGTGACAAAAACGGCTGGCTGATCGGTGTCGCATTGATACCGCTCGCGATCGTTGCCTATAGTGTCATCTATCTGATCATCCAGGTCAGTGCATAGTCTCTAATGAAAGATGTCTTGTCCGAAGCGACAAGACATCTTTTTTTCAAAAAATCATACTAGATATGAAACCGATGCAGTAAAATGTAAGTATATGACAGTATAAAGAGGTGGGAGATCATGGAACACGTACATACACAAACGAAAGCATTAGCGACGTTATACGAAGAGATGCACCAAAAGACACAGACCGGCATGTGGGTCATGCTTGCGGCATTCTTAGCGCTCAGTAACACACTCGAGAAACCAATCTACGCGATGATCGTCCCGTTATTGTATTTTGGCTACGACATGTTCGTACAACGCAAGCGGTTCGCGCTTGTTGCGGAATATACATCAGAGACTTCTGCAAGACGGCTTTATCACGTGCATGTGTTGATCGGGATCTTACAATACGGAGCACTCGCTGGTCTGATCGTTTGGGCAGTCGATCGCCCGAATACATCTTTCTTGATCGGTCTCGTCATCGTCGTCATTCCGTTCTACTGGATCTGCCGAAAAACGTTAGAGTTCGTCTCACGAAAGATCGATCCAACATATGTGACGGAAAAAGAAATTCATCAAGCTCGCTAAAGGAGAAGGTACTATGCAAACGGCTCGTGAAGAACGCCTACAAAAACTTGCCCTCGCGTATCGGGATGTCGAATGGCTCGGCACACGCTGGTATTGGAACGTGTTTCTATTCATAACAGTCGGTGTTTTGATTGAGTGGACGGATCTCCCGATTTTGATTTTGACGATTCCAGCCGTTTTTCTCGGATCCGATTTTCGCTACCAACTAAAAAAACGAAAAATTTTAGACGGCTATCTCTCAAACGCACAGGTTCGTCGGCAATTTTTACTTCGTACCGGCAGTCACGTCCTGCTGTATGCCGTATTGACGATCGTCATCATTCAGACGATCGATAGACCATTTTGGCAGATGTTTGTTGCGATATTTGCGATTTTAACACCACTCTATTTCATCAGTGAATGGATCATCCGACGTGATGGAAAGCGTGATCCAGATTATATCAGTGACGTTGAAGTTGCCCGCTTCGTCAGACAGAAAGGAACATCACAATGGAACACCTATTCGAGCGACAAGCACGTCTGAACCTATTGGTACGTCCTGTGCGTTCCGTCGCCTATTTCTTTTTGGTCCCTGGATTGATTTTTGCGGTACCTGCTTGGTTTATGCCGACAATTACATCCGTCTTTCTTCAGATCATGCTCTTTTGTCTTTGCGCGACAGCAGTCTCTCGAGAAATTGTCCGTCTACGGCTCATGAAGTCATATTTAACACCAACTATGTATCAACAAACCGTTCAAAAGGTCGCTCGTCTGACAATCATCGGGTATGTCGTGGCATGGCTGATCGCCGTCGTCATGCTGTCGATTCCAAGTGCTCCTGGTTATTTATTCGTCGTCTTCCTCTTTTGGATTGGTGGGTTTAGTCTTGGTATCACTCGACTGAATCGGTTAGCCAAACAAATCGATCCAGCCTACGTCTCGATGGGGGAAATCGAACGTGCGTGGTGGAAACGGTAAAGCAAAAAATCCGCATCAATCAGCGAAAGTGAACTGCTCCCTGTCAAGTAGACAGGACAAATAATAAAAATCCTTTAAACGGCTTGCGCTCTGTATTCTAATGGAGCCAAGCCGTTTAATCGTTGTTGATCTCGTTCATCTCTTCGATGATTTTCATGTTCTCCGTCTCACGAGTCTGTGGTATACCAATCCGGCGTAACCACTTGTAGTAGGCAGCGCGCGAGCCTCCAGCGAGGTGACACAGGGCGATGATCGGGTAACCAAATTGCTCTACCGATGATTGAATGGCTTCATATTTATCTTGAAGACGAATTTGACTTAACGTGACCTCCTCTCGATCTCCTCTAACTTTTTTAAGAAATCGTTCTCCATGCGTAGACGCTCATTTTCTTTCTCGAGTCGTTTCAGATCCAACGCCAAACGGTCTGTATCCGTCAATTCTTCTACTGGCTTCTGACGTCCGCGACGGTCCATCAGTGCGTCGATTCCGTCCTTCTCGAACTTTCTTACCCAGCTATAAATTTGTTGGTACGAGACCCGATGGGTCTTCATGATGCTTTGATAGTCTTTTCTGTTCTGTATACAGTCCATGACTGCCTGGACACGCTCTTCGAATGTAGTGGTTCTACCTTTAGTCATAGTGGATCGCTCCTTCAATGGTTTCCCTTGAGTACTATGACTAGTATACCCCTCTATCCACTTCGCAAGTAGGCTTCTATCCGAGATATCAAACCGTGCCGTAGCGCTAATAAGCGATTCCTTTTGGTCGAGTACTGCACGTATAGCCTTCATCTTCAGTTCTTCCGGATAACGCGTCCACTCTGTTCGATTACGAAGTGCCATGGAGCCGCCCGTACGATATTTTGTCCTCCATCTATTTAAGGTGGTGACTGAAAGCTCGAAGAGCGAGGCAATCGATTTGATCGAGTCGATTCGGTCTTCACACATCTTAATAATTCGTAGTTTTTCATCTGACGAAAACTTAGATTTAGTCATAGAAAAAGCTCCCTTCAAAAAGTAGACAGTTTTTGTTATTTCAACTGTCTACTTTTTGGGGAGCATATCAGATTTTTGATTATTTCTTCAACAAGAGATAGATAAAATAAGGTGCTCCGATCAAGGCGACGACGATCCCAGCTGGCACGCCGTCCGGTCCCGCAATGTTGCGTCCGATCGTATCAGCGAACGCAAGCAACCATCCGCCGAGCAAGAGGGCAATCGGCAAGAAGAACTGATGCCGTGGTCCAACGAGCGCGCGGGCGATATGTGGCGCCATCAGACCGATGAAGGAAATCCCACCCGTGACGGAGACGGCAGCAGCGGCGAGTGCGACGGCTGTCAACAAGAGTTGGATCCGTTCTTTTTCAATCGCGACACCGACGCCGATTGCGACCGGTTCATTCAAGGCAAGCAGATTGAGCTTATTCGCCTTATAGAACGTCAGTGGAATCAAGACGAGTAACCACGGTAAGAGTGAGTAGACGAAGATCCAGTCCGTCCCCCAGATGTTACCAGCGAGCCACTTAGCGATGAAGTCGACCTTTTCACGACGCGTCGACGAAATCAGGATGACCATGATTCCGGAGAGCGCCATCGAGAAGCCAACACCAGTCAAAATCAAGCGAATCGGTTGCAGTCCTTGCACACGGTCGTATGAGAATAGATAAATCGCCGTCGCGGTCACGAGCGCACCGAGGAAGGCGGCAATCGGTAACAAGTAAATGAACGATCCGACATCGACCGGGAAATACAGGAAAAACAAGGCGACGGCGACACCAGCTCCGGTATTGATGCCGATGATACCAGGATCAGCGAGTTCATTGCGCGTGATCCCTTGGAGGATCGAACCGGATAAAGCGAGTGCCATTCCTGCCATGACGGTGATGAGCAGTCGTGGTAAGCGGAGCGAATAGAGGACGAACTCCTCTTTGAATGAGCCGTTTCCAAGTAACGTCGGCAACAAACGATCATAGGATAGGGAAGCAGGTCCGAGACCGATGCTGACGACGAGTGTTGCGATCAATAGTGCCAGTAACGTCCAAAACGTCAGTTGCTGGCGGCGACGTAAACGAGATTCCATCATGAGAAAGCACGCCCTCCTTTCCGAACGATCAAGAGGAAGAATGGTAGCCCGAGCATTGAGACGATCGCGATGACCGGCGTCTCATACGGTGCGTATAGTGTCCGACCGATCGTATCGGCAAGTAACATGAACGTCGCACCAAAGATCGCGGTCATCGGCAGAATGAACCGATAGTCCGTTCCGACGATCGCGCGGACGATATGTGGAATCATCAGCCCGATGAACGCCATGTTACCGACGAGTGCAACAGCAGCACCTGCAAGCAGAATGACGACAACATAAAGTACTGCTTTGATCCGCTGGATGTTTTGCCCGAGTCCGAGCGCGACTTCTTCCGATAGACTGAGAATCGTCAATTGTCGTGAGAAGATGAAGGCAATCACAATCCCGATCACGATGACCGGAGTGATGACTTGCAGTTGTCCCCATGTCGACCCGACGAGTCCACCGGACGTCCATTGTGAGACATCTTGAGCGATCTTGAAGTAGATGCCGATGCCTTCCGCAATCGCATACAGAAAGGCTGAGATCGCGGAACCGGCAAGGACAATCCGGAGTGGCGAAAAACCACCTTTTTTCGAAGCACCGATTCCAAAGACAAGTGCTGCCCCAAGTGCTGCACCGACGAAACACGCAATCATGATACCGAAGTACTCAATTTTCGGAAACAGGACGATGACGAGTGCAAGTGCTGCGTTCGCACCCGCCGTCAGACCAAGTAGACCAGGATCGGCGAGGGGATTGCGTGTCATCGCCTGCATGATGGCACCAGAGACACCGAGTGCCGCTCCGACGAGGATTGCTGCTAATTCCCGTGGCAGGCGGATTTCCTGGACAATTTTTGCTTTTTCATTCAACGGTCCGAACGTCAAGGCGTTCCAGACTTCGCGGATCGTCGTATCGGCAGCGCCGAACGTCATCGCGATCCAGAACATCCCGAAAAAGAGGACAAGACCGAGTGTGATTTTTATGCCGAACGGAATTCGACCAGCTGACATGAATGTCGCCTCCATTTCTGATTCAGGGAGTGAGCCGCAAAAAAAGGAAGGGATCCCGCAGGTTCCCTCCCTTATTTATTATGCACCAAGGAAACTTTTCTTGAAGAACTCGAGTTGACGTTCGAGTGTGAGAGGATCATTGAAGTAGAATTCCTTCGAATCGACTTCGAAGACATGATCGTTTTTGACGGCTGGAATGTTTTTAAACGTATCCGTTTTCGTGAATGAGTTGTCCGCTTCTGCGCTCTTGCTGAAGACGAGGTAGTCGCCTGCATATTCAGGGAGGACTTCTGGTGACAACGCATAGTAACCATCTTTTAATGCCATCTTCGTGACTTTATCCGGCATTTTTAATTTCATTTCTTGATAGAGAATCTCTGTTCCACGACCCCAGTTGTTGCCGAAGACGTAGAGTTGTTTATCGAAACTTTCGATGACAGAAACAGTAGCATCTTCACCGATTTTTGCTTTGATGTCTTTACCGGCAGCAGCGGCACGTGTTTTGAAGTCTTTGACCCAATCGCGTGCTTCCTGTTCTTTGTTGAGCAATTTACCGATTTCGATATGTTGCGTCAAGTAGTCGACTTTTCCGTATGTGTACGTGACCGTCGGAGCGATTTTTTTGATTTTGTCGAGGTTTTTCGTTGTCGAGTAGCCGATGATCAAGTCAGGATCGAGTTCGATGATTTTTTCAACGTTCTCTTCCGAAACTTCCGTGACATCTTTTAGTTTATCGAACTTCGGATTCGCTTTTGACCACGAATCAACACCAACGACAGGAACGCCGAGTGCCATGACGTTGCCGGCAAAACCAGCGAGGACCACGACTCGTTTTGGATGAGCTGGAACTTTAATGTTTCCATTTTCTGATTTATATGTGATCGTTTCGTTTTTCGAACCAGATGCTGCGTCGTCTTTTTTCTCTGTATTGCCACACGCTGCGATGACGAGCGTGAGAATGAGTAGAACCGGTACAAGTAGTTTCTTCATGATTTAATCTCCCTTGATTAAGTTGTAGGTGATACACATCGGCTTGTTCGTCCGCGGATCGCGTCCGATTTCAGCATCGATATGGAATACTTCTTGTAAGACATCTTTTGCGATGACTTCCTCACACGTTCCGGCTTTGACGACTTCGCCGTTTTTCATGGCGATGATATAGTCGGCGAAGCGTGCCGCTTGATTCAAGTCATGCAGGACCATGACGATCGTCCGTCCTTCGGTCCGGTTGAGATATTCGAGCAGTTCGAGCACCTCGAGTTGGTGGGCGAGATCAAGATAAGTCGTCGGTTCATCGAGAAAGATGATATCTGTCTCTTGAGCGAGTGCCATCGCAATCCAGACCCGTTGACGTTGACCACCGGACAGCGCATCGACTGGACGATGTTTGAACGCCATCGTGTCCGTTGCTTCGAGTGCCCAATCGATGATTTCATAGTCGTGTTTCGTCAAGCGTCCGAATCCTTTTTGATAAGGAAAACGACCGTATGAGACGAGCTCTGCGACCGTCAGACCACTTGCACTTTCCGGAGTTTGTGGCAGGATAGCCATCTTCCGAGCAAGCAGCTTCGTGCTTTCCTTCGCGATATCAAGACCATCGAGCAACGCACGTCCCGATTGATGGGGAATGATCCGTGTCATCGCTTTCAGCAAAGTTGATTTGCCGCATCCGTTCGCCCCAATGATCGTTGTGATTTGACGATCGGGAATTTGGACGGACAAATCTTTGACGATGGGACGATCACCGTAGCCGATATTGATTTCTTCTGTTGCTAGACGTACCATACGCGACGACTCCTTCGTTGTTCTCTCCGTTTCAATGATAATGATTATCACTATCGTCTCATTAACCATACCAGTCCTATAAAAACGCTGTCAACATTTTTTCTTGTGTTCAAGAGATGTTCACGTTATCATGAGGGAGTGAGAATGATAATCAATCGTAATCAAAGACGAGGAGTGAGTGAGATGAGGGAACAGGAGTTGTTCGACGTAACGATCATCGGCGGAGGACCTGCAGGGTTATATTCGACGTTCTATAGTGGTCTTCGGGGCATGAAGACGAAATTGATCGAGTATCAAGCAGAACTCGGAGGAAAATTGCACGTTTATCCGGAAAAGATGATCTGGGACGTCGGCGGACAGCCACCGATCACTGGTGAAAAACTCATGGCTCAACTCGTCGAACAAGGACTGACATTTCAACCGACCGTTCAATTGAATGAAAAGATCATCTCGATCGCAAAAGACGTCTTCGGCAACTTCGTCTTAGAAGCAGAATCGGGTCGGATCCATTATTCGAAGACGGTCATCGTCGCGGTAGGCGGCGGCATCCTCAATCCACAAAAATTAAAAGTCGAAGGTGCAGAACGCTTTGAAGTGTCGAACTTGAACTATACGGTCAAATCGATTGAACGCTTTAAAGGAAAGACCGTCATCGTCTCAGGTGGTGGAAACTCGGCGATCGACTGGGCGAACGAGCTCGAACCGGTCGCAAAAAAAGTCTACGTCACGTATCGCCGGGATTGTTTCTCGGGGCACGAGGCGCAAGTCGACCAGCTCGTCAAAAGTTCTGCTGTCTGTCTCCTTAATACGACGATTCACAAGCTGATCGCAAGTCCTGATCATCAACGGATCGCATCGGTCGAATTGATCGACTGTCAAACAGAGGAAATCGTTGAGATTCCAATTGATGAAGTCATCATCAATCACGGCTACGAGCAGGACGCGGCACTGCTTGACGCCTGTGATCTCGATATCGCACGGGTCGATGACTTCTATATCGCGGGGAACGCGGCGAGCGAGTCGAGTGTACCGGGACTATATGCTGCCGGAGATATTCTTTCACACGACGGGAAGGTCCATTTGATCTCAGGTGCCTTTCAAGATGCGGCGAATGCCGTCAACCGGGCAAAACGCTTCATTGAGCCGGAAGCGCCAAAAGTGGCGATGGTCTCGTCACATAACGAAGTCTTTAAAAAACGCAATCGTGCGTTGATTGAGGAACGCGTCAATCAACAATCTTGAATAATGTTTAAACGTCCAAAATGCTTGGAAACAAGCGGATTTTGGACGTTTTTTTGTATGAATTTCATTTTTGTGCTATAACAGAACGATTTGACAACGTACTGTATTTAGGACAAAATTCTACTTATGTTCCACTACATGTAGGATACAAGTAAGACGGATGTAATAAGGAGGAAGGGTATGACAACTACGAAACGTAAGCCAATTGGCCTTGCCTGGCAAATTTTAATCGGCTTGATTCTCGGGATCACAGTCGGTGGTGTATTTTATGGGAATCCCCATGTCGCGGAGTGGCTTAAGCCAATCGGTGATATCTTTATCCGGATGATGAAAATGATCGTCGTTCCGATCGTCTTTACGACGATCGTTCTCGGTGTCTCATCGGTCGGTAGTCCGAAAAGTCTCGGACGTCTCGGCGTCAAGACACTCGGTTACTTCACGATCGTAACGATGATCGCGATTTTCACGGGGCTGTTCGCAGCCAATCTCGTTGAACCGGGTGCTGGTATTAACATGTCGACACTTGATAAAACGGACATCTCGACGTATGTCGAAACGGAAGAGACGACACAAGATGCAGGACTCGTCGACAAAATCGTCAACATCGTCCCGACGAACATCTTGGACGCGATGGTCCGCGGTGATATGCTTGCCATCATTTTCTTCTCGGTCTTATTCGGACTCGGTGTCGGTTTTGCAGGAGAGAAGGGTCAACCGGTCGTTCGTTTCTTTGAAGGCGTCGCAGCAGCGATGTTCAATCTCGTTAACATCGTCATGAAATTCGCGCCGATCGGTGTCTTCGCCTTGATCGGTGTCACGGTCTCGACGTTCGGGATTGAATCGCTCGGTTCATTGTTTAAACTGATTGCGACGTTATACGTCACAGCGCTTCTCTTCATGGTGATCGTCTTCGGTGCGATCATGAAATGGGTCGGGATTCGCGTTTCTGATTTCACACGTATCTTCAAAGACGAGTTATTGCTGACGTATTCGACGGCATCGTCTGAAACGGTACTGCCACGGATCATGGAAAAACTCGAGAAGATGGGTGTTCCGAAATCAATTGTTAGCTTCGTCGTACCGACGGGTTATTCG
>NZ_DFQK01000021.1:49947-53200 GCF_002377745.1 Exiguobacterium sp. UBA3491
CGCGCTCGCAGCCTTGTTCATCGCACAAATGTACGGGATTGATCTCTCGATCGGAACACAGCTGACGCTTGTCTTCGTCTTGATGCTGACATCAAAAGGGATGGCTGCCGTTCCTGGCGTCTCCTTCGTCGTGTTGCTCGCAACACTCGGTACAGTCGGTATCCCGGCAGAAGGACTTGCCTTCATCGCGGGGATTGACCGAATCATGGATATGATGCGCTCGGTCGTCAACGTCACAGGAAACACGCTCGCTTCACTCGTCATCGCGAAGTGGGAAGGTGTCCTTGACGAAGACCAACTCGAGACGTTCATGTCGACAGAAAATAAGAAAGACGACATCCGCAGTGCGTGATTGTCGTAAGTATGGGGAAGGACTGAATCGTCAGTCCTTCTTTTTTTCGTCCAAGAAAATAGATTAAATTCGATTGTTTTTAAAGAAAACCTTTTATTTTTGATTATAGTTAAAATTATATTGAATATTATTTATTTTATAGTTAATATTATTTATATAATCACAGGGGAGAGGCGATAGGATGGAAACGGTAGGAATCGTCATTGGTATTGTCACAGTCTGTATCGTACAATTTTACTTAGCGCGGCGCAGAAGAGTCTTTAGTTTCATCATTCCAGCGATCATCATTGGTCTCGGAATTTACTGGTATTTCGGAACAGGACCACACACGTCGGATCGTGAGTCATTGATCCGAATCGGTACATGTGTTGGATTGTCTATGATGATCTCAATGGCTGAGATGGGTGTCGACTCGCGCCGTAAGCAACTGAAGCGTGAAAAAGATCGAATGGAGATTCAAGATTTGTAAGAGAAGTGAGGGAATACGATGGAACGACAAGACGTGCCCGCTTGGGTACTGGCACTCGAACAGGAACATCTCGAGTTCATCCGGAAGTTCGTCTTGAGCTCCGGTTCGTTGAAGGATATGGCAGCTGCCTATCAAGTATCCTATCCGACTGTCCGGGCGAAGTTGAACCAGTTGATTGAGCGGATTGATTCGGTGCAACAGGAAGATGTCGAATTCATCAATATGATCAAGAACTTGGTCTTAGATGAACGGTTGAGTCTTGATGTGGCGAAAACGATCATCGATTCTTACCGCAAGGGTCAAGCGAAAGAATAAGCCAAAAAACGAGATTCCCGCCTGACGGAAATCTCGTTTTTTTATTGTTTATCGTTCTTTTTATCCTGTTCCTTCTTGATCATCTTCTTTGCTGCTGAGCGGAAGCGGAAGATCAAGTAAAGACGATAGAAGTCGATTGCGGCGAACAAGGTCAGGAGGATCGTCCAGAAGTTGAAGACCGTTCCTGCCTCGACTGAGTTGTTGTAGGCAAGAAACATGAAAAGAACACCAAAGATGGCATAGAACAATGCCATGAAGTTCGAGCTTTGACGCATGAAAACACGACCTTTCGTAAATTAAGACATCGCGTAGATGGCAAGTACGACGATTCCGTTGTTAAAGACATGAATGGCGATCGGAGCAAGAATCCGGCGCGTCTTGACGAAGACGAGTGAGAAGACGAAACTCATCGCGACATAGATCAAAAATTTGTTGTCTTGGTGGATCAGGGCGAATAAGCCACCCGTCAGGATGAAGCTAAAGAAGAAACCGAGCTTCGATGAGAGATTGCCGAACATGATGTGCCGGAACAAGAACTCTTCCATGATCGGTCCAAGCAAGACGACCATGACTTGCAGGAGTGGGATGACTTGAATCGCTTGAATGATTTGATCCGTATTTTGCGATTTCGCGACATTTTCGATCCCGCCTGCCATCCAGGCATCGATCAAATTGACGCTGATCAAGAGTGCATACAAAAGCGCAATCCCGATTCCGATCCATTTTAGTGTATCCATCGGATCGGTTTGACGTCCTTCTGCCTTCCATTTCTGCCAATCAGGACGCAGACAGTAGTAGGAGACGATGACGGCGACCGTGAAGCCGATCGCGAGCCACCAACCGGCGACGTCAGCAATGACGTTCTTCGGAAGGAAATACTGGAACGAACCCGGAACCAATTGGACGATCAGATAGATGATGATCGGGATGACGTGACGCTTTTGCCACTTCTCCGCCATCAGAAAAGGCAGACTGATTGGATTTTTCATCGTACAGGACACAACTCCTTTGTAATGAAGGTACTGTCCCGATTGTAACAAACAAACGGTCTTGGCGCACGATTGACGATGATTCAAAGGTGTCGATTTCGGGAAAACGGATAAAGGTTCAGGCTTGAATTCAGGAGAGAAAGCGTATAAGATAAAAATATGTTAGCACTCAACGAAAGTGAGTGCTAAAAACAATCATTTTCAAGGAGGATGTTTCGCATGTTAAAACCACTTGGTGATCGCATCGTGATCGAAGTCGTTAAAAAAGAAGAAACAACACTTGGAGGAATCGTTCTTCCTGGGTCAGCGAAAGAAAAACCACAAGAGGGTAAAGTCGTCGCTGTCGGTACTGGCCGTGTGACAGAGCAAGGCGTACGTGTACCACTTGAAGTGAGTGTCGGAGATCACGTCATTTATACACAATATGCCGGTTCGGAAGTCAAAGTCGACGGCAATGAATACTTAATTTTACGCGAAAGCGATATTTTGGCAGTAGCCGAGTAATTCAGTCAATCATCTATAAGGGGGATTTCAGTCATGGCAAAAGAGATTTTATTCAGTGAAGAAGCACGTCGGGCAATGCTCCGCGGGGTCGACGCATTAGCGGATGCAGTCAAAGTCACGATCGGACCAAAAGGACGCAACGTCGTCCTCGAGCGAAAGTTCGGTTCACCACTCATCACGAATGATGGCGTGACGATCGCGAAAGAAATCGAACTCGAAGATCACTTCGAGAACATGGGTGCAAAACTCGTCGCAGAAGTTGCCTCAAAAACGAATGAAATCGCAGGGGATGGTACGACAACAGCGACAGTCCTCGCACAAGCGATGATTCGGGAAGGTCTCAAAAACGTCACAGCGGGTGCAAACCCGATGGTCATCCGTAAAGGAATCGAAAAAGCAGTCCGTCGTGCTGTCGAAGAGTTGCACACGATTGCAAAACCAATTGAAGGTAAAGAAGCGATCGCCCAAGTCGCAGCGATCTCAGCAGCGGACGAAGAAGTCGGTCAATTGATCGCAGAAGCAATGGAACGTGTCGGTCAAGATGGTGTCATCACGATCGAAGAATCACGTGGCTTCACGACAGAACTCGACGTCGTTGAAGGAATGCAATTCGACCGTGGT
This sequence comes from Exiguobacterium sp. UBA3491, assembly GCF_002377745.1. Taxonomy (NCBI): domain Bacteria; kingdom Bacillati; phylum Bacillota; class Bacilli; order Caryophanales; genus Exiguobacterium; species Exiguobacterium sp. UBA3491. The sequence goes on from NZ_DFQK01000021.1 coordinate 53,198, forward strand.
TAC
>NZ_DFQK01000021.1:53213-60936 GCF_002377745.1 Exiguobacterium sp. UBA3491
CCATACATGATCACGGATTCAGACAAGATGGAAGCGGTCCTTGAGAACCCGTACATCCTTGTCACGGACAAAAAAATCTCGAACATCCAAGAGATTCTTCCAGTCCTCGAGCAAGTCGTTCAACAAAACAAACCACTCCTCATCATCGCAGAAGACGTCGAAGGCGAAGCACTTGCGACACTCGTCGTCAATAAACTCCGTGGTACGTTCAACGCGGTAGCAGTCAAAGCACCAGGCTTTGGTGACCGCCGGAAAGCAATGCTTGAGGACATTTCAATTGTCACAGGCGCAGAATTGATTACAGAAGACCTCGGTCTTGATCTGAAAGAAACACAAATCACGCAACTCGGTCGTGCGTCGAAAGTCGTCGTCTCAAAAGATAACACGACGATCGTCGAAGGTCACGGACACGGAGATTCGATCGAAGCACGTGTCGGGACGATCCGTGCGCAAATCGAAGAGACGACAAGCGACTTCGATCGTGAGAAATTACAAGAGCGTCTGGCGAAACTCGCAGGTGGCGTAGCAGTCGTCAAAGTCGGAGCAGCAACCGAGACTGAGCTCAAAGAACGTAAGCTCCGGATCGAAGATGCACTCAACGCGACACGCGCAGCAGTCGAAGAAGGCATCGTAGCAGGTGGGGGAACAGCTCTCATTCACGTCACGAAAGCTGTCGAATCGATTCTGTCGGTCTCAACAGGCGACGAAGCAACAGGTGTCAACATCGTTCTTCGTGCACTTGAAGCACCACTTCGTCAAATTGCGGAAAACGCAGGTCAAGAAGGCTCAGTCATCGTCGAGCGTCTCAAGCATGAAGCACCAGGAATGGGCTATAATGCGGCAACGGACGAATATGTCGACATGATCGAGACAGGAATCGTCGACCCAGCGAAAGTAACGCGTTCAGCACTTCAAAACGCGGCGTCCGTCTCAGCGATGTTCTTGACGACGGAAGCTGTCATCGCCGATAAACCAGAACCAGCCGGATCTGCTCCTGCAATGCCTGATATGGGTGGAATGGGCGGAATGATGTAAGGCATTTCATCTAAAAGTACCGAATCCTAGTAAATAGGGTTCGGTACTTTTTGTTTGCGATAGTATACTTAATAGTTGAAAGAATTACATAAGCACCACTCATCAGTTTAGAAATACAGATAATGAAAGAGGAGACGTCAAGTGAATGAAATTTTAAAAGGTATAGTAACATCGGGTACACTCATCGTCGCAATCGGCGCTCAAAATGCGTTCGTCCTTAAACAAGGTTTACTTAAAAACAATATTTTCTGGGTGGCGCTAGTATGTTTTTTATGCGATGTGTTATTGATGTGTGCGGGCGTACTGGGAATCGGTACCGTCATTAAGAATAATACGTTTGCAAATGTTGGTCTTGCGATTGTCGGAGGACTATTTCTTCTCTTATATGGATTTAAATCTTTTCGTAGTGCATTTTCGTCATCACATACAATGGATGTTTCAACAGATTTTAAAATCATGCCTATTCATAAAACGATTTTACTCACATTAGCGATTACACTTTTAAATCCACATGTCTACTTAGATACGGTTGTCATCATCGGTGGTATAGCTGGAACTTTGACATTTGATCAAAAAGTCAATTTCTTGATCGGAGCTTTGATTGCCTCATTTGTTTGGTTTTTTGGATTAGGATATGGATCGAGATGGCTCATTCCTGTTTTTAAACAACCAAAAGCGTGGAAAGTACTAGATTTTGGAATAGGATGCTTAATGTTCTGGCTATCGTATCAATTAATTCAGTTTGCTTTAGAACAAAGTTAAATAGATATTTAAATGGTTAAGGAGCAACTACAAGATATGAAGGACGATGAGATTTTATGTTTAGTTGAACAGATGTCTGATGAAGAATACCTCTATCATGAAAAAGTGAAGTGCTATACGAACGAAGGCTCACCATCCGACCTGGCTTATGAAAGAGTCCATCATTTTAGGGACGCGAATATGCTTCCGATATTGAACACTTTACTCGACAAAGTGAAACAAGCAGAACAAAAACAACATCTTTATTTTATGATTGGAACGATTGGTGTGAATTCGGGAGATGTTCGTGCAGGGATGTTATTGCTTGAAAAACTGGAGCAAGAGACAAAGCCAAGTCTTCTTGAAAGCATTTTGGAAGAACTAGCAAAACAACGATGCATTCCTGATACAGAACGAATCGTAAAATACATAGACGATTCTCGGTCGTCTGTTCGAGAAGCTGCGATTCAAGCATTGCGAGTCTGTCGAGATGAGATAGCAGAGGATGCATTAATTCGTTTGATTACGACATCAAATAACTCTTTTGATATCATGAGTGCTAATTTTGTTTTAGCCACGATTGGAACAGAGCGAGCAATTTCTTATTTGATTCCTTTGTTGGACCATTCGCGAGGAGACGTTAGGCATTCGGCTTTAGCTGCACTGAGTGAACTTGGAAATGGATTATATCTTTCAATATTTTTGCATGGACTAAAAGATCGATCTAGTAATGTGAGAGAGTATGCGTTAGTCGCAATCGAGCGACATGGTGATGAAGTAGCGATTGAACCGGTGATCAAACGTGTACAAATATTATTGAAGCGAACGCGACAAATACAAACAGATGAAGTCCTAATCGCTCTTCGATTTTTACATCGATACCAGCATTCTCATCAGGCGATTCCTAAATTATTTCATTGGATCATTCAAACAAAAAGAGAATTCTTATTTGACGAAGAATGGCAATGGATCGAAGACCATTTTACTTTCTACTGATGGGCTCGAGGGTAGGTGGAGATAACGATCAATAAACAAGCCTGACTTCTCACTAGACGTGAAGAAGGTCAGGCTTGTTTACTTTAAGACGAATTGTAATATTAAGTGCAACACCTAGCTGAAAACACAAAAAAACCCATAACGACCTCGTGTAGAATAGAGTTACCACACAAAATTCAACGGAGGATTCGTTATGAGCTATGTTCATCTTACCACATCAGAAAGAGTCAAAATAGAAACTTATCTAGAGCTTGGATTTTCAATGCGAAAGATCGCTCAGCATCTCGGACGACAGCCGTCTACGATTTCACGTGAACTCAAACGGAATCCTTCCTACAATGCGATCAACGCCGGCCGGCGTTATGAGATGCAAAAAAAGAATTGTGGAGCACGCACGCTGTTCAGCGCTTCGCTTGGCTCACGTATCCTTTCGAAACTGCGAGAGACATGGTCTCCCGAACAGATCGCAGGACGGCTCTTTCACAAACAGGGACCATCGTACAGTACGATCTATCGATGGATATATAAAGGATTCATCAAGAGTGATTTAGGCATTTTACGACAAAAAGGAAAGCGCCAAAAGCCACGTGAGACACGAGGTCGCTTCAACATTGGACTTCCGATCAGTAAACGTCCGTCGGACGTCCGGGGTCGAGAAACGTTCGGGTACTGGGAGCTTGATACTGTCGTATCAGGACGAGGGCAGACAAAGGCATGTGTCGCGACATTCATCGAACGTAAAAGTCGGTTCTATATCGTACTACCGATGGTCGATCGTTCTTCTCACTCGATGGAACATGCCATCCGAACACTTTACTCTTCTTTCCCACCGGGAACGTTTCAAACCATGACGACGGATCGCGGTAAGGAGTTCAGCTGTCACGAACGGATACAGGACTCTCTTGGTATCCCAATGTACTTCGCGGATCCCTATTCTTCGTGGCAACGTGGCAGCAATGAGAATGCCAATGGTCTTCTCCGTGAGTTCTTCCCAAAGGGAACCAACTTCGGAATGATCAACAAGACAGAATTAGATCACGCACTTTCTAGAATCAACAATCGATCAAGAAAGTGTTTGGATTGGAAAACTGCATACGAGGTCTTTTCCGAAGAAGTGTTGCGCTTAATTTGACAAACCGTCTTAAGAAAATTAGATGCTCTTTAATTACTCCAGTTCATTCTCCTCAATAATCTTATCCGACAGCTTTAACTGCTTACTCACATCCTTCACTTGATTTCGACAGAACTTCAGCTCGACCTTTTTCTCAGTCGATACATCATAACAAGTGCCTTCGCCTGATGCTTTCGTCAAATCCGCTTCATAGTAATAGTCCTTGTAGCGGAACGAACCATCACGGAAGCCCGTCAGATTCGGTTTGTCGTCGATGAGGGATTGCCCCATCATATAGGATGTTTTGAGATTCAACAAATCAATGATCGTTGGTGCGATATCAATCTGTCCGCCATTCTCTCTCATGACCCGACCGGTTTGCTGGTCGGGTTTTTTGATGAAGAGCGGGATGCGGCGCTCGAGTTCAAAGGCAGCAACGGGAGACGATACATCTGCCTTTTTGCGCATCTCACTGCCTTCATTGACGAGTCCACTATCGTGATCGCCATAAAAGATGACGAGCGACTGATCCCAAAGATCCCGTTGTTTCAACTCATCAATCATCTTTCCGACACCGGTGTCGACGAAATGGACAGTCTGGTAATACCGTTTCAACATTGGATCCTCATATCCGGACAGATCAAGCGTCTGATCTTCCTTGTCGATCTCATACGGTGTATGACTCGTCAACGCGACTAAAAACGAGAAGAATGGTTCTTGCAGCGTCTCCATGTGATCAATCGATTCGAGGAAGAACTGCTGATCGTTCAGCGCCATGCCGATCTTTTTTTCTTTTGAATAATCATTTTGGCTGAAGAAGTGCTTAAAACCGATGTTCTTGTAAACATCGTCACGATTCCAGAAACCTTTTTCGTAAGCGTGCATTGCTGCCGTATCGTATCCGTTCTTCTCAAGTAACGCAGGGAGCGGCTCGAATTCATTCGTCGGATATTGCGTATAAACGGAACCTGATTTCAACGGGTAAAGCGATGTGTTCGTGATGAACTCAGCGTCCGAAGTTCGTCCTTCATGTGTCTGGTGGTAAAACGACGAGAAGTAGAGCGATTCCTTTTTCAACTGATTCAGGTTCGGCGTTACTTCTTCGCCATTAATGGTCTGGTCGATAACAGAAGCCTGGAACGACTCGAGTTGCACCAAAATGATGTTCGGTGTCTTTTTCGCACCGGTTGGATTCGTCTGCTCCTTTTGGTTGATGCGCTGTTGCTCCTGAGCCGTCAATCCGTCGCTTGGTCGCCCGGTCACGCCTTTGAAAGCGTCCCACCCGTGATAACCCCAAAAGCCGAACAGGTAGTAGTCACGCATATCGGAGATCGCTGCCGTCGGTTGACGATCTTCTGTTAGCGTCCGGTACGTCAGCAGTGAAGCAGACAAAATAATGCCACTGACTGCAAGGAGTCCAGCTGTCCGGCGTCGTGTTTGCGCTGTCGTTACTTCCGGTCGTTTGCGGAAGACAAAGAGCAGTACCATGAAAATCAAACTATCAGCGAACAAGAGGAAGTCTTGCGGTACGATCAAGGCAGTGAAGCCGCTACTGACGTCACTCATCTGCGTCATCTGTGAGAGGAGCGAGACGGAGAGGAAGTCCTCGAAGTAACGGTAGTACCACATGTCGGAAGCCAGCAGAAAACTGTGCGCCAGCAGTAGACCGAGCCAGACCCAGCGGCGTTTATTCCACGGAATCAGTAACGTCCAGCTCGATAGGATCAGCATGCCAGCAAGATTCATCAGTGTTAAATGAAGCGAAAGGTCGGTTTTTGTAAAATAACTAAATAGCATGAACTTCAGCATGCCAAGTAACAGATAAAGGGTGTAGCGAATCGCCATGGTCAGTACTCCTTACGTGTGTCGTCAATCGGTCTTTACCCTAAACGGCAAATCGAGGAACGCATAGATGTGGGAAGTATACAATCTGAAGGTGAAATGGCGATTGTTTCTGAATCAGGCAAAAATAGAAATCTTACCAAGACAGGAAGTCATGTTCGCTCGTTTCACGAATTAATCGAGGAATTGGTTTGAATTTCCTCTTGAATTCAAACAATTGACGTTAATTTGCGCGGAAAGCGGGAATAGAAAGCGTGTACGTCCATCGTCCGTCACTGTCTTTTAAAAAAGGAGCGAAGTCATGTCAAACGTGAAACTAGCGGTCATCTATTACAGCGCAACCGGAACGAACCATCAACTTGCCTCATGGGCAAAAGAAGCGGGAGAAGCAGCAGGGGCGGAAGTCCGTCTTGCGAAAATCAAGGAGACAGCCCCAGCAGAAGCGATCGCTTCGAACCCATTGTGGCAAAAGCATGCGGAAGCCACACGTGATATCGAAGAAGCGACACCGGATCTACTCGACTGGGCAGATGCGATTATCTTTAGCGTCCCGACACGTTACGGTCATGTCCCAGGACAATTCCAACAGTTCCTCGACACGACAGGCGGACTGTGGGCACAAGGCAAACTCGTCAATAAAGTCGTCAGTGCGATGTCGTCGGCACAGAATCCGCATGGCGGTCAGGAAGCGACTGTTCTCGCAGTTTATACGACGATGTTCCACTGGGGTGCAATCGTTGCGGCACCAGGTTATTCGGATCCTGTCTTGTTCGCAGCGGGCGGAAATCCATATGGTACATCGGTCACTGTCGACCAAGACGGTAACATGGTCGAATCGGTCGAACCAGCCGTGCGCCATCAAGCGAAACGGACGGTTGAAGTGGCAAGCCGTCTTAACTCATAACATTACCTAATTCAAAAAGCGCCGGAATGCTGATTCACATTCTGGCGCTTTTTCGTATGCATCATGTGTTTTGTGTTAACGGAAGTTCGACTGTGAACGTCGAGCCTTGTCCTTCGATCGACTCGACATGGATTTCTCCATCATGTCCACGCGCAATTTCGCGACAGATCGAGAGCCCAAGACCAGTACCGCCGATTTGACGGGTGTCCGAATTGTCAACACGATAGAATTTTTGGAACAGGTTACTCATCGCAGAAGCTGGGATCCCGATGCCCTCATCTTGAATCGCGACCGTGACACGTGACGCGTGTCGCGTCAGTTGAATATCGATCGTTCCACCAGCTGGTGAGTATTTGATCGCATTGTTGATCAGGTTACTGAATAATTGGCGAATCTTCTTCGCATCCCCTTCGACGATCAATGGTTCGACGTTTCGGAATATTTCAATCGCGTGGGAAGAAGACGACAGACTATGCAACTGTTTCAAATCCCGAATCATCGCGACGATATCGAACGGTGCCATCTCATATTCCTGACGGTTTGCTTCCATCCGTTGCAAGTCGAGGAAGTCATTGATCAACAGCGAGAGACGTTCTGTTTCCGAATGGACCGCTTCGAGATACTTCTTCTGCCGTTTCGGTGGTAGGTCACGCTGAATCATCAGCTCAGTAAAGCCATAGATCGACGAGAGTGGTGTCCGCAGTTCGTGTGAGATCGTCGAGACGAGTTCGTTTTTGATCCGGTCAATCTCGACTTCATTCGTCACGTCACGTAAGACGAGTAGAATCCCGCGGAACTGTCCACCATAATGAATGCTCTCGGAGTACGTCTTGATGAAGCGTCGCTCGTGATCGATCGAGAAGGTAATTCCTTCACCGATTTCTCGTTTCACAAACGTCTTTTTCAAGTAACGTTCGAATTCCGGTAGTTGGTCGACGCGATGCTTGAGTTGAACGACAGACGGAGTGATGTTCATCAGCCCATTCTCATCGAGACTGTCATCAACCGGATGGTCGAACAGATCGAGTAATGGTCGGTTGATCAACTGGATGTCACCTTCTGGTTCGATATAGACGATCGATTCACGGATCGAG
>NZ_DFQK01000021.1:60951-211749 GCF_002377745.1 Exiguobacterium sp. UBA3491
TGTTTTTTCCCGTTCGCGTTCAATCTCGTCGAACGTCCGCATCCGTAGGAGTGACAACGCTAGCTGACGCGCGAAGGCAGCGAGTTCTTCCTGCTCGTAACGATCAAACCGATCCTGATTACGGGACAAGAAGATATAGGCGATGATCTCATTTTGACTCGGATCAAGAACTGGTGTGACAGCGCGCGCGACTTCATCTTCGAACTGCGTATGCGGTCGTTTATCTTGTCGCGACTCACGCAATAACGGCTCAATCGTTGGCATCCAATCCTCGACTGTGAGCGGTGTCTGTGGATAAAAGACGATATCGATGACTTTCGTACCATCTTTGAAAATCAAGGCACCTTGCGTCGCATTCGTGATTTCAACCATCTTTTGAATGACGGCAGGATAGGCACTGATGCTATCACGCGACGCTAGTGTCTCCGTCAATTGATTACGTAGCCGTAAATGGGACTCGTTCCGTTGCGTCAGTTTCAACGCATCTTCGAGAGTGACGTTCGTCGACATCAATTGGTGTTTGTTTTCAATCAAGGCTGTCGCCATCTGATGGAACGATTTACTCAATTCACCGATCTCGTCAGCACGGTTCAGCGGAATCAACGGTAACGTATGCTCACCACTTGCAAGGAGCTTGCTCTCCTTGCTAAGAAGATGGATCTGTCGCGTCGTCCGTTCGATGAACGGGCGGACGATCAGCAAGATGACGAGGAACAACACGATCAGGTTGACGAGCCAAATCCACTCAGCGTACTTCGTCTGCGTGACAAGCTGTTCTTTTGCACTGAGTTCTTTCGCGCGGAGACTACTCCGGTAGTTCGTGAACGTACTCTCCATCGTGTTGACACTTTTACGCATCGTTTCACTGTTCGAGGCATTCATCTTGAACTTCCGATTCGGGTCCTGAGGTACTTGTGGCATCATCGCTTTTAGACTCGGCATCTGCAGGAAACGCTCGTCAATCGTGCCCGATTGCTTTGCTTGGACGTATTTAATCAAGCTCGGCATGACGAAATTGGTATAAGAATTATAGAGCGACCGGATATCAGACGCATAGATTTGATCCGCCTTGTAGAGACGATTCTTTTCAAACCAAGCCGTCTGTTGTTCGAGTGATGCCTTCTTTTCATCAATCACGTCGAGCACGGCGTCATCTCCGAAGACGATATAGCCCCGCATCTCGTATTGAAGGGACTGCCAATCGTCCCACAGTTTCGTCGCTCGATCTTCACGCATGCTGATCGCATCGAGCTCTTGTTTCGCATCCATGACTTGATGGTTCGTATAAAAATAAGCAGCCAGGGAAGAGATCGATAGTGTAATAAGAATGAGATAAAATGACGACATGATCTGTCGACTGATCTTTTGATTGAACCATTTTCGCATATGGATTATGGATGCTCCTTTGTACATGTGAGTCGAGGGTCGATTAGATGTATGACATTGGAATATTTGTTACCGTAATCGTACATTTTTTAGACGGATAAATATAGTCATAATACTTAAAATATCTTCAAAGTAAGAGATTCACGTTCACAAGAAAATAAAGAACGACAAAAAAGCAGGACGAGAGCCTAGTCTCATCCTGCTTCGATACCTATTAATGATGTTCAACGACAATCTTTCCAATCGTTTTTCCACTTTCGACGAGACGGTGTGCTTCTTTTAGATTGTCGGCGTTCATGCCGATCAATGTCTGCTTGACCGTCGTCTCGAGCGTATGCTCTTCGATCCATGCTGCGACTTGCGTCAGAATCTCATGTTGACGAATCATATCATCTGTCATAAACAGTGGACGGGTGAACATGAATTCCCAGACGAACGTCGCACTCTTTTGTTGGAGCGCACTTAAATCGAGTTTTTGATCAGTCTCGACGATGCTACAGATTTTCCCTTGCGGTGCGATCACATCGACCATCGTCTCGAAATGTTGGTCCGTCGCATTGAGACAGAAGATATAGTCAACGTATTTGTAGCCGAGGGCTTCCAGCTGAGGACGGAATGCGTCGTGGTGATTGATCGTATGATGTGCACCGTGTTCCTTCGCCCAATCAATCGTCTCGTCACGCGACGCCGTTCCGATGACGGTCAGCCCAGCGTGATTCGCGAGTTGTGTCGCGATTGAACCGACACCACCAGCAGCTCCGATGATGAGGATCGTCTTCTCGAGATTCGACTTAGCATCAAACGTCAATCCAAGACGATCGGTCAATGCTTCGTAAGCTGTCAGCGTCGTCAACGGGAGAGCAGCCGCTTCACTGAACGTCAACCGTTCCGGCTTTTTGGCGACGATTCGTTCATCGACGAGTTGGAAGTCGCTGTTTGACCCTGGGCGCTGAATCGCACCGGCGTAATAGACTTCATCACCGACTTGGAAGAGGGAGGCATCATCGCCAACTTCAACGACGACTCCGGCTGCATCATAGCCGATCACTTTCGGAGCGTCTTCATCTTTTCCGTGAGCGCGGACTTTCGTATCGACCGGATTAACGGAGACAGCTTTGATCTCAACTAGTAGATCGTGCCCCGTTGCTTCCGGGCGTGGTAGTTCTAAATCAATCAGACTTTCGTGTTCCGTCAGTGGTAAGTGTCGGTGAAAACCGACAGCGGACATATTCGACATCGACAATCATCCTTTCCAGATATGAATCGTTTCTCTCCATCTGTTCCACGCGCGTTCCGTCTTAAAACCAGTTGCGAAACTTTGAAAACGGATTCCCCTTCTGTCGTCAACGGAAGAACCTTGGATAGCTATGGTAGCATATGAGAGTAGCTATCCATTTTCGAGAAGGAGCGATTTTATATGTATGACGTCATCTCTCTACCGGCAGGACCGACTCAGGTTACCATTGAACGTTTCCTCGTCCATGCGCATCCGCACCCCCGTCCGTATCGACCCGCACGTTTGATTGCCTTACGTCAAAGTGGTGGTGTCATGCATCGACTGTATCGTACGGAGCGGGAAATCGTGCTCTTTCCGCACGAGGCGCTCGCCCCGCAAGTCGAGCGTCTCTCGTGCTCGCAACAGGAGCGTGTTCTAGCGTATATCGAGGAACGGCGCGCGAGCTTCGGTTTTGATGAAGGGGAGGAATACAAATTTTACTTACTCGAAGTGGCATACGAACTCCGTCATCTGCCACGAACGGATCGACCGATTCGCGCACATACGTACTATCAACTGGATGAACTGTTGTCGGGTCGACCGCTCGTCTTGCGAGCAAAACAGACGGAGGAGATGAAATGAAACGTATTCAACAGATTGGAATTCCAGTGAAGGATATTAAGCGTAGTACAGCATTTTATCGGGATGTTTTGCAATTATTGGTCTTATTTGAACTTGAGACGATGGTTTTCTTTCAGTGTGGCGATATTCGATTGATGTTGACTTTACCAGAGACAGAGGCATTCGATCATCCGAGTTCCGTCTTGTATTTTGAAGTCGATTCGCTGCCAGCAGAATATAAGCGGATGCAAAAGCAAGGTGTTGTTTTTCTCGGGGAACCCCACATGATTACGCGTTCCGAGACAGAAGAGACATGGATGGCGTTCTTTAAAGATTCGGAACAGAATACGATGGCGTTGACGGCACAAGTCGCCGTGATCATCTAAACGAAATAGCCTGCTTCTGATCACATGGTTCGTGAAAAGAAGCAGGCTATTTTTAAAGTGCTGGCGTTGGCGTCGGTGTGACACCGGTCTTCGCATAAGTTTGATCGATTGCAGTCCGAATTTCCTTGACGGAGCTACCTTTTTGATAAGCGACGATCGACTGTGCCGCGATATCGAGACACGTACCACACGTAATGCCGTGCGTCGTCCAGGTCGTTGACGTAGCAGTTTGTTCCTCGATGAAGCAGTCATAGTTACTCGTATGACCCGCAGATTCACCACAACCGCAATAACATGGCATCTTCTTCAATAAATCAGGATGTTTAGCGACGGACCGATAGATTGTTTGAATCGATTGATCCTGCTCATCGAGAAAAGCAGGTAACGTGTCCGGTCCCGCGGTCTTCTCGAGTTGATCACCGGCACCATGACTGGCATGGTCAGCGTGATCTTCGTGATTCGTGTGTTCTGTTTTTGGAGTATCCGTCTGTTCAGCTGTCCCGCATGCAGCGAGCAACAGGCTGAGACTAAGTGGAAGTCCAAAACGATACAGTCGTCTTTGCATAGTCGGCCTCTCTTTCATTGTCTTACCTTCATTATAAGGAAAGTAAAACGATGAAAGCATGACGATTTATTGACGCTTAGTTCGTGAGTGCTTGTGTGATCGTCTTGATGTTCGCTTGCATCATGCTATAGTACGTGTCGCCGTCTTTACCCGGTGCTCCGAGCGAGTCGGTGAAAAGCGTACCAGCGATCGGAACACCGGTCTCACGAGAGACAGTCTCCATACTCCGCCGGTCGACGCTTGTTTCGACGAATAGGACAGGGATGTCTTGCTCCTTGATCGTATCGACGATCCGGCGAACTTGTGCCGGCGTTCCTTGATTATCCGAGTTGATCTCCCAAATATAATCCGCTTTGACGTCATAGGCAGTTCCGAAGTATTTGAAGGCACCTTCACTCGTGACGAGGTGACGTTCTGCTTTCGGAATGTCGGCAAACTGCTTTTTCGCTTCCTGATCAAGCGTCTGCAGTTGTTTGATGTAAGCCTCGGCATTTTTCTCGTAGTCCGCTTTGTGCTTCGGATCTTCCTTGATCAATGCCTGCTTGACGTTTTCGACGTATTGAATGCCGTTACTCACATCGAGCCACGCGTGCGGATCGGTTTCTGATTCCTTGCCTTTCGTCGTCAGGTACTTTGGTTCGACGCCTTGACTTAAACGATAGACTGGCGCGTCAGACGCATCTTTACTGGTCGTTGCCCGAAGTTTGTCGAACCACGCACCGCCGGCTTCAAGATTCAGACCGTTATAGAAAACGACATCCGCATCCGCCATCGCTTGTACGTCTGCCGGAAGTGGATCATACTCATGCGGATTTGCCCCAATCTTGACCATGCTGTGAACATCGACGTGTTCACGACCAACTTCGCGGGCGAGATCAGCGAGGATTGAATACGTCGCAACGACCTTCAGCTTTCCGTTATCTTCTGCTGGTGTCGAACAAGCAGCAAGCAAGACCGTGCTGAGGAGGACGAATAGAAAAAATTTTAATTTCATACAGTAGACTCCTTTCGTTTCCGGTGACGCATTAGACCATGGCGTGGTGAAAAGACGAAGACGAGCGCGAACAGCGTCGTCGCGACAAGAACGATCGATGCCCCAGAGGATAAATTGTAGGTGAAGCTGAAATACAGTCCGACGATGGCGGACAGCGTACCGAAACCTGCTGCTAGGAACAGCATCCGCGAGAGACGATTCGTCAGTAAATACGCTGTCGCAGCTGGTGTGATCAGCATCGCAACGACGAGGATGATGCCGACCGTCTGAAGGGAAGCGACGGTGACGAGTGTCAGTAACGTCATCAGTCCGTAATGAATCCAGCGTGTCGATAGTCCATAGGCTTGCGCCATTGTCGGGTCAAAGGAACTGATCAGCAACTCTTTGTAGAACAAGAAGATTCCCCCGAGGACGATCAATCCGATAATGACGGTCATCCACATATCGCTCGGACGGACCGCGAGGACGTTGCCGAACAAAATGTGATAGAGATCGCTACTGCTGCGCAAGAACGAAATCAAGATGATCCCGAGGGCGAAGGCGGACGTGAATAGTATGCCGATCGCCGTGTCGTTCTTGATGCGACTGTTTTGGCTGACGAAGCCGATTCCCAGTGCCGTCACGAGACCTGTGACGATGGCACCGATCAAGAAGTTGATCCCGAGTAGATAAGAAATCGCGACACCAGGTAAAACGGCGTGCGAAATCGCATCACCCATTAACGACATCCCGCGTAAGATGATGAAACAGCCGATCACGCCGCAGATGATGCCGACCATGACGGCGGTGATCATCGCTTTTTGTAAGAACTCATACTGAAATAATGCCTCGATGAACGTCATCCTTGTCCCTCCTTACGTCGTTCGAATAGGGGTAAGCCATACGCTGGTTCGAGCCACTCCGGCGTCAAGATATCAGACGGAGGACCGACAGCGATTAGTTGTTTGTTCAACAGCATCAACGTGTCGAAGTAGTCCTCTGCTTTATGCAGATCATGGTGGACGACGACAATCGTCCGCCCTTCGGCTCGGAGTGTCCGTAAGAGTTCGATGATCATCTGCTCACTGGCGACATCGATACCGACGAACGGTTCGTCCAGCAACAGTAGTTCTGCTTCTTGGGCAAGGGCACGCGCCAGAAAGACCCGTTGTTGTTGTCCACCTGACAGTTCACCGATTTGCCGTTTGGCATGATCGGCCATATCGACGCGCTCAAGGCAATGTATCGCGAACTGCTTTTGTTCCTTTGATGGACGTCTGAACAGATCGAGCTTCGGATAACACCCCATCAGTACGACATCTTGGACACGCACAGGAAAATCCCAATCGATCGCGCTACGCTGAGGTACATAGGCGACACGAGACCGGACAGCTTCGAGTGGTTGATCGAGTACGCGTAACTGCTCGATCCGAGCGGGAATCAGACCGAGGATGGCTTTTAAGAAAGTGGATTTACCGGCACCATTCGGTCCGATGATACCAATCAGCGAAGCGACCGGAAGACGGACGGATACATCGGCGAGTGCATGTGTATCAAAATAGGAGACCGTGAGACGGTTAACATCAAGGGCGTACATGAATGCTCACTCCTTTGGTTTTGTGGTGTAGAGAAGGAAAGTTTCCTTATGGCAAAAAACAGCTTAAAATTTTTTGATCATTCATTACTAGAGAAAGATTCGGTCTGCTAATAATGTTTCCTTAAGGCAAACTTTAAAGCCGTAAGAAACAGTTGTCAACTGTTTTTCGATATCGATCGCGAATCAACTCGTGCTAAGATGAAAAGGCAGAATCGTATGGGGGTGAGGAGATTGCGTCAGACAGCAGAACAACAATGGAAGTGGCTATTGCTCGATGCGCTTGCGAAGGAAAAGCGAGAGCAAGCACAGCAAGTCATCGAAGAAGTCTATCCGTATGACATCGCGCAAGTATATGAAGAATTAGGAGAAGACGATCAGGCACGACTCCTCGATTATCTCGATCACGAACGATTGGCAGATGTGCTTGAGGAGCTCGAAGGAGAGCAACGTCTTGCCGTCTTGCGTCGTTTAGACGTCGAGCGCGCCGGGCATGTCCTCGATTTAATGGAAAACGATGATGTCGCGGATTTACTGGAGGAACTGGGACCAGAAGAAACTGACCGTTTGCTTGGTAGCATGCGGACAGACGAGGCACTGATCGTCCGCAATCTCTTGACGTATCCACCGGAGACGGCAGGGCGTTTGATGACGAACCGGTTCATCTGGGTGGGAGAGGATTTCACGGTCGGTGAGACGGTCGAGAAGATGCGTGACTACATCGAATACTCGGAGACGATCAATTACGTGTACGTCGTCAATCAACTCAGTGAACTCGTCGGTGTCATCTCATACCGGGACGTCATCTTAGCTGAAAATACGGAACGAATCAGCGATGTCATGGAGACGAAGGTGATTCGGGTCGCAGCAGAGACCGATCAGGAAGAGGTCGCGCAATTGTTCGAACGCTACGATCTCGTTTCGCTACCGGTCGTCGAAGGCGATGTTCTCGTCGGATTGATCACGGTCGATGATGCACTCGATGTCTTACGGGAAGAAGCGAATGAAGACATCGAGAAACTCTCAGCATCCGGTAAATCAATTGATTTCGAGACGAAGCCGTGGATTGCTGCAACCCGGCGCTTGCCATGGCTCGTCTTGTTACTGTTCATCGGGCTCGTCTCCGGATCGATCATCAGTCAGTTCGAAGAGACGCTTTCAAAAGTTGTCGCGCTCGCCTTTTTCATGCCAATGATTGCTGGGATGACCGGAAATACCGGTACCCAATCGCTCGCGGTCGTCGTCCGTGGATTGATCACGCGTGAAGTCGATAAGCGGGTCGCGACGCGATTAATCCTACGAGAACTTTGGGTTGGTTTGATCATTGGTGTCATTTGTGGCGTCTTGATTGCTATCATTGCGTACGTCTGGCAAGGAAGTGCCGTCTTAGGTCTTGTCGTCGGCAGCTCACTCGTCATCACGCTGATTTTTGGAACACTGGCTGGAACGATCATTCCGCTCATCTTACATCGCTTAAAGATCGACCCGGCGATTGCGTCCGGACCGCTGATCACGACGTTGAACGATATCTTGTCGCTCCTCGTCTACTTCGGGATCGCGACCGCGTTCATCAGTCGCTTGATGTAAAAAAACCGAACCGATTCGCCTTCTCTTCAAGAGAAAGGGAATTGGTTCGGTTTTTTTCATGCATTCTCATGCGTCGTGCGAATCCAGACCGCCAGTGGACCGACGTCGTCAAAGCCTGCTTCGAGCGCCGTGATCAGGTGATCACCGTATTCGTATCCGACGAGCGGTTGACCGGGGAAGTGTGCGGAGCACAAGCGTGCGATATCATCCCATAAGCGTTCATCAAGATAGTCGGAACTAACGTACATCAATCCGGTCGTCGTTTGGTTCGAGTAGGCGATGCAACTTGCCTGTTGTGCTTCGCAATAGAAAAAGCGGACGGCCGGATGTTGCCATAACGATTCCGGTAACTCCGGTGTCGCTTGGATTGCTTGGAAGCGAGTAAACTGCGTGGCATCCGTGACGACAGACCAATCGACGGGAAGAGCGCGACGATCGAGTATGGCGGAACGGGTCATCCATTCCGCTGTGAACAGGTGACTGAGACCAGCGCTTGAGAAATCATAGCTCGCCGTACAGTCCTTGATGCTGTACACGTCGGTTGCATTAATTCGCTGATGAGGAAGGCGAACCATCAGTTCCGGATAATAACTTGGAACGCTTCCTTTAGCGAGCCAGGTCGATTCGGTTTCTGTCACCTGGCATCCGACTTGTTCACAAACAAGGCGACACCAATCGAAATTGTTTTGGATGGCAGATTGACGCATATTTGATTCCCTCTTAATCCTCTTCCGGTTGTTTAATCAAAACGTATGACAAGGTAGCAATTAACGTCAAGAACAACCCGCAGCCGATCGTGATATACGCCATCGTGAAGACCTTACCGAGCGTCGTCGTCGGGATGAATGTCGGATGCCCGACCGTACTCAGTGTCGTGATGCAAAAGTAAAGCGCATCGATGACCGAAAGGTTTTCTTCCGTACTGTAGAAGATCGTCCCAGAGACGAGTGTCAACAAACAAAGAATCAGTAGTCCGCGGAAGTAAGACAAGTGAAAGGCGCGGCGCAATCCCTTGAATAGGCGTGAAAAAATCGTCAGTACAGATATCATCGAATCTCTCCTTTAAGATCGGTGCGTCAAGTCCATCGTATCATGAATAAGATAATCATTCTTTCCGGCATGTTTGACACCATCTATCACCTGATCAACCTGTAAGTTCAAGCGAAGAGGCATTTTTCTTGAATGGAGGAAGAACATCCTATAAGTAAGTGAACGTGAATAAGCTAAGCAGTTGGTGTTGCGGATGTGATGGATTGCGTAAAAATATATCAATCGACATATAGAACATGATGAAGGTCGGAATCAGATAGACGATCGTAAAAAGAAATAAGGACGGCATACGTTCCGCCCTTCGAGATAATTTTTAGGTAGATAGTCTCAGTATAGTAGGCGAAAATTGCTTAGGCGGATTGAAATTTTTAAAAAAGGGGAATCATTCGAGATTTAATGTCAGTCGTCGTATTTTAGCGACACCTTGGAGTCCTGACGGATCATGATGCGTCTTATGGGCGACGAAATGTTCATCAGCTTCCGTCGTCCGGATTCGTAACGGACGTTCGTCGCGGTGGACGACCTCGAAGATCACCTCAGCCAGAGTTTCTGCTGATTGGCGGTCGGCATGTCGCGTTCGGTACGTCTGCAAATAAGCCGTGATGATCGGTTTGAAGTCGTCTTCGTGTAAGCCACCCGTCCGTTCAAGTTGATCGAGAACATTTGCGGTAAAGTTCGTCTCGACGGCGGCCGGTTCAATCAGGGTGACGTCGATATTGAAGTACGGTTTATAGTAGGTCGCAAGACTTTCGAACAGCCCTTCGATCGCAAACTTACTGGCACAATACAATTCATTCATCGGTTGACCGACGAGACCACTGACGCTTGAAGTCGCGAGTAAGTGACTACCCTCCGGTGCTTGTTTGAGTAAGGGGAGGCAGGCTTCGATCGTTCGGATGACACCGAAGACATTCGTTTCGAAGAGTTGCTTGATTTCATAACTTGTCGCTTGACCGAGTGCGCGCAGTAAACCATGACCGGCGTTGCAGAATACAACGTCCAGGTGATCGACCTCTTGTTCGATTTGCCGGATGGCTGCCTGCACGCTTGTTTCATCTGTGACATCGAGCGACAAGAAGGTGAGCGTCGGTAACGACACAGTCATCTCACCCGGACTCCGAACACCAGCGTAGACAGACCAGCCGGCTTCCGCAAACTGCTGCGCCGTCGCCAGACCGATACCGGAAGAAGCACCCGTGATCAATATCGTTTGCATATCAATTCCTCCGTTCTGAAAGTAGTTGTCTTCTATTATTTACCCGAATTATCGTCGAATTATTTGCAATAAAATTGCATATAGTAATGAAAAAACTTAATATAAAGAAAAAAGGAGGTAGGAATCGATGGGGCAAATCGAACGGCTGCAACAGATGCGGGAATGGATCAAGACGAGTCCTGAAATTTCGCTGGATCAACTGATGCAGGAGTATCAGATTTCACGAGATACCGCACGTCGTGACGTCATCGTCCTCGAACAAGAAGGGGAGATCATTCGTGTTAAGAATGGATTAGTCCGTGCTGGTGGGACGCTTGCATATGAACAGCGGACAGAGAAGCCGGAAAAACGGCGGATCGGACAGCGCGAGGCGCGTCACGTCCAAGCGAATGATCGCTTATTGCTCGACGCTGCAACGACGGTATCTGAGATGGCACGGGCACTTCCACCGTATTCACTACAGGTCATCACGAACTCACTCGATATCGCCGATTACGTCGGAGCGCGGAGGGATATTGAGCTGTACGTCACGGGAGGACGTTTTGACCGGCATGCACGGAGCTTGAGTGGAATCAAGACGGCAGACGACATCCTGAATTATCAAGTCGATTGTGTTTTTCTTGGAGCATGTGGGTTGACGGAAGAAGGACTTTTTGCGGAACAACTCGAAGAAGCGGTCGTAAAGAAAGCGATGATTCGAAGTGCGACCCGTGTCATCGTCCTCGCGGATCATACGAAATTCAATAAACGCTTTTTGCATAAAGTCTGTGATTGGGGACAAATCGATGTGCTCGTCACCGATCAAGTACCAGACGCAACGTGGCAAGAACGATTAGATCATTATCATGTCGATCTCGACGTGACAGAGGAGGAAACAACATGAACCCGATTCAAACGACGCTCGTCGGATTTGGTTTTTCAGCGGTGACGTTTCACGTTCCGTTCTTACAGGCATTACCGGCATTTGAAGTGACGCAAGTCGTCTCGAGTCGACCGGAGCAGGTGGCACAACATTTCAGTGAGGCGATAGTCGTCGCGACACTCGCTGATGCGTTGCAAGATGAGAATACGGAACTTGTCGTCATCACGACACCAACGGCACTGCATTTCGAAATGGCAAAACAAGCGATCGAAGCAAAAAAGCACGTCTTACTCGAAAAGCCGGCCGTCGTGACGATCGAAGAAGCACTGGCGCTGCAAACGTTAGCAAAACAATACGGGGTTCAAATCGCCGTCTATCAAAACCGTCGCTTTGACGGGGACTTCCTGACACTTGAACAATTGATGGAGATGAACGAAATTGGGGACTGGCAAGTCATTGAGTCACGCTTTGATCGCTATCGCCCGGTTGTTCGGGAGCGCTGGCGGGAACAAGCGGGTGATGGTGCCGGCATCCTGTTTGATCTCGGCTCACACTTACTCGATCAAGCACTTGCCTTGTTTGGAGAACCGGATGCTCTGACGGGCGATGTTTACCTGCAACGTGACGGTGCTGTTGTCGATGACGGTTTCCATGTCACGCTACATTACGGTACGCGGCGTGTCATTCTTCGCTCGGCATCCTTCATCCAAGGACCGACACCGCGTTTTGAGTTCCATGCGACACGCGGCAGTTACATCAAATACGGAATGGATCCACAAGAAGGACGGCTTGCGAAAGGTCATGCTGTCGATGGACAGCTCGGCGAAGATGAAGTGGACTCCTATGGATATCTCCAGATCGCCGATCAGCCAGTCGAGCGCCTCGCAACACTTCCAGGCAGTTATGCGACGTTTTACGAACAGTTGGCGGAAGGACTTCGCGGTGGACGGGTACCTGTCGATTTACGCGACGCTGAAAAAACAATGCGCTTGATTGAAGCAGTGCGCATCAGCAGTGATGAAGGACGACGCCTCTTACGAAAGGAATGGGATGCATGGAAGATTTGAAAGTACTGCTTGCGGAAGAGGAAGAACTCGTCCTAATGTCACTGACGAACACGGAAGCGATCGGGATGGGGCATGAGTTGATTGGACGGGCGATGAAGGAGAATCTTTCGATTGCCGTTGAAATCAAACGGAATGGGCAGCGCTTATATTACGCGGCGCTCGACGGTACGGCACCGGATCAAGAAGAGTGGATCCGCCGGAAATCGAATGTCGTCTTGCGGCATGGCTATAGCTCGCTGTACATGCGTCGGTATAATGAGAGCAAACATCGCTCGTATCATACGATGTATGCTGTTTCTCCAGCCGATTATGTCGATGCCGGTGGGTCGTTCCCGATCCGGATCGAAGGAGTCGGTGTCGTCGGTACGATCACCGTTTCCGGTCTATCGCAGGAAGCAGATCATCGTCTTGCTACGGAAGCGTTGCGTTTACTTAAGAGACAACAGCTGGAACAGTGATATAGATTCATTCGATGTCCTCGCGATGTTCCATTCGCTTTCCTTGGGCGAGACACAAACTGGTCTCGGCTGCCACAGACAGCCAATCCGGGTCTTGTGTGTCTCTGATGAATCGTGCTTTTTTCTGTAAGAGTCGTATGGAGAAGTGAGGACTCTTTTAGATAGACAATACCTTTTTAAAAACAAAAGCGTTAAACCTATCCCTTCATATCCTTGCACAGTGATTTATAATTTTATGTGAAAATCGGAAAGAACGAGAGGATGCATAAAAATAATGGACAAACGGTTCATCCTTAAATCAAAACAGCACTTAAGTGGTGGTATTATCAAGATTGTCGTAGACACTGAAACAGGCGTCAATTATTTAATGACAAGCGGGCTCGGATTGAACGGAATGACACCGTTATTAGACAAAGAAGGTAAAGTTGTTATTGATAAGCCGATAGGCTGAAAACGTAAAATTTTTCTAGTTTGAGCGTTGCGCCTACGGAATCTAATCTATTCTGCTTTGCCCGCAGGAGTCTTCGTCTTGCACGTTCATCAACGGATCGTACGATAAGAAAAAATCGAGATGCTGAAGTAGATTCACTTCAGCATCTCGGTTTTTCTCTTTATTGCTGGATTCCGAGAAGTGCTAGGACTCACGTTGTTCACGCGACTTCTACAGGAAAAAGCGCACGATCTTGCGCTGTCAGAGACAAACAAGACCCGAATCGACTGTCGACGACAGTCGAGACTGGCTTGTGTCTCGCCTGAGAAAAGCGCGTGAACGAATCGTGAGAACAATCGTCAGGATGCCATCGAATCAGATGAAGCCATTAAGTCTTTACGTGTGTTCCCACGATAGACGAAGTAAAGCGCAGCTAACATCGCAAGCAGACCAAGCAGACGTTTTCCGTCGAGCGGGACGACGACGCCACCGAATGCACCGATATGGTCGATGACCATACCTGCTGCGAGTTGACCGATGACGGTCGCGATACTAGCTGCCGTGACACCGATCTGAGGAACGGCAAGAATCGTCAGGAATAGATAACTGACGCCGAACAGGACAGCACTTAGTTGCCAACGAGGTGCTTCGAGCAAGAGTAGGACGTTTCCTTGACCAAAGAACAGGATGGCGAGTGCAAGAATCAGCATCCCCGTGAAGAAGGTCAGGAACGTACTTTCAAGGGCACCAGCCTTTTGACTGAAGGCACCATTGATAGACGACTGTGCGCTCAGCATGACGCCACCGAGTAATGTAAAACCAAGTAATAGAATATTCACGAGCGAACCTCCTTAAAAGATAAGAAATAGGGCGACGAGCATCAGAGCAGAAGCCATTAGCTTGTCGCGATTGATGGGACGTTTCGGACTACCAAGCCAGCCGTTATGTTCGATGACCATACTAGCGACCATTTGACCGAGAATGACACTGATCATGGCGAGACCGACCCCGACGAGAGGGATGCTGATGATCAAGATCGTCAAGTAGATGCTACCGAGTAGACCACCGAGCAAGGTCCATTTCGGTGCGCGGAAGGTATAGCCGAGTGAACCCTTTCCGAAAAAGAGGACGATCAATCCGATGATGATCGTACCGGCGAAGAAATTATAAAAGCTACTTTCAAGTTTTCCGACGAAGTTCCCGAGCTCACCATAGATAGCTCCTTCGACACTGAGAGCGATACCCGCAAGTAACGCGAGTGCGTAATACACGATTTTCAACAGAATTCATCCTTTCACGAATCTAAATATCGAGAAATGTCGATATGTAAGGCGAGGAGAACGGATCAAAGTTCTCCTTTGAGGTACGCTGCAAGCTCCTGGATTTTTTCTTCATTTCGCCGGTAATACGTCCATTTGCCGTGACGTTCGGATTCGAGCAATCCGACTTTTTGCAACATCGCAAGATATTGGGAGACGGTCGATTGAGATAAGTTCGCCTTCTCTTGGATATCTCCGACGCAAATGCCTCCCTTGTCCGACAAATTCGTCGCGAGATGGGCCGTCGGCTTATTGAAATGAGTCTCGGGATCCTTGAGCCAGCGTAAGATATCAAGACGTACCTCGTTCGATAATGCCTTGAATAGATCCACTTGATTTGTCATACGCTTAAACTAATCGATGATTCCCGATATGTCAATTCAAGACACTTATGGTTGAACGAATGCATGCTTGAGAAGGCGATGTGTCACTTTAGTTGCTGTATACGGCTCAAAACCGAATCGTTCATAAAAGGTACTGGCATCGTCCGTATAGAGCCAGAGCTCAGAATACGTCAACAGTGCTTCCGGGATGATTTTCTCAAGTAGTTGCGTACCAACACCGTGGTGTCGTATTTCTGGTAAGACATAGACATGACGAATCCGACCGACGTCGTTCGTGCCGGTTTGTTTCATATACCCCCCGCACGCGATGACGTGTCCGGAAAGAGATAAAGCGACAAAAAATGCCTCACCATCCTCTTGGAACGTTTCATTTCGCCGTTCGCGTAGCATCCGTTCAATGAAGGGATAGCCTTCCTGTGTACTCTTTGATAAAATTGGTAGCCAGTTGAAGGCATCAAAATCGTTGACCCGTTCGATTGTCATCTCCATCTGTCATTCCTCCTTCTTCTCTCTTGGATATTCCTTTTTCGGGAGCGGGAAAAACACGAATCGAGAATCAATTCGAGCTTTTTTTAAATAGAGACTGGATTTTTAAAAGCCATTTTGCGTATAATGAGAAGTAATGGATTGAACGCAAATGAAAGGAAGTGGCCGTCACAATGAGCCTCAGCCGTTTAAGTAAAGAAGAGATTACTGATCTTTCGCTGATCGAATTCGTCAATGAAATGTTGCAAGAAGCTGGCGAACAGCCAATCACGTTCGATGACATCACGTCAGAAATCGAAAAGTACCATACGTTTACAGATGAAGAAGACAAGTTCGAGAAACTTGCTCAACTCTATACAGACATGAACATCGACGGAAACTTCGTCAACGTCGGAGCGAACCGTTGGTCACTCCGCGCTTGGTATCCGTTTGATAAGTCGGATGAGGATCTCGTCATCGAAGCGCGTCAACGTGGAGAACTCGATGAGTTTGAAGAAGAGTTCAACTATGATGCAGAAGAAGATGAGTTCGAGACGATCGAAGACGATCTTGATACATTCGCGAAGACAGCAGACTATGATTCAGCTGACGACAGCGAAGACGATGATACGTTCAAAAAAGTCGCAGCCATCGATGATCTCGATGACGATCTCGACGAAGAAGACTTAGAAGACTTCGAAGAAGAAGAGGAAGTCTAAGCACGATCAACCACAACTGTACAGCTGCTATTTCCCTATAGAAATGGCAGTTTTTTCGTTGACGGCTGACGAACGAGCGCGAAAATTTTTCTCTGAAAAATTAGGCTTGACGAAGTTTTCCGAATGACGTAAGTTAGTCATGGGCTTCTTTAAGCAACGTGCTTATTTCAGCAAAAGTGTCTCCTATTATGGGGGCACTTTTGCTTTTTTGTTTTTACCACCTCTGTTTTGTTGAGATGTGAATTAGAGAAGGGAGCAATATTTAACATGACAAAGTATATTTTCGTAACAGGTGGCGTCGTATCGTCACTCGGTAAAGGGATCACCGCTGCATCACTCGCTCGTCTCTTGAAAAACCGTGGCCTTAACGTCACGATCCAAAAATTCGACCCGTACATCAACATCGACCCGGGTACGATGAGCCCGTACCAACACGGGGAAGTTTTCGTCACAGATGATGGCGCAGAGACGGACCTTGACCTTGGTCACTACGAGCGCTTCATCGACATCAACTTGAGCCAGAACGCGAACGTCACGTCTGGTCGTATTTACTCGACGATCCTCAAGAAGGAACGCCGTGGAGACTACAACGGTGGAACAGTTCAAGTCATTCCACACATCACGAACGAAATCAAAGACCGTGTCTTCCGTGCTGGAAAAGAAACGGGCGCAGACGTCGTCATCACGGAGATTGGTGGAACAGTAGGGGATATTGAGTCGCTTCCGTTCATCGAAGCCATTCGCCAAGTGAAAAACGATATCGGAAAAGAAAACGTCATGTACGTCCACTGTACGCTTGTTCCGTATCTTGCAGCAGCAGGTGAGCTCAAGACGAAACCGACACAACACAGTGTCAAAGAACTCCGTAGCTATGGTATCCAGCCAGACATCATCGTCTTACGTGCAGAGCACCCAGTCCCACAAGAGATGAAAGATAAAATCGCTCTCTTCTGTGACACACGTCCGGAAGCAGTCATCGAAGCACAAGATGCATCGACGCTCTACGAAGTACCGCTCAACTTGCAACGTCAAGGCATGGACCAACTCGTCTGTGACTACTTCAAGTTCGACACACCAGTTGCTGACATGACGGCTTGGAAACAACTCGTCCACACAGTGACGCACCTCGAGAAGACGACGAAGATCGCACTCGTCGGGAAATACGTCGAATTGCGTGATGCGTACATCTCAGTTGCAGAAGCACTGAAACACGCTGGATTCGCCTTCAACAGTGACATCGAAATCGACTGGATCAACGCAGAAGACGTGACGCGCGAAAACGTCAACGAATTGCTCGGTTCAGCAGACGGAATCCTCGTTCCTGGTGGATTTGGAGAACGCGGAATCGAAGGGAAAATCGAAGCGACACGTTTTGCACGTGAAAACAACGTACCGTTCTTCGGTATCTGTCTCGGTATGCAACTCGCGACAGTTGAATTCGCACGTAACGTCCTCAATCTTGAAGGCGCACACTCAGCGGAAATCGACCCAGCGACACCATACCCGATCATTGACTTGTTGCCAGAACAAAAAGACATCGAGGATCTCGGTGGTACACTCCGTCTCGGACTTTACCCATGTAAACTCGAAGATGGAACGAAAGCACGTGCCGCGTATTCAAGCGAGCTCGTCTACGAACGTCACCGTCACCGTTATGAGTTCGGTAACGAATTCCGTGAGCAGTTCGAAGCGAACGGCATGGTCTTCTCAGGTACGAGCCCAGACGGTCGTCTCGTTGAGATCATCGAGATTCCAGAACACAAATGGTTCGTCGCGTGTCAGTTCCACCCAGAATTGATCTCACGTCCAGAACGTCCACAAGCACTCTTCCATGACTTCATCCAAGCTTCACTTGGTGAATGAAAGGAAAGATAATCAAAGACGCGGTAACCTTCAGCATCTTGAAGGTTACCGCGTCTTTTTTTGATTGGTTATATTCAGAACTAAATATTATAGAAGAAAAGTGTTAATCCCACTCTTCCGTCATCTCTTGTAGTTGCGTCAAGATATGTGTCAAGAGGAACGCGCAAAGGGCAAGGCTCGGCAGTCCGTGACGTGAACCGTCCTCTGCCGGAAGCAATCCTTTACTAAACTTCAATGCGAGCGGTGCAATCGAACGCTCGAGCGTTTCTGTCACGTCACTGAGTGTGACGATCGCATAAGGCGTATGCCATGCGTCATAGCGAGCAAGAGAAGCGAGAAGGTCGGAGCGTTCTGTATCTGGCGTAAAGATTAAGACGCGATCGACAGCGTGCAGTGTCTTTCGATCCTTGATTTTCGTAACCCGTTTCATCTGATCCGGACCTTCTGAGAGCATTGGATAGAGCCCTTCACACTCACCGTAAGCGTCGACATAGACCGTACCTTCCCCGACGAGCGCCTGTGCGAGCAGACGGACGACATCGAATAGTTCGTCTTCCTGTTTTGCGAGTGTTTGCAATTTTCCGTTGAATTGTGTAGCTAAGATTTTCATCATTTTTCTTCATCCTTTCTATGTTTCTCTCAAGGACAGTATAAAGTAAGTTTTGCTTTAGTGTAGAATGGAAATAACTAGAGGGGGAGTGGCAGAGATGAAAGGCAGATTGTTGATCGTCGAGGATGAGCCGGGAATCCGGAATTTGCTTGCACAGTTGTTCCGGGCAGAAGGGTATGAAACGGACGTCGCCGTCGATGGAGAGGAAGCGATCGTCTACTTACAAGGAGCGGCATATGATTTGCTGTTGATGGATGTCAACATGCCGGGGCGGACCGGGATCGAGGTTTTACGTCATCAGGACCGGATCGGACGACGTGTCCGGACGATTTTAATGACGGCACTCGGTGAAAAAGAAGCGATGGAAGAAGCGAAACGATTAGGGGTCGTCGCCTTCTTCGGGAAGCCATTTGACATCTTCGAATTAAAAAAAGAAGTGACTGTGCAAATTTCTCACGATGTAAGCGGTTAATCCTTCACGTCGCCGTCACAAACCAAAAAACCAAGCGAAATGCTGTACGTTCCGATGAATCAGTATGTTATAATCAGTCTGAAATTGCACGAGTTCGTGTAAGCAGCGATCAAAACAGAGGAGGATGTCATTATGCCATTAGTATCTATGACAGACATGTTAAACAAAGCTCTCGAAGGTAAGTATGCAGTAGGCCAATTCAACATCAACAACCTCGAGTGGACACAAGCGATTCTCGGTGCGGCTCAAGAAGAGCAGTCACCAGTTATCCTTGGAGTATCTGAAGGTGCAGCACGCCACATGGGCGGATTCTACACTGTCGTGAAAATGGTTGAAGGTCTCGTACACGACATGAAAATAACAGTTCCAGTCGCAATCCACCTCGACCACGGTTCGAGCGTTGAAAAATGTAAAGAAGCGATCGACGCTGGATTTACATCTGTCATGATCGATGATTCGCACAGCCCGATCGACACAAACATCGAAACAACAAAAGCAGTCGTTGAATACGCTCACGCTAAAGGCGTTTCAGTAGAAGCGGAAGTTGGTACAGTTGGTGGACAAGAAGACGACGTCATCGGTGATGTCATGTACGCGAAACTTGACGAGTGTGTACGCATCGTCAAAGAAACAGGAATCGACACGCTTGCGCCTGCACTCGGTTCTGTTCACGGACCATACAAAGGTGAACCAAACCTCGGATTCAAAGAGATGGAAGAAATCCGTGACGCTACAAACCTCCCACTCGTTCTTCACGGTGGAACTGGAATTCCGACACACGATATCGAAAAAGCGATCTCACTCGGAACTTCAAAAATCAACGTTAACACAGAGAACCAAATCTCATTCGCGAAAGTCGTTCGTGAAGTGTTAGCTGAGAAACCAGAAGCATATGACCCACGCGTATTCATCGCACCAGGTCGTGAAGCAATCAAACAAACTGTCATCGGTAAGATGCGTGAGTTCGGTTCAAGCAACAAAGCTTAATCGACTCCTCTTTAAAGTGCGGTAGACTTCGGTCTACCGTGCTTTTTTCATATCATATGAACGTGTATTCGATGGAAAATAGTAGGACTTCTCGTGAAAAAAACCTATAATAGAGTCGTAAGCGATTTCAAGGGATGAAAGGGGAACGAGAAAGATGAGATTTTTCATTGACACAGCAAACGTAGAGGACATCAAGAAAGCACATAAAATGGGGATTTTAGATGGTGTCACGACGAATCCATCGCTCGTCGCTAAGGAGGGCGTCGATTTCCATACAAGACTTCGTGAAATCTGTGAAATCGTCGGAGATGTCTCTGTCAGCGCTGAAGTCATCGCGCTTGATGCAGAAGGAATGATTCGCGAAGGGAAGGAACTTGCCCAGATCGCACCGAACATTACGGTTAAGGTTCCGATGACTCCGGCCGGACTCGAAGCGGTCGCAGCACTTTCAAAAGAGAAGATCACGACGAACGTCACATTGATCTTCAATCCGAACCAAGCATTACTCGCAGCCCGTGCTGGTGCGACATACGTATCACCATTCCTCGGTCGTCTAGATGACATCGGTCAAGATGGAATGGGGCTCGTCGAGACGATTGCTCAAATTTTCGTCGTACATGATATTCCGACACAAATCATTGCGGCATCGGTCCGGAACCCGGTTCACGTGACGAACGCTGCTCTTGCGGGCGCAGACATCGCGACGATTCCATTCTCGGTCATCGAGTCACTCACACACCACCCACTCACGACGCAAGGAATTGAAAAGTTCCTCGCGGACTGGGAAAAAACGCAGCAATAATCGTAGCGAAGAGAAAGGTTGATGGAACGTGGACATTTTGCATATCGTAGGGCAACAACGCCTAGAAGGAACCGTATCAATCAGTGGTTCGAAGCAAAGCGCCATTCCGTGTCTTGCTGCAGCTCTACTGACGGATCAGACGGTCGTTCTAGAAGGCGTGCCAGAAATTGGCGACGTCGCGACAATGATCGAGATTTTAGAGACGCTCGGCACGGTCGTGACACGTCAAGGCGATATGGTGACGATTGATCCAAGTCGGGTTGAATCGATGCCGTTAACTGGTGCGGAGACGCGCAAGTTACGCGGATCGATCTACCTCATGAGCGTTCTGGCGGCCAGATTCAAACAAGGAGTCGTCGGTCTGCCGGGGGGTTATGACATCGGACCACGACCGATTGATTTACACATCAAAGCACTGGAGCGTCTCGGTGTTTCCGTACGTAACGAGCAGGGCGTCCATTACATGCGCGTCGACCGTCTCGTCGGAAACCGAATCTATCTCGATCTTCCGTCATTCGGAGCGACGATCAGTGCTTTACTCGTCGCTGTCTTCGCTGAAGGAACGACTGTCATCGAAAACGCTGCCTATGATCCAGAAGTCATCGACGTCAGTACGATGCTGACGAACATGGGAGCAAATGTCAAAGGGGCAGGAACGGATGAGATTCGAATCAAAGGTGTCTCACGCCTGAGTGGTTGCCGGCATACCTTGATTCCAGACCGGATGGAAGCAGGAACGTTTTTGACGATGGGCGCGGCACTTGGGCGCGTCACCGTCGATAACGTCATTCCGCTCCATCTCGAGAGCGTTATCCAAAAACTCGAGCGGTATGGTGCGTTGATCGAAGTAACAGATGATTCCGTCACGGCGACATTTCATGAGGCGAAGCCGGTCGATATTCGTGTCTTCCACTACGGTGGATTCCCAAGCGATTTACAACCTGTCATCTCGGCAGCGTTGTTGCAAGCGAAAGGAGCGAGTATCGTTGTCGATAAGTTGTACCCGCAACGTTTCCGACATGTACAGGAGTTGCGGCGCTTAAACGCCCGAATCACGCATGAAGACGCTTCGATCATCATTCGTGGTGGCGAATCCTTACTCGGTACGGAAATCGAGGCACCAGATCCACGCGGTGGCGCAGCACTTGTCTTGGCGGGACTTCTCGCTTCAGGGGAGACGACATTGCACCACGCGGAAGTGCTTGACCAGAGTTACGAACGATTTGATCAGAAGTTGAAGGAACTAGGCGCCCTCGTATGGCGTGAAACGATTTGACCGATTTGTAACAAGGGAGAGGGGACATACACATGGAGAGAAGTCTATCAATGGAACTTGTACGCGTCACGGAGGCGGCAGCACTTGCCTCTGCACGCTGGATGGGAAAAGGATTGAAGAATGAAGCGGATGATGCGGCAACAAGCGCGATGCGTGATGTCTTCGATACGATTCCGATGAAAGGAACCGTCGTCATCGGGGAAGGCGAGATGGATGAAGCACCGATGCTTTACATTGGAGAAAAGCTAGGAAATGGGTATGGACCACGACTTGACGTCGCTGTCGATCCGCTCGAAGGAACGAATATCGTCGCAAAAGGAACATGGGGCGCACTTGCTGTCCTCGCTGTTGCGGATGCGGGAGATTTACTCCATGCACCGGACATGTACATGGATAAGATTGCAGTTGGTCCGGAAGCAGCAGGACACATCAGTCTGGATGCGACGATTGAAGAAAACATCGCAGCAGTCGCAAAAGCGAAGAACAAGGAAATTGAAGACGTCGTCGTCTCGATCCTTGATCGCGAACGTCATGAAGAAATCATTCAACGGATTCGGGCAACAGGGGCACGGATTCGCTTGATTGGTGACGGTGACGTTGCTGGTGCGATCAATACGGCGTTCCCGCATACAGGGATTGATATCTTGCTTGGTTCAGGTGGCGCACCGGAAGGCGTTCTTGCTGCCGTTGCCTTAAAGTGTCTCGGTGGAGAGCTCCAAGGGCGCTTGTTACCAGCAGACGATGCCGAGATTGAACGTTGTAAGAAGATGGGCATCGAAGATCCATCGAAGATTCTCATGATGGACGATCTCGTCGCAGGAGACGACTGTATCTTTGCTGCGACAGGGGTCACGGACAGTGAGTTGATGAAAGGTGTCCAGTTCACGGCACAAGGCGGTCAGACACACTCTGTCGTCATGCGTGCGAAATCCGGAACGGTTCGTTTCGTTGAAGGCATTCACTCGTTTAAGAAAAAACCGAAGCTTGTCATTAAGTAAAAGAGACGGACTCATACGTGAGGACTTGATCGATAAAAAAGAGTTGGTGTTTCGGATAATTTCCGAAACACCAACTCTTTTTGCTATGTTTCTAGGAATCAAGACGTTCATCCTCAACTCCTAGAGGAAAAGGAAACGTGCTAACGTTTTCCGCTTCGTTAAATCGTATGGGAAGATTGCAGTGCCTCCAAATCGCTCGACATGAAATTTCGTTTTGAAGAGCATTGTCTCACGTTTGACGAGCAGGACGTGATTTCATTATCGTACAGATAAGCGAATTCACGACTAAGACCTCTTGAAGCACCTGTGATGAAGACATGCATCCTATTTCCTTCTTATGAATTGAATAAGATGAAAAAAAGCGATTGAGCCAATGCTCAACCGCTTTGAGATGATGAATTAAAGGTAAGATCCTGCGCCGACAAGGCGTGAACCCCAGTACCCTGATTTGAAGCTTGAGTATTTAACGCCACCTGTTTCTGAGTTAACCATGCTTGACTTGCTTGTTGCGATCCCGACGTGTTGAATGCCGCTACCGTGTGAGAAGAAGACAAGATCTCCTGGTTGTACGCTTGAAACGCGGACTTTCTTAGAAGAAGAATATTGTGAAGAAGACGTACGTGGCAATGTTTTACCAGCCGCTTTCTTGTAAACGTAGCTTGTGAAACCAGAGCAGTCGAATCCACGAGTCGTTGTTCCGCCCCATACGTATGGTGTACCTTTATGTTTTGCTGCTTCGTTCAGGATTTTCGTCCGTTTAGAAGATGTGCTTGTTGATTTTTTAGCGCTTGAAGATGATTTGTATGTCTTTGTGTATTGTGAGAAGACATAACGTGTTTTACCGCCGTATGAGATTTTTGTCCAGCTGCCTGATTTGCCTTTGTATGTAAAGACTTGACCAGCGTTGACTTTCCCGACGATGCTTGCTTTCGTAGAAGGAGCTGTCCGAACACGAAGACCGTTGTCCGTGATCTTGACTTTCGTGACTGTTGCTGCTTCAACTTTACCTGTACCCACTGATGTAAAACCTGAAACCACTAAGGCTGCTGTCGCGATCGATGCTAGAAAACGTTTCATGTTAAGAATTCCTCCGTTTTAATGTAGTGTGTTGCGTCCGTAAGTTATATGATGAAATCATTAAGTGTGTAATTAGGCAGTGAACCTTACAACTGTGTAAGAATTTTGTCTGCAGGAATATCTTAGCATGTGCGCCCTTAAAAACGTTTTTTCAGTTAGAAGACAAAATAGATGCTTTTGTAACATAACTGAAATAATATCCTTGAATATTACAAAGTAAGAAACGCAAAGGATTGTTGACGACGAATTTTAAAAAATATGATACCTTTAGTTCACGAAAGAAATTACATACCTCCTGATGTATGTATGGAAGTATGCTGAATGCAGTTGAATTTATAAAGAATAGGTGAAAAACATGCCAACAACTGATAAAAAAGATAAACCTGAACGTTCCTATACTTTGGCTCAATTGAGCCAGCTGACATTAAAAGAATTATATGAAATCGCAAAGACGAAGAATGTCCCGCAATATCGGGAAGCCCGTAAGCGTGAGTTGATGTTCAAGATTCTAAAAGCACAGGCGGAATCAACAGGTCTTTATTTCCTCGAAGGGGTACTTGAAGTCATCCCTGGTAATCCACAAATGCAAAACGATGGTGGCTTCGGCTTCCTTCGCCCTATCAATTATTCCCAATCCTCTGAAGATATCTATATCGCCGCTTCTCAAATCCGACGCTTCAATCTACGTAATGGTGATGTCGTCACAGGTAAAGTACGCCCACCGAAGGAAAACGAACGTTTCCAAGGGTTACTTAGTGTGGAAGCCGTCAACGGCGAAGCACCGGATACAGCGCGTAACCGTTTGTTCTTCCCGGCGCTGACACCGATCTATCCGGATCGTTTAATGCGTCTTGAGACAGAGCCGCGTCATTTATCGGTTCGTGTCATGGATATGATTGCACCGGTTGGGTTTGGACAACGCGGTTTGATCGTCGCACCACCAAAAGCAGGGAAGACGTCACTCCTCAAAGAAATCGCGAACTCGATTCAAGAGAATCATCCGGATGTCGAGCTGATCATTCTATTGATCGATGAGCGACCAGAGGAAGTAACTGACATCGAGCGTTCGGTTCCGGGAGCAGATGTCGTCAGTTCAACGTTCGACGAAACACCTGACAACCATGTCCGGATTTCTGAACTTGTCCTTGAACGGGCGATGCGACTTGTCGAACATAAAAAAGATGTCGTCATCTTGATGGATTCGATCACGCGTTTGACTCGTGCGTATAACTTAACAGTGCCGCAAAGCGGACGGACGCTTTCAGGGGGGATTGATCCAGCAGCGTTCCACAAACCAAAACGGTTCTTTGGTGCGGCGCGAAACATCGAACATGGTGGCAGTTTGACGATTCTTGCGACGGCACTCGTCGAGACGGGATCCCGCATGGATGATGTCATCTATGAGGAATTCAAAGGAACAGGAAACATGGAGCTACATCTCGATCGTAAGCTGTCGGAACGCCGAATCTTCCCGGCAATCGACATTCGCAAATCAGGTACGCGGAAGGAAGAACTCTTGCTTCCGAAAGAGCAACTCGATGCGCTCTGGACGATTCGTCGGACGATGAACGAGTCGAACGAGTTCGTCGATACGTTCCTGCGTAAGATTCGCGACACGAAAAATAATGAAGAATTTTTTGCTGAACTTGAGAAAGAAAAGAAGAAGACGGTCCGACGTGCACCTGCTAAACCGCGTACCGTCAAGAAGGAAACGACGACGGAAAAATAACTATTGCGACGCGTAAAAAAATCGTTTAGTATAGGAAGGTAACTTACTCTGGCTCAGCAAATGGACCAGGGCGGAAGGAGAGAAATCAACCATGAAACAAGGAATTCACCCTAACTACAACAAAGTAGTATTTATGGATTCAACGACTGAGTACAAATTCTTAAGCGGTTCTACTCGTTCTTCGAACGAAACGATCACTTGGGAAGATGGTAACGAGTACCCACTCATCCGTGTGGATGTGTCTTCAGACTCGCACCCATTCTACACAGGTCGTCAAAAGTTCAACGCGGCAGATGGTCGTGTCGATCGCTTCAACAAAAAATACGGCCGCAAGTAATTACTTGCCGGTTCTTAAAAAACAGCCTGCCTCCATTACGGAAGCAGGCTGTTTTTGTATAGACTGAATTGCGAACGGTACGTAAGGTACGTCTTTAAGACGAACGAGAAAGCGATCCCGCCGACAATCCCGATCAAGTACGGCATGGCATCTGGATGTGCCAAGATGTAGTCGACGACTTTATGGAACGAGATATGACGACCAACAAAGTAGCCGGCGCCCAAGAACACACTGACCCAAATCAAAGCACCTGTATACGCGTAACTCGCAAAAATGCGAAACGGCATTTTTGAAACACCTGCAAAAAAGGCAGAGAGTTGGCGAAGACCAGGTATGTAGTAACCGATGATCAAGACCGATTTGCCGTAACGACGAAATCCGGCTTCAGCGGAGAGAATGTGTTTTTCTGAGATGCGCATCTTTGGTCCGACGCGATGCAACAGGGGCATGCCGAGTTTTAAGCCCAGCACGTAGCTAATCGTCATTCCAATGCAACTGCCAGCGTAAGCGGCAAGAATCGTACCGAACAGCGGTAGATTGCCTTGATGCATCCAAAAACCGGACAGGACGAGCAAGGTCTCATCAGGAACCGGCAATCCCACGATACCACCTGCGAGAAGGACGGAAAGACCAAGGGCGCCATATTGGTGCAGAATGTCATGTAAGAGATGATGAATCGGGGACACCTTCTTTCGCGAGAATCTTCTTCTTTAGTGTACAGGAAATGGATGAAGGTTGGAATGAAAGGACAAAAATTCTAGGTAAAGAAAAAATGAATTTTGATTTCCGGAAGTCAACCCTTTTTCTCAATACCGTTTCGAGCTATACTCGTTAAAGTGACTATTTTTAGAGGACGGTGTCGGACGATGATGCATGTAATAAATCAGTACGGCTGGATCGAAGTAATTTGTGGTAGTATGTTTTCCGGGAAATCGGAAGAGTTGATTCGTCGTGTCAGACGGGCACAGTACGGCAAACTGCCCGTTCAAGTATTCAAGCCGGCAATCGACGACCGGTACCATGAAGAGCATGTCGTCTCTCACATCGGAAATTCCGTCGTGGCGATTCCAATGGCGACGAGTCGTGATCTCTATGCAGCAGTAGCGGAAGAAACACAAATTGTCGGAATTGATGAAGTTCAATTCTTTGATGATGAGATCGTTCAAGTCATCGAAGCACTTGCGCAAGACGGAAAACGCGTCATTTGTGCAGGACTCGATCAGGATTTCCGGGCAGAGCCATTTGGTAAGATGCCGGAATTACTGGCGCGCGCAGAATTTGTGACGAAACTTCAGGCGATCTGTCTCTCATGTGGCGATCCGGCTTCCCGGACACAACGTTTGATTGATGGAAAACCAGCGAACTATGATGATCCGATCATTTTAGTCGGCGCTTCAGAATCGTATGAGCCACGGTGCCGCCACTGCCATGAAGTGCCAGGAAAGCCGAAGCCGCTCCAAACGATGCAACACCAAAAAGGATAAACAAAAAAGACGAACCGATGATGGTCGTCCTTTGATGTAACAGCTGTTCGCTTCTAAGTGAAGACGAATAGCTGTTTTTTTTATCCCGTTTCCTGTGAGAAACGACTCGAGCGTTCGATGAAACGAATCGTCTCACGCACGATCAAATCCTGATCATGATCGAGGGTCGCGACGTGGTACGAGTTGAGGAGACAGTAGATTCGTTTATCATTCGTCCCGATGTGCTGGTGCAGATAATCCGAGCTCGACGGCGGAACGACGTGATCGGTCGCCGAGTAGAGAATCAATGTCGGCAGGAGAATGGATCCGAGGCGTCCTTTTGTCTCATCCATTAGACGGACGAGTTCGANNTTCGAACGCACAACGGCTCGGAACGAGGTCATAAATGATTTCGAAGGCTGCTCGCTTAATGTCCGGTGCCCCTTCCGGTAAGTACTGTGGACCGTCCTCGAACGAAAGTGCTTCATAGGATGGAACGGAGAGTGCGGCATTGATCGTAATGATGCCGGCAAACGGAATGCCGTCAGCAGCGAGCGACAACGCAAGCGTCGCACCCATCGATTGACCGATGACGAAGACTTGATCGCATGTTTCTTGTAAACGTTCATAGCCGTCCTGCAGGCTTTGCTTCCAACATCGAGCAGTCGATTGTTCAAACTCGCGGACGTTCGTTCCATGTCCACGTAAGCGTGGGGCATAGACGGTAAAACCTTCGGCAGCAAATGCCTCACCGACGTCCCGGACACTCTGCGGAGTGGCGTTAAAACCATGACAGATTAGAATGCCGATCGGTCCACCTTGAAGATAAAATGCTTCAGCACCAGTCAATACAGGATAGTTCATCATTACTATTTTTCCTCCATTCATGAAAAAAACTCGTCGACGTTACTGCTTGGACGCCCACGAGTTTTTCACCGTATCATCCAAAGCCGCGCTTTGCTGGTCGGAGCACCTTACAGATTGCAGGTTGCCGTGAAGTCATAGAGCCAGGTCTCTCGTTCACTCTTGATAAATATCATATTGGAATTGTCGGATTAATCATTGAAACGATGGTAGCACGACCGAAAATGACTTGTCAAATCGTTCTTGACGAATCATGATCCGTTCAGTAAGCTAACTCATAACTTGTTCATCCATCGATATGCGCCAAATGGATTATTTTTGAAAAGTTGGTTGACTTTTAAAGGTTCGACCCGTAATGTAAAAATTAGTTTTACGACATAAGCAACAACACAACAACACACATACGAATTTCATACCGCAATACTTATCCAGAGAGGTGGAGGGACTGGCCCTACGAAACCTCGGCAACAGACTCATTATGAGCACTGTGCCAATTCCATCAGACAGATGTCTGAGAGATGAGTGGAGTGGATTCTGCCACTGTGCGGATCCAGGTCTCTTCTTGTTTCTCAAGAAGGGGCCTTTTTTGTTGAATGAAGGGGGAAAACGGAATGATTGCATTTCATCAAGTCAAAAAAACGTACGTCACGAAAGATCAGACGATTGCAGCGCTCGACGGTGTCGACCTGACGATCGAAAAAGGTGAAATCTTTGGGGTCATCGGTTTTAGCGGTGCCGGAAAAAGTTCACTGCTCCGCTGCGTCAATCTGTTAGAACGACCGACGTCAGGAACGGTGACGGTCGATGGGGAAGATTTAACGCAACTGTCTCCGAAAAAGTTACGCCAAGCAAAACAACGGATCGGGATGATCTTTCAGCACTTCAATCTGTTGAATGCGAACACGGTCTTTACGAATGTCGCGAAACCACTCGTTCTCGCAGGCGTCAAGAAAGACGAAATTCGCCGCCGGGTGACGGAGTTACTCGAATTCGTCGATCTCGCGGACAAAGCAGATCATTATCCGGATCAATTGTCGGGTGGGCAGAAACAGCGCGTTGGTATCGCCCGGGCACTCGCGACGCAACCTTCCGTCCTTTTATGTGACGAAGCGACGTCAGCACTTGATCCCCAAACGACACATCATATTCTTCAGTTATTAAAGCGGATCAATGCCGAGTACGGGATAACGATTCTCTTGATCACCCACGAGATGGGCGTCATCCGGGAGATTTGCGACCGGGTCGCCGTCATTGAAGCTGGAAAGTTGATCGAGTCAGGAACGGTCTTTGATGTCTTTTCAAACCCGCAGACTGAGACAGCGAAAAATTTCGTTCGCTCCGTCATGCATGACGAGATTCCAGCGTCGATTCGTCAGTTGATCGAGTCCCGGAATGCGAATCCAATCTATAAGATTCACTTCCTTGGACATCACACCGGACAACCACTCTTATCGCAAGTCGCAAAACGCTTCGACGTCGATGTCAACATCCTGCACGGTAGCATCACGGAGTTGCAGGAGACGCCGTTCGGCACACTACTCGTCGAGTTGATCGGTGAGACGGCTGAAGTGAAACGGGCCTTACAGTACATCGATCAGGCACAGGTGACCGTCGAGGAGGTGCTTGCTGATGCTAGTTAACTATAGTGATATCTGGACAGCATTTTTGCAGACGATGACGATGGTGTCAGTGTCGTTACTGTTTTCAACTCTGATCGGCTTACCCCTCGGCATTCTACTCGTCGTCACCCGGAAAGGGGCATTGCTCGAGAACGTCCCGCTGTTCACATTTTTCAACAGTATCGTCAATATTTTCCGCTCGATTCCGTTCATCATCTTACTCGTCGCGATCATCCCGTTGACGCGCTTGATCGTTCAGACATCGATCGGAACAGAAGCCGCAATCGTTCCGCTCGTCTTTTACGCTGCACCGTACATGGCGCGTCTGATCGAGAGTTCTTTACTCGAAGTCGATAAAGGCGTTCTTGAAGCAGCAGAAGCGATGGGCGCGACACCGTTTCAAACGATTTTCCGCTTCCTCCTACCGGAAGCACTCGGTTCACTCATCCTGAACTTAACGATCGCAACAGTCGGCTTGATCGGGGCGTCGGCGATGGCAGGCGCCATCGGTGGTGGCGGTTTGGGTGACTTAGCAATTACTTACGGCTATCAACGGTTTGATACGAAAGTCATGATCATCACGGTCGGGATTCTCGTCATCTTAGTCCAAGGCTTACAGACGACAGGCAACATCGTCGCACGAAAAATCAGAAGACATTAATCAAGGGAGCGATTCAGCCATGAAAAAAGCAGTAGCAATTGGAGCAACACTCACGACGATTTTATTTGCCGGGTGCGCAGCATCAGGAGAAGACGAAAAGACGATCAAGCTCGGTGTCAGCGGTTCAGACACACAAGTTTGGGATTATGTCGCGAAAAAAGCAGAGAAGGAAGGCATCAAAATCGAACTCGTCAAGTTCTCCGATTATGTCCAGCCGAACATGGCACTGGCTGAGGGTGAGATCGACGCCAATGCCTTCCAGACGATTTCCTACTTCAACGCTTTCAAGAAAGAACATAACTTGAAGCTATCGCCGATTGCGACGACTGTCATCGCACCGATGGGGATCTACTCGGATAAATACAAGGATGTCAAAGACATTCCAACTGGCGGAAAAATCGCTGTTCCGAACGAAGCGACGAACATGGGACGCGCCCTCTTGCTACTGCAAGAAGCCGGTCTGATCAAGTTACCGGACGACTTTGATGGTAACGGTTCAGTCGATAAGATCGTCGAGAATCCGAAGAAGCTGAAAATCGTTCCGATCGTCGCCGGGCAAACGCCACGCGTCTTACCGGACGTCGCGGCATCAATCATCAACAATGGCATCGCCGTTGACGCTGGCTTCAACCCGATCAAGGACTCAATCGTTCATGAGAACGAGACAGCAAAACCATACATCAACATCATCGCAACACGAACAGAAGACAAGAACAAAAAAGAACTGAAAAAAATCGCGTCGCTGTATCAACAAAAAGATGTCGCGGCCTTCATCAAAAAAGAATACAAAGGCAGTACGATCCCGACGTTCGTTCCACTGAGCGATATCGGCGAATAATTTCAAAAGGAGAGTGGACAGTATGACGACACCAGTACGCACGACATGGGTAGAGACGATTGAACAGGACATCGAACAAAAACGAGAATCGTATCTTGAGACAAGTCACCGAATTCATGCAACGCCGGAAATCGGGAACGAGGAATTCTTTGCTTCGCGGCTCCATGCGGAGCGTCTAACAGCGGAAGGTTTTACAGTAGAACTCGGCGTCGCGGGGCACGATACCGCGTTCTTCGCGAAGAAATCGAGCGACCGACCAGGCGCAACGATTGCCTTTCTTGCTGAATACGATGCGTTGCCGGGTATTGGTCACGCGTGCGGTCATAATATCATCGGCACGACGAGCGTCGCAGCAGCGATCGCGCTCAGTAAAGTGCTCGATGAAGTCGGCGGGAGTGTCGTTGTCCTTGGAACACCAGCCGAGGAAGGTGGACCGAACGGTAGTGCGAAAGGCAGTTTCGTCAAACATCAGTTACTGGAAGGGATCGATGCGGCCTTGATGGTCCATCCGTCGGGACAAACGCGGATCACGGGATCCTCGCTTGCGGTTGATCCGCTCGATTTTGCCTTTACGGGTCGTCCGGCGCACGCAGCGGCGTCACCGGAAGAAGGCATCAACGCCCTCGACGCTGTCATTCAACTCTTCAACGGAATCAATGCTTTACGTCAGCAGTTACCAGACGATGTCCGGATCCACGGGATCATCACGCATGGTGGCGATGCGCCGAACATCATTCCGGAATACGCAAAAGCACGTTTCTTCATCCGGGCGACGACACGGGAACGACTGAATGCCGTCACGGAAAAAGTCAAAGCCGTTGCCCAAGGCGCGGCACTCGCGACCGGGGCGACGCTTGACGTCATCGCGTTCCAAAATGAAGTCGATAACCTTGTCTTCAATCGGACGTTCGACCGTCTGTTCCAAGAAGAAGCAGAGGCGCTCGGCGAAACGGTCCATTTAGACGAACGACCGGGGCTTGGATCGACGGACGCGGGTAACATCAGTCAAGTCATCCCGACAATCCATCCGTATATCAAGATTGGTCCGGACGATCTCGTCGCCCATACAGAAGCATTCAAAGAAGCAGCCCGTTCGGAAGAGGGGGATGAAGCGTTGATCGCAGGCGCTAAAATCCTCGCACGGACAGCACTTCGCGTCCTCGCTGATGAACGGACACGCGGAGCGATTGCCCAAGAATTCCACGACCGGAAGAACGGGTATTTGTAACCGGAACACAATGACTGGACGCACTGATATCAGGTGCTCCAGTCGTTTTTAGTATCCAGTCGATCACGAATTGGGGAGGGGTAACAGAAGTGGAACGAAATCATAAAAGAGCCAAGACCGAAACATTTGCGCTTTGTTTTCTTGAAAAAGATATGCTAGGCTAAAGTTGTATAACTCAATAATCCAGTTCTTCGGGGTAGGGTGAAAATCCCAACCGGCGGTGATGCGATCGATCGATCGACGAGCCCGCGACCCGTGATGTACGCATCATGGCTGACTTGGTGAGATTCCAGGGCCGACGGTAAAGTCCGGATGGGAGAAGAACGAAACGACGCGATTCAAGCTGTTTTCTGAAAAAATGTTTTCAGGAGATGGTGTCTTTCTGCATGCAAAAAAGCAGAAGGCGAACCGTGTATTTCGTGAACCCTTCTATACAGACGCCCCTTTTTCAAGGGGCGTCTTTTTTATTTGAAAGGAGCGAACGCGATGTCACAGATGATGAGTTATGCCATGCAATTAGCACATATGTTAAACGGACAAACAAGTCCGAATCCAAGTGTCGGCTGTGTCATCGTCAAACAAGGACGCATCATCGGTTTTGGTGCGCACCGGTTTGCCGGTGGTCCGCACGCGGAAGTCGAAGCCTTGCGAATGGCAGGAGAGGCCGCCCGTGGTGCTGATCTCTACGTGACGCTCGAGCCATGCAACCATCATGGTAAGACACCACCATGTACGGAAGCGATTCTACAAGCCGGGATCAAACGGGTTTTCGTCGCAACGGAAGACAAACATGCGATTGTCGCTGGTTCAGGGATCAAACGGCTTCAAGACGCGGGAATCGAAGTCGAAGTCGGCTTGTTACGGCATGAAGCGGAAGTCCTCTACGAGACATTTTGGAAAACGATCGAACGGAAACGTCCGACCGTGACCGTCAAAATCGCTCAGACGATGAACGGGATCGCGGCAACGGGGGAACAGCGCTGGATCACGTCAGAAGAAGCACGCGCGAATGGTCGCGCCCTGCGTGGTCGTCATGATGCGATCCTCGTCGGAAGTGAAACGGTGCTCGTCGATGATCCAGCACTGACGTTACGCGCAGTGTCAGGCATCGAGCCGATTCGAGTAATCGTCGATCGCCGTGGTCGGGTGCCAGAGACCGCGCAAGTCTTTTGCGATGGAAAAAATCCAACGTACTGGCTGACGAGTGTTCCTCGGATAAGTCATGATCAAGTGACGGTGCTCGTCGGTGAATATGAGACGCCGGAAGCGATTCTTAAACGCTTATACGAACAAGACATCCGCAGCGTTTTGATTGAAGGTGGACCGACGATTCAATCCGCAGTCTTTGAAGCAGATCTCGTCGATCGGATTGAAGTCTACCAAGCCCCGTCGATTTTTGAAGGGACTGCCTGGAACGGACGACATGATATCGAAGAACGTTTTCAAATCGATCAGATTGAAATGGTCGGACCGGATCTCCATCTGACGTACATCCGAAAGGAGGAGACGATATGTTCACCGGATTGATTGAAGAAGTCGGGACCTTAAAACGAAAGATTCCGCGACCGAATGGATTAGCACTTGAAATCGAAGCGCACCGGGTGCTCGAAGGAACGAAGATTGGTGACAGCATCGCCGTCGACGGGATTTGTTTGACGGTCACGTCAATGAGCCCAACCGGTTTTACGGCGGATGCTGTCCATGACACGATCCGTTCGACAGCACTCGGCACGTACCGGGTCGGAAACCCGCTGCAACTCGAACGGGCGATGCCGGCAGACGGTCGGTTCGGCGGACATTTCGTCAGTGGGCACATCGACGGGACGGCACGACTAATCAGTCGGCGACCGGACGGAGAAGCGATGGTGTACACGTTTGATGTCGGATCGTGGCAAAAGTATTGCATTCCAAAAGGATCAATCGCGATCAACGGCACGAGCCTGACCTTGCAACGCGTCACCTCGGAAACGATCTCGATTTCATTGATTCCGCATTCCCGTCAAGTGACGACGTTTGATCGATTGGCAAGCGGCGCAGTCGTCAACATCGAGTGTGACATGATGGCGAAACATCTCTATCATTTCACGCAACATGAGAAACAGACGGACTGGGCAGCATTCTTAGGAGGCGACATGTAATGAACGGATTCGACTTGATTGAAGACGCGATAGAAGATTTAAAGAACGGACGACCGATCATCGTCTGTGATGATGAGGATCGTGAGAATGAGGGCGATCTCGTCATGCTCGCAGAACACGCGACACCGGAAAATATCAACTTCATGATTACGTATGGAAAAGGGCTCGTCTGTGTTCCGGTTAGTCCACATGTGGCAGAACGATTACATCTTTCGCCGATGACGGACAATAATACGGACCCGCACGGTACGGCGTTCACGCTCAGCATCGATCATGAAGAAGCAAAGACCGGCATCAGTGCCGAAGAGCGTTCACTGACGATCCAGCGGATGCGGACGGATGGACCGGAGCGCTTCAAACGACCGGGTCACATCTTCCCGTTGATCGCAAAAGAGGGCGGTGTTCGGGAACGACGCGGACATACGGAAGCAGGTGTTGGCCTTGCGCGTCTTGCCGGTAGCGATGAGATTGCCGTCATTTGTGAAATCATCAAGGAAGATGGCACGATGGCACGGGTGGATGATTTGCTTCTCTATAAGGAAGAACACGACTTAAAACTGATCACGATCGAGGCACTCGTCGCGTATCTCGAGCGTCCATTGACGCGGGAAGCGGAAGTGTTGCTTCCGACGACATTCGGAGCTTTCCGGATGGTCGGCTATACGACGCAAGATAAGAAAGAACATGTCGCCGTCTTATCCGGTGAAGCGCACGATGGGATGCTCGTCCGTCTGCACTCGGAATGTCTGACGGGCGACGTCTTTGGTTCGAAACGTTGCGATTGTGGTCCACAACTCGATGCGGCACTTGAGCGGATCGAACGAGAAGGTGGAGCCGTCTTGTATCTACGTCAGGAAGGACGCGGCATCG
Organism: Exiguobacterium sp. UBA3491; assembly: GCF_002377745.1. Taxonomy (NCBI): domain Bacteria; kingdom Bacillati; phylum Bacillota; class Bacilli; order Caryophanales; genus Exiguobacterium; species Exiguobacterium sp. UBA3491. The sequence goes on from NZ_DFQK01000021.1 coordinate 97,042, forward strand.
GTCTGATGGCGAAGTTGAAAGCGTACGAGTTGCAGGAACAAGGACTCGATACAGTCGAAGCGAACCATGCACTCGGTTATCCGACAGACATGCGTGATTATACGGTCGCGGCCAACATGTTGCGTGATCTTGGCGTGACGAAGATTCGCTTGATGACGAACAATCCAGACAAACAACGGGTGCTCGAGCAAGAGGGGATTGAAGTCATCGAACGTGTTCCCCATCAAGTACCCATTGAACCGGAAAATCAGCGTTATCTGAAAACAAAACAAACGAAACTCGGGCACTGGCTCGATATCCAAGGAGGACACACATCATGATTTACGAAGGTTTCTTAACAGGAGAAGGACTACGCGTCGCAATCGTCGCAGCACGTTTTAATGAATTGATCACATCAAAACTCGTCGGAGGAGCAAACGACGCGTTCCGTCGTCACGGTGTTGCGGCGGATGCTGTGGATACAGCATGGGTTCCTGGAGCATTTGAAATTCCACTCGTTGCGGAAAAGTTAGCGAAAAGCGGTAAGTATGATGCGGTCATCACACTGGGAGCCGTCATCCGCGGAGCAACATCACATTATGACTATGTCTGTAACGAAGTCGCGAAAGGCGTCGCGAGTGCGTCGCGTGATACAGGCGTACCCATCATCTTCGGTGTCCTGACGACGGATTCGATCGAGCAAGCGGTCGAACGTGCCGGTACGAAAGCTGGAAATAAAGGCTACGAAGCTGCCGTTTCCGCGATTGAGATGGCGAATCTTTTACGCACGATCTAACGAAATAAGGATAGGGTGACGGAAGTTTCCGTCATCCTATTTTTTTGTGGACATTTTGCAGGTGATAAATCAAATTTCAAAAAAAGAATAGTAGATTTGAAATATGAGGATTTGTTTTGAAGAAGAACGGTAATGAGGTAATAAAGAAACTTTGAAACATTTTCCAATGTTTTTCGTAAATCAGGGTAACGCGTATAAAGGAGGAAATGAATATGAAGAAAACAAGGTGGGTAGCAGCTGGGATCGTCGCAGCATCGATTGGATTAGCTGGATGTCAAGATGGGCAGACAGATTCGGGTAGTGGCAGTGGGTCTGGTTCGACGAAGTCGGGGGAACTCTCGAATACGGAATTACTGAATAAAGCGACAGCCGCTCAAAAAGATATTAAATCGTTCCACATGGAAGGGACGGTCAATTCAAAAGCAGGTGAGATGGCAGTAGATCAGAAGGTATCAGCCGATATCATCCAGAAGCCGCTTACGATGCACCAGACGATGACGATGAAAAATCCACAAAACGGTAAGGACATGTCGATCGAGAGCTATATCGTCGACGATAAGATGTATCTATCGCAAAACGGACAATGGCTCGTTCAAGATGTCTCGGAGCTAGGTGATATGGTCGAGGCGATGGAGTCATCGGCATCGACGGATCAAAATCTCAAGCTATTGAAAAAGTACAAAGACAACTGGACCGCCAAAAAAGAGGGTGACGTTTATCAAATCGACGTCAAACTAAAAGGGGACGACCTCAAAGCATTCATGAAGGATTCGCTCGAACAGACAGGACAGATGGCACAGATGAAAGATGCGATGGACAGCATCGATTACAAGAAAATGAATTACACGATGACGTATGATGCGAAAACATTCTATCCGAAATCACTCGATATGGACATGGTGTTTGCGATTGAAAAAGATACCGAGTTCAATATGAAGAACGAGTCGACGTTCTCAAAATTCAATGAGATCAGCGAAATCAAATTACCTGCGGAAGCAAAAGATGCACAACCGCTCACAGGTGCAGCACAATAAACATCGAAGTCCCCTCTCTTCCATGAAGATGAGGGGACTTTTTTGAGACTTGGAACTGACGAAGAACTTCTTTTAGTGCTTCCGTCTGTTTTTGACTGACGAAAATCTGTTCGTGCATATCGCGGAATGCTTGAGCGTCATCCTAGTATTGAATCGAGATAGCTTCGAATAAATCATTGTCATTGACGACTTTCGTATCGATGAAGGACAGCACCCCACCGGACGCGGCATTCAAATGTTCGATCGTCTTGAGTGGCAAGTTCGTAGGTTTTGCCTGCAGTTGGCGAAGAGGACCGAAGATCGATTATAAAATCAAAATAATAAAGATTACACTGAACACTCCGATGACAACGATCGTAGTGAATTATTGAAATGAAGAAGTATCAAAATAGTTTCATAAAAAAATAGTTTGACAATTATCAGTAAATTCTGAAAAAATGGTAAAGAACTACATATTTCATAATGGGAGGTAACACGAATGGGAAATTCATTTAGTGACTGGATCAGTACGGTGTCCAATCTTGTTTGGGGACCACCGTTACTTATTCTGTTGGTCGGTACGGGGATTTATTTGACGATTCGCTTAGGATTCATTCAAATTACCAAACTACCGTATGCGCTGAAGCTCGCGTTTTCAAAGCATCAGGACGATAAGTCGGAAGGCGACATCAGTCACTTTCAAGCATTGATGACGGCACTGGCTGCGACCGTCGGTACGGGGAATATCGTTGGTGTCGCAACCGCCGTCGTCCTCGGAGGACCGGGTGCGATCGTTTGGATGTGGTTGTCCGGTCTATTCGGGATGGCGACGAAGTATGCGGAAGCAATCCTTGCCGTCAAGTACCGTGTCGTTGATGAAAATGGACAGATGGCAGGGGGGCCAATGTATTATCTCGAGCGTGGGCTGAAGCAGAAATGGCTGGGTGTCTTGTTTGCCGCATTCGCTTCAATCGCTGCGTTCGGGATCGGGAACGGGGTCCAGACGAACTCGGTCGCCCTCGCGATGAAATCAACGTTCGATGTGCCACTTTATGTGACGGGGATCGTATTGATGGTACTGACAGGCGTCGTCATTCTTGGTGGGGTCAAATCAATCGGAAAAGTTGTTAGTTTGTTTGTTCCGTTTATGATTTTCTTCTATGTTGGAAGTGGATTACTGATTCTCGTCATGAACTATGACTTGATTCCAGGTGCGATTTCGACGATCTTCAGCAGCACGTTCTCAAGCGAAGCAATTACGGGTGGCGCGATCGGGGCGGCGATTCGTTATGGTGTCGCGCGTGGTGTCTTCTCAAATGAAGCGGGTCTTGGTTCAGCACCGATTGCAGCCGCTGCAGCGAAAACGGACTTCCCAGGACGTCAAGCGCTCGTTTCGATGACGCAGGTGTTTTTAGATACATTGGTCGTCTGTTCGATCACAGGTTTGACGCTCGTCATGGGAGGACAACTTGATACGAAGTTACAAGGCGTTGAATTGACGACAGCAAGCTTCGAGGTCTTCCTCGGTCCTGCCGGAAAATACATCGTCACGATTGGACTCGTCATGTTTGCTTATTCGACTGTTCTTGGCTGGTCGTATTATGGCGAAAAATCAATCTATTATCTATTCGGTCAAAAATCGATTCTCCCATACCGTATCCTGTTCGTCTTAGTCGCCGGAGCGGGTGCGATGACGACGAACTTGAACATGGTCTGGGCGATTTCCGATGTCTTCAATGGATTGATGGCGATTCCGAACTTAATCGGTTTGATTGGATTGTCCGGCGTCGTCATTGCTGAGACACGACTGTTCCGCGAACAGTTGAGACGAGAAGAAGCGAATCGGAAAGTTTCGTAGAACATGTGAAAATGAAAGACTCGAAAGGAACTAGTTCTTAAAAATCATTTTTGAAAACGAATGATTCTGCCATCCTCGCTTTCCACAGAAGGGAGGTAAGCCACGGCAATCTGCATTCCATGCGGTTCGCCGGGTCTTTCCTTTCCCTGACGAAAGCATGTACCCTGCTTTCTTTTCCTGTAGGAGTCGAGGAATAGGCATTCACATTCTATATCTATTCAGCAAAAGAGAAGGTTGGTTTCCAAAGGATATCCTAGAAACCAACCTTCTCTTTTTTGCATGTGCTCCGTCTCATTCAATCACTTTTTACGATAAAGCATCAGTGATTCATAAGGTCGTAACGTTAAAGTGTACCCTTCTGTCTGCATCTGCTGATAATTATGAAGCAACACCGTATAGTCCGATCCGTCATGAGGTAACGTGAACGTCGTGTCCGTTCCGTAGAAATTCGAGACGACGAGTAATTCTTCTTCACTCGTTGCGCGTTCGTACGCCCAGAGTGATGGATCGTCCGGTGTCAACAGCCGGTATGAACCGTCCGTGAGCACGTCATACTGTTTGCGGAGTTGAATCAACCGCTTGTAATGATGATAGACTGAATCAGGGTCTGCGACAGCAGCCTCGACATTGATTTGATCGTACGTCGGCGAGACCGGGATCCACGGCTCACTTGTACTAAAGCCACCGTTGACGGCGTCCGACCAAGGCATCGGTGTCCGCGCGTTATCGCGTGATTTTTGACGGATCGCAGCGAGAATTGCTTCTTCCGATACGCCGTTGGTCCGTGCTTCTTGATAGGCATTCAATGTCTCGACATCACGGTAGTCGGACAGATTCGTGAAGTCCGGATTCGGCATTCCGATCTCTTCTCCTTGGTAAATATAAGGTGTACCTTGCAAGCCATGAAGCGTTGTCGCGAGCATCTTTGCACTCTCGACACGATACGCGACGTCGTCACCAAACCGGCTGACGACGCGGGGTTGGTCATGGTTACACCAAAAAATCGCGTTCCATGCTTGTCCGTTCATGCCAGTTTGCCGGTCGGAGAAAATTTGTTTCAACTGCTTGAAGTCAAACGGTGCAGCCGTCCATTTCTCACCGTTCGGATAATCGACCTTCAAGTGATGGAAATTGAACGTCATCTTCAGTTCTTGATTTTCGAGCGAAGAATATTGAAGACAATGTTCAAGCGACGTCGACGACATCTCACTGACCGTCAAGAGATCGTGTCCGGCAAAAATGGCTGCGTTCATCTCTTGCAAGTAGTCATGAACGTTTGGTCCGTCCGTATAGTACGCACGTCCGTCTCCCTCGGGATCATTGGGAAGCCCTGGCGTCTTCGAGATCAAGTCGTTCTTGGTCTTCACGTGTCGCAGGGCGCGCTTCAATCTTTCGTTTCGCATAGCTGATCTGCCGGCCGAGTGTCTCTTCGATGTAATGATAGATGGATCCTTTAGCAATGTCAGCGGTTAGGTCGGGCACAAGTGCGGTTACGAAATGATTAATGTCACGGATGACGCGTTCGCCATCAATCTGACGAATCCGCTCAATACGGGTCACGTCTGTTCCTTGTGCCACATGCAATAACGAAGCGAGCTCAGGAGAGGCGGGGAGCACTTCGCATGATAGCACATCCGTCTCGACAGCATGTCGACCCATCCGGCGATGCGCCTCCGAAAAGCTGACGATTCCGTTGAACTGAAACTCGATCGCTTCTTGCGACAGAACGAAGACACCCTTTCCTTGGTGTTTGCGGACGAAGCCTTTTTCTTGCAGGGCATCAATCGCTTTTCGAACCGTTCCGCGGCTCGCCTCGAATTCATGCATCAATTCTGTCTCAGAAGGTAATTTCGTTTCGGCCGGGAGCGTTCCTTCCTGAATCCGCTGTGCGAGCTCGTGATAGATGTTTAAATACTTCGGCATACAATCCGTCCTTTACACTCAAATAATGTCTTTAGTGTAGCATGGAACGATTACAGGCATCAAAATAGCTCCACCTATGATCCGGACATGACCGGAAAATAGATAGAGCGTAGAAGTGTGAATGTCAGTCAACGAAGAGACGTCGAAAACGTCGTACCCTTTTTGAGGACATCTTGTTTTTCATCGAGAACATCACTCGTCAAGAGTTCAATCGAGTCAACCGGATGTTCCAAGATGAAGCCGAAGTTACCACTCCGTGACTCGGACGGGGCATAAGTCTTCGCAAGCGACTCCAAATAGACGTCGTCCTCGAGCGTCTTTTCTGCCGCAGCATCGAGTTTGAAGTGGGCGACAGGATTGAACGTGACCGGTTCATTACTTGTGTTCTTGATTGTGACCCGTGTCTTGATCAAATCAAAGGATTCATCGTGCGTAAAGCCATGGAAGAAATCAATCATGCCATAGCTTGGACGAGCATGGAATACTTTGATCTCTTCGATCATCATCTCGATTGGACCAATCTTCCGTGTTTCGTTCACTCGTTTGAATTGTTTAAGCGTCAGGTCGCCCTTATCATCCGTGACGGTCTGATCGATTTTTGTCAAATCGCGATCGTCTGGAATTTGCGGGTTCGGGACATAGGCGCTTGTTTTTTCAAGCGATACCGGCTGCTCCTGTTTCGCAGACGCTGGTTCTTTTGGTGTGTCTTGTGATGCTGAAGTGCCACAACCAGCGAGCACCGTCCCGAGCATCAAAGTAGCAAGTATCTGTCTCATGAACATTCTCCTTATTTCTTCGATTTCAAGAGATCGAAGATGATTTTCGCGTGATCCGTGTTGTCGACTTGTCCCGCGAATCGGTCTTTAGCAGGACCGAACGCATAGACCGGTACGTCTTCACCTGTATGTCCACCTGTAGTCCAGCCTGTATGCGAGCGTTCGTTGAAGATTTCTTCAATCGCATTATCGATCTCGAGAAATTTCTTCGATTCAGCAGCGCGAGAGACGCTGTCGATTTCTTGATCCGTCAAGGCGAGTTTGTCTTGGTCGATGTACTTCATTAACGTTTTCCGTACGTCCGCGCCTTCGACGATTTGCTGCGCCATGAAGTCAGGTGTCTTCTTCGCTGCTTTGATTGGCTCAGCGAACCAGTTGTAAATGCCATCCGCACCAATCGAGTAACCGCCAGTCGAGTGGTCGGCTGTTGCGACGACGAGGGTATGCTTATCCTTCTTCGCGAAAGCGATCGCGGCTTTAAAAGCACGTTCGAAATCTTCCATCTCACTCATCGCACCGACGATATCATTGTCGTGTCCTGCCCAGTCAATTTGACTGCCTTCGACCATCAAGAAGAAGCCTTTTTTATTCGAATCAAGTCGCTTGATTGCGGCGTTCGTCATTTGAGCAAGTGACGGGACTGAGTTTTCGCGATCGATTCGTTTAGGTAATCCACCGTCTGCGAACAATCCGAGCACTTGTTTATTTTTATCCGCTTGCAATTGATCCAGATCCGTGACGTAACTGTAACCGTCTTTCTTGAATGCTTTCGTCAAATCGACGTCTGGACGGACGAAGTTCGACTTACCGCCACCGAGCATGACATCAATCTTATGTTTGCCGTTCACGCGTTCTTTGAAATAGTCGTCAGCGATCGCGTTCATGTTTTTACGGCTTTCGTCATGAGCACCGAATGAGGCAGGTGTTGCATGCGTGATTTCCGATGTCGCGACGAGTCCCGTTGACTTGCCACGTTCTTTGGCCGCTTCTAGGACGGTCTTGACTTCCGATTTATCATTATCGACCGCAATCGCTGCATTGTACGTCTTCACACCAGAGGACATCGCTGTCGCGGCAGAGGCGGAATCGGTGATATTCTCCTTCGCATCTTCCGGATACGTCATCTGTTGACCGACGAGATAGGGATCAAAGGCTGTTTTTTCAGCCGTCGTCGTCGAAGGATCGTTCTTTAAGTAACGGTGTGCAGACGTGTATGAGACACCCATGCCGTCACCAATCAGGAAGATGACGTTCCGGATTTCGGGTGAGTGAGTATGTTTGGCTTTCGCTTCGGCTTCCGGCATCGAAATCATCGTACTCAGGGAAAGGGTCGATAAGGCAAAAATCGGGATCAGACGTTTTAGTTTCATAGGGATTCCTCCTCAAAAGGTAATGGGTTATGGCGCTACGACCTACAAACACAACTTTACGCAGAAAATATGAAATCCATATGGACCGTCTGTAAAGGTTTGTGAAGAAACGATGACAAACGAATAGCCCTTCTGAAAAACCATCTCAGAAGGGCTACTTGTGTATAGATTAGCGACTCCATCCGATCATCCGACGGTAGGAACTGAACGTCGGCCATGCGAGAATGACGATCGCGAGCCAGTACAGGAACTGGTTCTCGGACGAAATCAGACCAATGATTCCTGCGAGCAGGATCGTCGTGTAGATCGAGAACGTGATGATCAGTACTGGATGTAGTTTCGGGAAAATAGTGAACCGACCGAGTCGTTCGTTCGCTCCGCGGATATATAGGCGGCTACCAAAGAAGAGTAAGGCAATCGTCAAAGCGAAACAGAACAAGACGGGATACGTTAGATTCAGATCGACATTACTTTCAAAAAAGAGTGCGAAGGGTGTCGTGATCGTCATCAGGAAATTTGTTGGCTTGTCTAACTCCTCGTAGGTCACACCAAAACCGAGCAGGGCGACGGCGTAGATGCTGAAATACGTGAAGTAGTTCAAGAACAAGAAGAACGTACCAAGCAACAGTTGTCCGATGATATCACCAGCAATTGTTCCGGCGAATAAGAAGATCGTCAAAATCGTCACATCAAATAGAAGGAAAAGACCAAAATCTTGGAAGAGTGACGACCACGTGACGTAATCAAACGGATTGATACCGCCGAACGCCTGTAGCAACAACCAGCTGACGAAGAAGCCGATGATCGGAAACACGATCAGTGTTACGACGCCAATCGACCATTTGATCCAGAACAACCAGACCTTCGGAAACGGTAACGCGTGCAAAATCAGGCTGCGACCACTCCCGCGCTCGGAACCGAGCATCAGGATCGCGAAGACAGCAATGAGAATCGCTGCGAATCCGGCGAAAAAGGGACTGACGAGTACGGTGTTGAGTAGAGCAGGTTGCTGAGAGGCCTCGTAATTCTCGAACTCATTGATGACGGTATAACTGCCGAACCCATAGCTGAAGATCGCAAGCAGAATGAAACAAGCGAGCGGCCAGATGCCTTGTTTGATATGATAACGGATCAATTGCTTAACCATGTCGTTTCCCTCCAAATGTCCCTAAGAAGTAATCTTCCATCTGCACTGGCAAAGCATCTTTTAACAAGGGGTTCGTCGTTTCAAGATACTGCGCGCCTGCATCGGATAAGACGAGCAATGTCACGACCCGACCTGTTTGGGATAAGACGTGAAGATCAGCGTGTGACAATTCCGGAACGTCCTCATAGACGACTTGCCATTTCTGCATGCTGGCTTTGGCGTCGTCGAGTGCCTTTGGTTCGCGGACGAGATGTTTTTCAATCGTCATGACACGGTCAGCGAGTGAATCGAGCTCTTCGAGTTGGTGTGAGGCGATCAAGACGGCAGTTTGGCGCTCCGCAAGCAATGAGACGAGCTGTTTCAGATAATCTCGTTTGTTGATTCGATCGAGTCCGTCTGTTGGTTCATCCAGTAAGAGGACCGGAGCATTCGTCGCGAACGCAAGTTGAAGAAGGAACAACTGAGCTTGTCCTTTGGATAATGACGTCACGCGACGTCCGCGATCGAGGTTTGACGAACGACAATAGTTTTCGATGTATGTTTTCTCGAAGTTCGGATAGAACGCATTGTAGAAGTTGATCAGTTCGCCGAGTGTCATTTGGCGATAGACGGAAACAGAATCCGGAACGAGGAAAAGGTGCTCGCGTGTCTTCGGAACGTGGTGGATCGACTCGCCATTCCATTCAACTTTTCCGCGCGTTGGCTCAAGAGCACCGACAAGCGTTTTCAGTAATGTCGTTTTTCCGGCACCATTACGCCCGATCAACGCAGTAATCGTTCCTGCTGGTAGAGTAAAGGATGCATTTTCATAAATCATGGTACGGTCAATTTGTTTCGTTAGATGAGAAACGGTCAACATGAGGAATCCTCCCTAATGTGTAAGATGAGTTGATAGAGTTCTTCGTTTGAAATGGAGAGTTCGTCGGCGACGGAACAAAGACGAATGAGTGGATCTTGAATGGCGGCTTTCTTGACTTCATGAAGTGGAATATCTGAGATGAAGGAGCCTTTGCCGCGCATCGTGACGATGAAGTTGCGGCTCTCGAGTTCCTGATAGGCGCGGGAGACAGTGTTCGGATTGACAAGGAGTGTACCAGCAAGTTCACGGACGGATGGCATCTGTTCGCCAGAGCGGAGTAGACCACGGGCAATCGAGCGGATGATTTGAGCGACCAGTTGTTCATAGATCGGTAACGGACTTTTTGGATCGACGGTGAACATTTCTCCACCTCCTTAAGTGTACTAATTCAATTAATACACCAATTATAGGAATTCAAAACCTGTCTGTCAATGCCTCTTTTCAAGAAGACGATGACGCCATCGATCGCAATATTTGCTATACTGACGACAGAAGAATCGAAGGAAGGATGACCCGAGATGTTGGATCGATTGAGTGCCTTAGAGGACCGTTATGAAAAACTGAATGATATGTTGGCTGATCCAGCCATCATTAATGATACGAATCAATTGCGCGAGGTCTCAAAAGAGCAGTCGCAACTTGCGCCGACCGTCGAGACCTATCGCGTCTATCGCGAGAAGATGGAAGCCTATCAAGAGGCACGCCAAATGTTGACGGATCCGGAGATGCGCGACCTTGCGAAGGAAGAAGTCGCGATGCTTGAGCCGGAGATCAAAGAGCTCGAAGCGAAACTGAAAGCCTTACTGCTACCGAAGGACCCGAATGACGACAAGAACGTCATCGTCGAGATTCGCGGCGCAGCGGGAGGAGACGAGGCAGCGTTATTTGCTGGTGATCTCTTTAAGATGTACTCGAAGTTCGCTGAGAAACAGAACTGGAAGATCGAAATCATCGACGCGAGCTATACGGAACTCGGTGGCTACAAAGAGATCATCTTCATCGTCAAGGGGACGGGAGCCTACTCGAAACTGAAATATGAGAATGGGGCACACCGTGTCCAACGCGTTCCGTCAACGGAATCCGGCGGACGGATCCACACATCGACGGCAACGGTCGCCGTGTTGCCGGAAGCAGAAGACGTTGAAGTCGAAATCCACGATAAGGATGTCCGGGTTGATACATTCACATCGAGTGGACCGGGCGGACAGTCCGTCAATACGACACAGTCGGCTGTCCGTGTGACGCACGTGCCGACCGGAATCGTCGCCAGCTGTCAGGATGAGAAGTCGCAGATCAAGAACAAGGAAAAAGCGATGAAGGTCTTGCGCGCGCGTGTCTACGATAAGATTCAACGCGAACAGCAGGCTGAATATGATGAAAAACGAAAGTCGGCAGTGGGTACAGGTGACCGTTCGGAACGAATCCGGACGTATAATTTCGCACAAAATCGAGTGACGGACCACCGAATCGGTTTGACGATCCAGAAGCTCGACCGGATCCTCCAAGGAGAGATGGATGAGGTCATCGATACGCTCGTCATGGAGTATCAAGCACGGGCATCGGAGGCGGCAAACTGATGCGGATCGCAAAACGTCTAAATGAAGCAAAAACGATGATGGAACAAGCAGGACGCGAGGGTTCGAGTGCCGAATGGTTACTCATGCACGTCTTAGAAGTCGACCGGACGGGACTCCTCGTCCGTCTGTCAGATGAATTGACACCGGAGCAGGATTTACGATTCAGTGAATACTTGCTCGCCCATGTTCACGGTGTGCCCGTGCAACATTTAATCGGCTATCAGCCGTTTTATGGACGGAACTTCAGCGTCACACCAGATGTCTTGATTCCGCGACCAGAAACGGAAGAGTTGATCGTCTTCGTGACGGAGCGCCTCGAACGTGAGTCGTTCACCGCGGGACAGATCGTCGACATCGGAACTGGTAGTGGGGCGATCGGAATCACACTCGCGCTCGAACTCGAGCAACCGGTCACGACCGTCGATATTTCACCAGCCGCGATTGCGGTCGCGAAGCAGAATCAAGCGACGCTTGGTGGGGACGTGACGTTTCTCGAAGGGGATCTACTGGCACCACTTGCGGACGATTCCGTGCGGGTGCTCATCTCGAACCCGCCTTATATCGAGGAAGAAGAATTGCTCAGTGAGGTCGTATTCGACCATGAACCGCATCTCGCTCTGTTTGGTGGAAAAGACGGTCTCGTCTTTTACCGACGTCTCGTCGAGGAGAGCGGACGGGTTCTACGCGACGATTTCCGACTGATTGCGTTTGAAATTGGACACAATCAAGGACCAGAAGTGCAAATGATGTTAAAAGAACGTTATCCAAGTGCGGAAACGGGTATTTTAAAAGATATAAACGGTAAAGACCGCATCGTGTATGCGGAACGAAAGGATTGTACAGCGTGAAGACGGAAATGATTGATTTACAGACGATGGATGAAGCAGTTCGGTTATTGCAGGAAGGAGAGGTCGTGGCGATGCCGACCGAGACCGTATATGGTCTCGCAGGGGACGCAACGAACGAAGCGGCTGTTCGGCGAATCTTCGCCGCGAAGGGTCGACCTTCCGACAATCCGCTGATTGTCCATGTCGCATCCGTAGAACAGGCACATCAGTTCGTCACGCACATTCCCGATGTTGCAACACGTTTGATGGAGGCGTTTTGGCCAGGAGCCTTGACGATCATCCTCGAATCGAACGGCACCGCATCCACACTCGTCACAGCAGGACTAGATACGATCGGATTACGGATGCCAGATCATCCGCTCGCGCTTCAATTGATTGAAGCGACAGGGCTGGGTCTCGCAGCACCGAGTGCCAACCGTTCTGGAAAACCTTCACCGACGTCATCTGCGCATGTCGCACATGACCTCTCGGGACGCATCGCTGCGATCGTCGATGGAGGGGAGACGGGCATCGGGGTCGAATCGACTGTCATCGATTGTACGATGACGCCACCGGCGATTTTACGACCGGGTGGCGTGACACGCGAACAAGTCGAGGCAATCATCGGTCCTGTCACACTCGATCCTGCCTTATCGATGAAAGATGTTACACCGAAGGCACCCGGGATGAAATATACCCATTATGCGCCGGAAGCGACACTGTCCGTCGTCGAAGGGGATCTTTCATTCTTACAGCAACTCATCGATGATGCACGACAAACCGGACACAAGACGGGCGTTCTCCTGTTCGACGGGGAGGATGTCGACGCAGATGTTCGCTGCTCCCTTGGTAATTCGATGGAGACGGCGGCACAACGTCTTTACGATTGTTTACGGCGATTTGATCAGACGACGGTGGATCAGATTTTTGTACGAGACCTATCAGAAGAAGGGGTGGGGCTTGCGGTCCGCAACCGCCTCCATAAAGCAGCAGGTGGTCGGGTCATTCGCCCTTGAAGAAGGAGGATACGGAGATGAGCACACGTCGCGTTTTATTTATCTGTACAGGAAATACATGCCGTAGCCCGATGGCGATGGCGTTACTACGCTCGAAAGTCGCTGATCAGGAATTTGACGTCCGTTCAGCAGGACTACGTTCGATGCAAGGATTCGATGCGTCCGAGAACGCACTACAAGTGTTACGCGAACGCGGCATCGAACTCGAGCACTATACGCAAGTCTTTGATGATGTACTCGGACGCTGGTCTGACATCATCTTGACGATGACGCGTCAGCACAAGCAGGAAGTCGGTGAACGCTATCCGGAACTGAAGGAACGGACGTTCACCTTGTACGAATATGTGACTGGGCTTGAACGGGATATCAACGATCCGTACGGCGGATCGATGAACGTCTATCGCCAAGTACGTAATGAACTCGAACCCCTCGTCAATCGTCTTGTGTTAAAATTGACGCAGAACGGAAACGGAAGAAAAACTCCGGACACACGGAAGCTTCCGAAAAAACAACCTAAACAAACGGGGGAATAGTAAAGATGAAAGTAGCAATCGGCGCGGATCATGGCGGTTTTAAGTTAAAGGCAGAAATCAACGATCTCCTACAAGAGCTCGGCATCGACTATACGGACTTCGGTACGCATTCGTCCGACTCGATCGATTATCCGGATGTCGCGATTCCAGTCGCGGAGGCAGTCGCGAACGGAGAGTTTGACCGTGGCATCTTGATTTGTGGCACAGGCATTGGGATCGGTATCGCAGCGAACAAGGTCAAGGGCATCCGAGCAGCGCTCGTCCATGATACGTTCAGCGCGAAAGCGACGCGGCAGCACAACGATTCGAACATCTTGACGATGGGCGAACGCGTCATCGGTCCAGGACTAGCTCGTGAGATCGCACAGCTTTGGCTTGAGACGGAATTCGAAGGTGGACGTCATGAGAACCGCGTTTGCAAAATCTCGGATTATGAGGTGAAGTAATGGACGTGACACGCATCCAGCACGATTTAGAAGAGACACTGAACGCTCTGGATGAACGATTTTCCTTAAAAGGAAAATTGCTCGTGATCGGCTGTTCGACGAGTGAAGTGATTGGCAAACAAATCGGCAAGGCAGGTTCACCGGAAGTAGCGGACGCCTTGTTCGATGTCTTCGATGCCTTTCGTCGATCGCATCAAGTCGATCTTGCCTTCCAAGGCTGTGAGCATATCAACCGAGCGCTGACACTTGAGCGGCAAACGGCCGAACGTCTCGGGCTTGATCCGGTGACGGTCGTTCCCGTTCCAGAAGCGGGTGGATCGATGGCGAGTGCTGCGTACCAGCGCTTCTCGGCACCTGTCGTCGTCGAAGCGATTCAGGCTGATGCCGGAATCGATATCGGGGACACGTTCATCGGCATGCACTTGAAAGCTGTTGCGATTCCAGTGCGCTTGCCGCATAAGGAAATTGGTGAGGCACACGTGACGGCAGCCGTGACACGACCAAAATTAATCGGTGGAGCACGTGCTAAATACGAATGATTGATGCAAGGGGTTGCGCACCCCTTGCTTTTTTGATGTTGTTTTTAGGGATGCCGGGAACGAAACATTCGTGTTAAGATAGGTCTATCGAAATGAAATGGGGGAATTCAGATGGAACAAACACCGCTTACGTATCTGAAACAACAAGATGAGGCACTCTTTTCGGCAATGCGCCAGGAACTAGGTCGTCAACGCGATAACATCGAATTGATCGCATCCGAGAACTTCGTCTCGCAAGCTGTCATGGAAGCACAAGGCAGCGTCTTGACGAACAAGTACGCAGAAGGTTATCCAGGTCGTCGTTATTATGGTGGCTGTGAGTATGTCGATCTCGCTGAGAATTTAGCACGCGACCGCGCGAAGGAAATCTTCGGAGCGGAGCATGCGAACGTGCAACCACACTCAGGTGCACAAGCGAACATGGCGGTCTACTTCACGATTCTCGAACAGGGCGATACGGTCCTCGGGATGAACCTATCGCACGGTGGCCATCTGACGCACGGTAGCCCCGTCAATTTCTCCGGTGTCCAGTACAACTTCGTGGAATACGGTGTCGATCAAGAGACAGAGATGATTGATTACGACGTCGTCGCACAATTAGCTGAAGAGCATAAACCAAAATTGATCGTAGCGGGCGCATCGGCGTATCCGCGCGTCATCGACTTCAAACGTTTCCGTGAAATCGCAGACAGCGTCGGTGCTTACTTGATGGTCGACATGGCACACATCGCTGGACTCGTCGCAGCAGGTCAACATCCAAACCCAGTCGAGCATGCACACTTCGTCACGACGACGACGCATAAGACGTTGCGTGGTCCACGTGGTGGGATGATCCTCTGTAAAGAAGAGCATGCGAAAGCGATCGATAAAGCGATCTTCCCAGGGATCCAAGGTGGTCCACTCATGCACGTCATCGCCGCGAAAGCTGTTGCATTTGGTGAAGCCCTTGCACCAGAGTTCAAGGACTACATCGGTCAAGTCGTCACGAACGCGAAAGTACTCGGTGAGGAATTGACGAAGCGTGGACTCCGGATCGTTTCAGGCGGAACAGACAATCACTTGCTCCTCGTTGACTTGCAACCACTCGGGATCACGGGGAAACTCGCCGAGCATGCGCTTGACGAAGCTGGCATTACGGTCAACAAGAACACGATTCCGTTCGACCCAGCGAGCCCGTTCGTCACGAGCGGTATCCGGATCGGAACGGCAGCGATGACATCTCGCGGATTCAAGGAAGCTGAGATGAAAGAAATCGCCGAGTTGATCGAACTCGTCTTGAACCACCCAGAAGAAGCAGACGTTCTCGCACAAGCACGTGAGCGTGTCGTTGCGTTGACAGGTCGTTTCCCACTCTACCCAGAGCGCGGATGACTGTCATCCCCTTCGTCCTTTTCATTATGAGAAGGGGAAGGGGATTTTTTTGTTTGTCTAAAAAAGGAGGAGTACGATGTATATTCTAGTCGCAGAAGATGACCCTCATATCCAAGCCCTTGTCGTGTCAACGTTACAAGCCGACGGGCATTCCATCCGAGCGACAGCAGACGGAAACGAAGCGCTCGCTTGGATCGAGGAGATGACGTTCGAAGCAGCCGTACTTGATGTCCTGCTCCCCGGACAGACCGGTCTCGTCTTATGCGAGCGATTACGGCAACACGGGGACATCCCGATCTTGATGCTGACGGCACTCGGGGAGCTGACAGATAAACGGGACGGCTTCGCAGCAGGTGCCGATGATTACATCACAAAACCGTTTGATCCGGAAGAATTAGTATTTCGCCTCCACGCTGTGGCTCGGCGCTATCAAAAAGCGGCGCAACCTGTTTTGCATCTCGGGGATGTCACGATCGATAAACGTAGTCAGCTCGTGACGATTCAGTCGACCGAATGGACACTCCCGCGACGTGAATTCGAATTGTTGCATCAGTTGGCGAGTTTCCCGGGACGGGTCTTCAGCCGCGAGGAATTGATCGAACACGTCTGGGGACTCGATTTCATGGGGGATGACCGGACGATTGATGTCCACATCAAACGCCTCCGTGGACGCTTAAAGGAAACGAATCAGGTGAAGATCGAGACGGTCCGCGGACTCGGATACCGGTTGGAGGTCGACGCATGAGATCCCTCTATACGAAAATCGTCGGACTCGTCTGCGTTGTCTTACTCGTGTCGGCACTACTGGCGCTCCTGATTAGTAATATTGCCTATTATTCCTTTTGGCAGGACAGCTACAGCCAAAAAGTCGAGGAAGCGGTCGAGACGGCGATCGATTATTATGAAACGCACGGGGACGGCAAGACGGAGTCGTTTTACCGGATGTTACAAGCGACCGGCTTTCAACTGTATGTGCGCACGGACGACGCGATCGAGCGTTACGGAAACCCGTTTCGTGATGAAGCGCTCTCGAATCGGGTCGTCGAGCACGTGAAGAGTGGTCAACCGTATTACGGAATGCGTGAATATCCGTTCCATCTCTTCTTGCTCGGTCTGTTCGATAACGAAGTCATCAATACGTACGGCACGTCGGTCAAGACGGTGCAAGGCACGGACGCGATCTTCGTCCGACCGGACTTGAGTCGTCAGATCCGTGAGTTGCATCTGTTCGTCGGTCTGTTCCTTGGACTGCTTGTCGTGATCAGTTTCCTTTTGCTTGTCTTTTCAATCCGCTATCTCGTTCGTCCGATCCGGCGCCTGACAAAAGCGACGGAACAGATGGCAGACGGTGACTACGGAATCCGCGTCGGAACGAAGGCACGCGATGAAATTGGTGAGCTGTCCCGGCGGTTTGACGAAATGGCAACGGCAGTCGAAGCGTCTGATACGGAACGGCGCCGATTCGTTGCGAACGTCTCGCATGAATTCCAGTCGCCGCTGACGACGATTGCTGGTTACGCGGGACAACTCGATGTGACGGGAGAAGACGTCAGGAAACGAACGGTCATCCGTCAAGAGGCGGAGCGAATGTCGGAGCTGACGCGTCAACTGTTGATTTTAGCGAAGCTCGATGAAGGACGACGCTTCAAACGACAAGCACTTAATCTGCGGACGAATCTTGAGGCGACACTCACGACACTTGCCTTCCAGCTGGATGAGCAAGGAATCGCTGTCGCACTCGATGTTCCGACGGTGATACAAATACAAGCGGATGTCAGTGCGTTGGAACATGTCTTCCAAAATGTCATCCGAAACGCTGTCTCGGTCTCGAAAGACGGAGCGACAATCCAGATTCAAGCAGAGGAACAAGCGAATCAGGTCATCGTCCGGATCAAGGATGAAGGACCAGGTATGACGGATGAACAAATGGAACATGCCTTCGAACGCTTTTATCAAGGCGATGCGTCTCGGACGTCGCGCGGAACGGGACTTGGGCTTGCGATCGTCAAAGAGACGATGCGTCAACTCGGTGGGGATGCGAGCTTGTCGTCCGCTTCATCGGGTCTAACCGTAACGTTAACTTTTTTACGCGCGTGACACCTGCGTTCATGTTCCGTTCATATTGCGGCTGTATCATCAATCCTGTAGCGAACATACAGGAGGGATCACATAATGAAACTAGGATGGAAAGAACTCGTCCGGATGAAAGGGCGATTCAGTTGGATGACGATCGTGACGATGTTGCTCGTCTTATTGATCTTGATGATCACCGGCCTTGCAGATGGACTAGCTTATGACAATGGGGCAGCCGTCCGTAATCTGCCGGTCGAACAGTTTGCGCTAAGTAAAGATGCAGAAGGGCAGCTGACACGTTCATTCTTACAGGCGGATGAAACACCAAAGGGCGCGGAAGCACTCGGTGTCCAGAACATGGTGCTTGAGAAGAAGAATAAAACGAAGGACGACGTGACGGTCTTTGCGTTACCACAGACTACGAAATATGGTCCCAAACAGCTGCAATCGTTGCAAAAAGGGGAGGTACTTGTCGATGCTGCGTATGCAAAGCAACGCGGAACGCGCGTCGGCGATACGATCACGGATTTTCGGACGAAAGAGACGTTCCGAATTGCCGGTACAGTGACAGATGGACGTTATAGTCACGCCCCCGTCCTCTGGATGACCGATGAATCGTGGCAAGCGTGGCAATCGAAAATCGGTGCATCATATGTCTCGGCATACATCGGTCAGTCGTTGCAAACCGATCACTCGGTCTTTTCAAAACAAGAGATTGTTCAAAACGTACCGGGTTACGCGGCAGAACAAAACTCCTTTCAGATGATGCGGGTCGCGCTCGTCGTCATCGGAGCATTGATTCTGACAGCCTTCTTCTATATCTTGACGATGCAGAAGATGAAGCAGCTTGGTGTCTTAAAGGCCATCGGCATCCGGACAAGGACGATGGGAGCGAGTCTGCTCGTTCAAGTCGTCATACTGACGAGTCTTGCCTTTGGTGTCAGCGTCGCCATCACCTATCTGACGAGTCGTTTCCTGCCGCCGGATCTTCCCTTCCGATTTGAATGGTCGACGAGTCTGATGTACGGCGGCATTCTACTCGTAACGGCGATCCTCGGTGCGCTTGTTCCGCTACGGATGGTCAAGAAACTCGAGGCGGCAGATGCGATGGGAGGAATGAACGGATGATTCGATTAGAACAGATTGAACAAAGTTNNAAGTTATGGTGAGATGACGGTGCTGCATGACATTAACTTACAAGCAGAAGCGGGTGAGTTGATTGCTCTCGTCGGACCGAGCGGTAGTGGGAAAAGTACACTGCTCCAGTTGCTTGGATTGTTACAGACCCCAACGAATGGTGCCGTCTACTTTGATCATACGTGCGTCAGTGAAGCAGCGGACGAAGAACGTCGTCGTTTGCGTCTCGAGGAAGTCGGGTTCATCTTTCAAGAATCGCATCTCGTACCATTTTTGACAGCAGGAGAGCAACTCGAGCTAGTTGCAAAAGAAGCGGGGCGAACCGTTGACGTGACATCGGCTCTCGCCGTGTTCGGACTCGAGCACCGGAAAGACCATTTGCCGCACGCCTTATCAGGTGGCGAACGACAACGTGTCGCGATTGCCCGGGCTTTCGTTAATGAACCACGACTTGTACTTGCGGATGAACCGACGGCAAGTCTGGATTATCCGAACGGACGCCGGGTGATGGAGTTGTTACAACAACAAGCGCATGGTGCGAACAAGACCGTCATCGTCATCACCCATGACGAACGGATGCTAGATGTCTGTGACCGGATTTGGCGAATCGAAGACGGACGGATTACGGAAGCGACAGCATCCCGGTCCTATTCTCATAGTTGAACGAGTTTCCCTTTTGTTTTCGTGCCTCAGTGCATGTGAAACAAAAGGGTTTTTTGCTGATTCATCACGAAGATAGGGGAAACGGACCATTTGCGGAAGCGTTATCTTTGATATACTTAACCGTAGTAAAAAAAGATAAGGGTGGAAATAAATGTGAATTTAACAACCTTGATCCAAAGCGAATTACAAGCCATTCAGACCGAACGACTAACGGAATGGTTTACACATAAAAGCCACGAACGCCGGGAATATCAACGGATGCTCGAAGATTTCAAAGCAATCGTCATCATGCAACAGGCCGGATTTTATGAACAAGCGGATGCTCGTTTTGAACAGTGGAAGACGTTACCGATGCCGGCAGAGGTTTATCGTTACCGCCTAGCGATCGCAGGAAAAGCAGGCGGAAAACGTCTTGCTCAAAAGCGATTCGCATCCTTTCCCGTCACGGTCCAGAATCATCCGCAATTGAAAGACTGGAAGCGACTCGGAAAACTGAATCCATGGTGGATTGGTGGAGCCGTTGCTGTCGTCTCTCTCGTTCTCGTCTGGACACAGTTGGATAGCGAACCCGCAACACCAGTCACAACGAAACAGACAGAGGTCGAGCAACAACTCGCAGCGCTACAAACAGAAGTCGAACAGTTAAAAGAAAAAAACGAACAATTGGCAAGGGAGCAAGAGAGGGCGAAAGCGATCAAGCCAGAGAAGAAGGAAACAAAAACGGAAACACAGGAGCCGAAAGTGTCTGCGAAAGAAGCGCTCGAGCAAGGGGTCGCTGCCGTTCAGGCGAAGGACTACAAACGAGCAGACAGTGTCTTGAACGGATCCGTCTTGACGAACAAAGAGACAGCAGGCATGGCACGCTTTTATAAGTTGATTGCGGCCGGAAAGTTGAAGAACACGACACAAGCGGATTACATCGCCTATCGGGAAGATTTTCCGAAGTCCGGTTACATAAGTGATGTCCTCTGGATGCAAGCCGTTTATGAACAAAAATATAAAAAAGGCGACTATCGAGCGACCTTACAAGAACTCGCGAAACAACCGGAAAATGAATGGTCTTATGCGGCAAAAGCGATTCTATCGGGTAAGAGTACGCTCGGGAACTGACGAAAAAACAGTTCCCAAGCAGTACGCTTATAGAGTACAATGCGAAAAGAGAATGGAGAGGAGATGCAAACAATGAGTAAAGTACATGTATTTGATCACCCATTGATTCAGCACAAGATGACGATCATGCGTAAAGTCGAAACAGGAACGAAACAATTCCGGGAACTTGTCGACGAGGTGGCTTCATTGATGGCATATGAAATCACACGTGACCTTCCACTCACAGATGTCGCGATCGAGACACCGGTCACGAAGACGACGCAGAAGATGATCGAAGGCAAGAAACTCGGGATCGTCCCGATTCTCCGCGCCGGTCTCGGTATGGTCGACGGCATGCTCCGCATGATGCCGAACGTCAAAGTCGGTCACATCGGTTTGTACCGTGATCCGGAGACACTCGAGCCAACGGAATACTACCTCAAGCTCCCAACAGACGTCGCAGAACGTGATTTCGTCGTCGTTGACCCGATGCTTGCGACAGGTGGTTCGGCGGCAGACGCCATCTCCTCCTTAAAGAAACAAGGGGCGAAGAGCATCAAGCTCGCATGTCTCTGTGCAGCACCTGAAGGCGTTAAACGCGTTCAAGAAGAACACCCAGACGTCGACATCTATCTCGCGGCACTCGACGAGAAGTTGAACGACCACGGATACATCGTCCCAGGGCTCGGCNNGCAGGAGACCGTCTCTTCGGAACGAAGTAAAAAGACAGCAAGATATACGAAAAGACCGCAGACGATGATCTGCGGTCTTTTCGTTGCTATTTCGTAAACTGCGCAAGATTGCTGAAATATGCTTTAATGAAAAAAGGAAAAAAGGAGGAAGTCACCATGCCGATTACAGTCATGCCGATTTTCGGGACACGACCGGAAGCCATCAAGATGGCACCGCTCGTCAACGCCCTGAAGCAACACCCTGCTTTTGATGTTCATGTTACGATCACTGCCCAACACCGCGAGATGCTCGATCAAGTGCTCGATCTGTTTGAGATCGAACCGGATCATGATTTAAATATCATGAAACAACGTCAAACCCTCATCGACATCACGACGCGTGGTCTTGAAGGACTTGATGCGATCATGAAGGACATCAAACCGGATCTCGTCCTCGTCCATGGGGATACGACGACGACGTTCGTCGGAAGCCTAGCTGCCTATTACAATCAGATCGCGGTCGGTCACGTCGAGGCGGGACTGCGGACCTATAATAAGTACTCTCCGTTCCCGGAAGAGGTCAATCGTCAGTTGACGTCGACGCTCGCGGACTTACATTTCGCTCCGACAGCGCAAGCGGCAGCGAATCTCGCATCCGAAAATCGTCACGCCGGTGTCTACATCACAGGAAACACGGCGATCGATGCTCTGCAAACGACCGTCCAATCGGATTACGTCCATCCGATGCTCGAGACGGTCGGGGACCGGAAGTTGATCTTGATGACAGCGCACCGTCGTGAGAACCAAGGCGAGAAGATGCACCAAATGTTCCGGGCGATTCGTCGCCTCGTCGATGCGTTCCCGGAGACGCACGTCGTCTATCCGGTCCACCTCAATCCAGTCGTTCAAGAAGCGGCGAAGAAGGTTTTTGAAGGGCATGATCGGATTTCGTTGATCGCTCCACTCGACGTCTTCGATTTCCATAACTTCGCGAGCCGTGCCCATTTGATCTTAACTGACTCGGGTGGCGTACAAGAAGAAGCACCATCACTCGGTGTTCCTGTTCTTGTCTTACGCGATACGACGGAACGTCCGGAAGGGATTACTGCCGGAACGTTGAAGCTTGCCGGAACGGAAGAAGAGACGATCTATCAGATGGCAACAGAACTCTTGACGAACAAAACACTTTATCAGGAGATGGCGCATGCTTCAAACCCGTATGGAGACGGTCACGCCTCAGAACGCATCGTCCAAGCGATTCTGCATCACTTCGGTCAAGGAGAAGCACCGGCACCGTTACTCACACAATGAAGTAGGACAGCACGCGTCATCACCCGACTCCTACAGGAAAAAGCGCGACAAGTCGCGCTGTCAGAGACGAACAAGACCCGAATTCACGGACCGGAAGGAACGTGAATCCTGGCTTGTGTCTCGCCTGAGGAAAGCGGGTGAAGGAAGCGTGGAGAATTCAAAGCGAGATAAAATACTAGTATATGTAGCTTCCTACATGAAGGAGCTATATTATTTTTGTCATTTCCGCTAAATTCAGCCCATTTGTTTAGAAAATGTAAAACCAGATGACCTTGAAACTGGAAAGGAAACGATGACGATTCAAGCTGTGACTTAGCGCACGATTAAAAAATGGAAATCGCTGAAATGTATTGTTACAAACAGATGTCAGAGCTGTTTTTATGTCCTGATTAGGAAGCGTTTTCAATTGTGAACAAAAAATGTTTTTTCACAAAATCGACACAAATCAATTTTAGAGGTCTTGTTTCGGTTTAACGGGCACGATATAACGTTACTGTTCAACGGTTTTGTTCACCATATGAACAATCTCTTTAACCGTTGATAGCACTACATATTTTCTTCACATCTTCGTGAAATGACTTGCATGTAAGACATCTGTGAAAACCTTATCAATCGTTGATATGTATAGGTTTTTCGGCTCTGTTTTTATTGTGAATTCATTTGACTATGAAAGCTGCTTCATTGTATTCTTGACTAGTATGAAAATCCGCAAATTGTGGGAAAGAAAAAGAACTCACAATTGGGAAAAAAGGGGGTCGTCTCTAGTGCGCCAAAGTGGGCTCGCGAAGAGTATGGTCATGGCCTCGCAAATTTCGACGGCACTGGCTGCACCGATCGTCATTGGCTTTTTGGTTGGGAACTATGGGGAACAACAACAATGGTGGGAAAAAATGGGTGCGACGTTCGCCGTGTTCATCGGGATTTTCATCGGCATTCTTTGCATGATCGCCATGATCAGGCACTTGTTAGGGGAGAAGACATGAACATCATCCTTCAAGATGCGTTGTATCGTGCGTACTTACGATGGTTTGGACTCTTTTACGGGATCCTTGCTGTCCTGCTGCTCATCGGACGCCCGAGTGAACCGGTCATCTATGGACTGGCGCTTGGTGGAACTGGCAGCTTTCTGATCTTGACGCTTCAACGACTCAGCGTCGATCGGATGTATCGTGTAATCGAGACGGGGCGTAAGCCGATGTCTCGTGGGACCGTTTCACGCATGGCGGTCGCGGTACTTTGTGTGATGATCGGTTTGAAATATCAAACTGAATTGTCATTAACTGCGGTGGTAATAGGCCTTCTCGCCGGCCACGTCATACAATTTTGTGAGTTCTTGACTCACGAACTCAAGCGGGAAAAGAGGTGAATAGTCAAATGAACCACGAAATGCCACTTTACGAAATCCCACTCTGGGGTGACTTCGTTCTGTACGGTAGCTGGACGAACTTGATCACAGTATTGATTGCTGCTGCTCTCGTCTTCTTGATTGCCGTGGCCGGTACGCGACGTCTTGTGATGAAGCCAACCGGTGCTCAAAACGTGATGGAGATGTTCCTCGAATTCGTTCGCGGTATCATCAGCAGCACGATGGACTGGAAAACAGGGGGTCGCTTCCTTACGTTCGGAATGACATTATTCCTGTTCATCCTTGTATCCAACATCATGGGTCTCCCATTCAACGTCGTGACGGGACACTACATTTGGTTCAACTCACCAACTGCAGATCCTTACGTGACACTGGCACTTTCATCTCTCGTAGTGGTCATGAGCCATTACTACGGTGTGAAGATGCGCGGCTTCGGCGCTTATGCGAAAACATTCATGACGCCGATGTTTATCATTACCATCATCGAGGAGTTTGCAAACACGTTGACGCTCGGTCTTCGTCTTTACGGAAACATCTTCGCTGGTGAGATCATGATCGGAATCATTCTTTCGATCGGTATCGTCTCTGGTACGAACGATTTCCAATTCCTCGGACCAGTCGGCGCGATCATCTCGGGTATCCCGATGTTGATCTGGCAAGGATTCTCACTCTTCATCGGTGGTATCCAAGCGTACATCTTCCTTATCCTGACGATGGTTTACATCGGACATAAGGCAGCGCACGACCATTAATTCGAAGGTAAAGCATCCGCTTTTCCGATAACAGCACGACAAATCAATGAACATACTCTAGGGAGGCAATTTATCATGAATCTTATTGCAACAGCGATCATCATCGGACTCGGCGCACTCGGCGCAGGTATCGGTAACGGTCTTATCGTAAACGGTACAGTATTAGGTCAAGCACGTCAGCCAGAACTCAAAAACGAACTTCGTCAAACAATGTTCATCGGTATCGGTCTCGTCGAGGCACTTCCAATCATCGGTGTAGCGGTCGGTTTCCTTCTTCTCAACTCTTAATCCACGATTAACGAGAACGGACTACATAGGGCGCTATTCGTTCAACGTTTGAGTGAACCGTCACGGGAGCTTAGGCTCCCTTATGTAGATATTGAAGTTGAACCAACCACGAGGGGAGTGTAATCGAATGAATCTAACGTATCTTGCGGCAGAGGCTGGTGGCGAAGGCAACCATCTCTTATTAGCCAACATGATCGTCACGATCGTCGTTTTCCTCTTGCTCCTCATCCTCTTGAAGAAATTCGCATGGGGCCCGCTCGTCAACATGATGAAAGCGCGGGAAGAGCATGTGGCTAGCGAGATCAACTCGGCTGAAAAGAGCCGTAAAGACGCTGAAGTCTACGTAGAACAACAACGCGAAGAATTAAACAAGGCGCGTACGGAAGCACGCGATCTTTTAGAAGCATCACGCCGTCAGGCAGAAGCAGAGCAAGCACGTGCGATGGAGCAGGCACGTCTTGAATCCGAAATGAGTAAGGAAGAAGCTCGCCGTGCGATCGAACGTGAACGCGCTGAAGCACAAGCTGCTTTGAAGAACGATGTCGCTCTTCAAGCAATCGCTGCAGCACGCCACGTCATGAAAACACAGCTTGCGACGGACGAAGCCGCTCAAAAAGCACTCGTCGATCAATTCCTTGCTGATACTAAGGGCACGAACTAATGCGTGATCACGTAGCGGGACGCTACGCAAAAGCGCTCTTCGATCTTGCGCTTGAGCACCATGTGCTCGAGCAAGCAGAAGCTGATGTGCGGACGCTCGGCGAAGTGCTCCACGCAACACCAGAGCTCGCTTCGGTTTTAGATAACCCATCGATTTCTGCTGAAGAGCTCAAGCAAGTTCTTCAAACAAGCTTCACTGGCTTCAACTCGATCGTCTTGAACACGTTGCTCGTCATGGTCGAAAACGACCGGGCGGCAGAAATCGTCACGTTACCGGAACACTTCATTGCATTGTTGAATGAACACCGCAATGTCGCGACGGCAATCGTCACGAGTGCATACAAATTGTCAGACGAGGAACTCACGAAAGTGAAAGAGACGTTTGGCCAAAAATCAGGTAAAACGCTTGAAGTCGAGAACGTCGTCGACACGAGTGTCATCGGAGGACTTCGCGTTCAAATCGGTTACACGACATATGACGGTACGATCGAAACTAAACTAACGCGCCTTGAGCGTGAGCTGTTAAAAGCGTAAGAAAATAGGGGTGAAACGCATGAGCATTAGAGCTGAAGAAATCAGCGCCCTGCTTAAAGCGCGTATCGCGCAGTACGGTTCTACGATGGAAGTGAACGAGACAGGTACGGTCATCCAAATCGGTGATGGTATCGCTCGTGCACACGGACTCGACAACGTCATGTCGGGAGAGCTCGTAGAATTCGCTAACGGCACAATGGGCTTGGCGCAAAACTTAGAAGAAGGCAACGTCGGTATCATCATCCTCGGTGACTACCTTGAAATCAAAGAAGGCGACTCTGTTCGCCGTACGGGCCGCATCATGGAAGTACCAACTGGAGACGCACTCCTCGGACGTGTCGTCAACCCACTCGGTATGCCAATCGATGGTCTTGGTCCAATCGAAACAGAACACTACAACCCGATCGAGCGTAAGGCGTCTGGCGTCATGGCGCGTAAATCGGTACACGAACCACTTCAGACAGGAATCAAGGCGATCGATGCCCTCGTTCCAATCGGTCGTGGACAGCGTGAGTTGATCATCGGTGACCGTCAGACGGGTAAGACGTCGATCGCGATCGATACGATCATCAACCAAAAAGAAGAAAACATGATCTGTATCTACGTCGCAATCGGACAAAAAGAATCAACAGTCCGTGGCGTCGTCGAGACGCTCCGTAAAAACGGTGCCCTCGATTACACGATCGTCGTTTCGGCAGCGGCTTCACAGCCGGCTCCACTTCTTTACCTCGCACCATTCGCAGGTGTCGCGATGGGTGAACACTTCATGGACCAAGGCAAACACGTTCTTGTCATCTATGATGATCTTTCAAAACAAGCAGCTGCTTACCGTGAGCTTTCACTTCTCTTGAAACGCCCACCAGGCCGCGAAGCTTACCCAGGGGATGTCTTCTACCTCCACTCACGCCTTCTTGAGCGTGCGGCGAAGTTGAACGACGAGCTTGGCGCAGGTAGCTTGACTGCCCTTCCGTTCATCGAGACGCAAGCGTCGGATATCTCAGCTTATATCCCGACGAACGTTATCTCGATCACGGATGGTCAAATCTTCCTTCAATCGGATCTCTTCTTCTCAGGTGTCCGTCCCGCGATCAACCCGGGTCTCTCGGTATCGCGTGTAGGTGGTTCGGCTCAAGTTAAAGCGATGAAGAAGGTAGCGGGTACGCTCCGTCTTGACCTCGCATCTTACCGTGAGCTTGAAGCATTCGCTCAGTTCGGATCTGACCTTGATAAAGCGACTCAATCGAAGCTTAACCGTGGTGAGCGGACAGTTGAAGTCTTGAAACAGGACTTGAACCAACCCCTTACTGTCGATAAGCAAGTCATCATCATCTATGCCTTGACTCGTGGTCACCTTGATGATGTTGCTGTAACGGATATTCGTCGTTTTGAAAAGGAACTCAACCTCTGGCTCGATCAAAACCGCAAACAACTTTGCGATGAGATCCGTAAGACAGGTAACCTTCCAGCAGACGAAGAGCTCGTAGCAGCAATCTCAGAATTTAAGAAAACGTTCCAAGCGACGGTCTAATCCGGCGGAACGCTCTTGATACTAACAAGGTGGTGAATCGAAATGGCATCGTTGCGCGAGATACAAACGCGGATCAACTCGACGAAAAGTACGAAACAGATCACGAAAGCGATGAACATGGTTTCGGCGTCGAAACTGAACCGCGCTCAAGCACATAGCGCGAAGTTCCAACCTTACATGCTGAAAATGCAAGAGGTACTCGGAACCATTGCGAATGGCACGACAGGTGCGAGCCATCCGATGCTCGAGAAACGTCCCGTCAAAAAGACAGGATATATCGTCATCACATCGGATCGCGGCTTAGCTGGTGCATATAACGCCAACGTGCTGCGTGAAGTCTACCGGGAAATCAAAGAAAAGCATACTACGGACAGTTACGTTCTCTTCGTGGTCGGTAAAGTCGGTGTCCAGTTCTTCCGTTCGCGCGGAATCACGGTCACGGATGCGATCACAGGCTTGAACGATTCTCCTTCGTATGTCGACGTCGCTGAGATCGTGAAGCGCACAGTGAGTGCGTTCACGATCGGCGAAATCGACGAGCTCAAGCTGTGCTACAACCACTTCTTATCTGTCATCAGCCAGGAAGTGAAAGTTGAAACCCTTCTCCCACTCGGAGAAATCGAAGCTTCGTCTTCGACGACTTATGAGTACGAGCCAAGCGAGGAACAAATCCTTGCAGAACTCCTCCCGCGTTATGCGGAGAGCTTGATCTTCGGTGCGCTTCTTGACGCGAAAGTAGCAGAACATGCGTCACGTATGACAGCAATGCAAAGTGCGACAGATAACGCAGATGACTTGATCGGTCGATTGACTCTCGTCTACAACCGAGCTCGACAAGCTGCGATCACGCAAGAAATCACAGAGATCGTCAGTGGGGCTGCTGCGCAGCAGTAATCCCGACTGGCGTAACGATAGGTAGGAGGAAACACGATGAACGAACTCGGTTTAAAAGGCCGCGTCGTCGCGGTCATGGGACCTGTCATCGACGTTAAGTTCGAAGGACACTTACCGAACATCTACAACGCGCTCCGTATTCAATATACGCCGCAAACTGTAGAAGAAGTGGCTATCGACTTGACGCTTGAGGTCGCCCTGCACCTTGGTGACGACGTCGTCCGTACCATTGCGATGGACTCTACGGATGGAGTACGCCGTGGAATGGAAGTACTCGATACGAATGCTCCAATCTCGGTACCCGTCGGAGAAGCGACACTTGGTCGCGTCTTCAACGTACTCGGTAACCCAATTGATGAAAAAGAAATCGCTGCTGACGTGGAACGTCTTCCAATCCACAAAAAAGCACCGACTTTCGATAACCTTTCAACGAAAGTTGAAATCCTCGAGACTGGAATTAAAGTCGTCGACTTGCTCGCTCCTTACATCAAGGGTGGTAAGATCGGTCTCTTCGGTGGTGCCGGTGTAGGTAAGACCGTCCTTATCCAGGAATTGATCAACAACATCGCCCAAGAGCACAGCGGTATCTCGGTATTCGCAGGTGTTGGTGAGCGGACGCGTGAAGGAAATGACTTGTTCCACGAGATGACGGATTCAGGCGTTATCAAACAAACAGCGATGGTCTTCGGTCAGATGAACGAACCACCGGGTGCACGTCTTCGTGTTGCCTTGACTGGTTTGACGATGGCGGAATACTTCCGTGATGAGCAAGGACAAGACGTTCTTCTCTTCGTTGATAACATCTTCCGTTACACACAAGCGGGTTCTGAGGTATCGGCCCTTCTCGGTCGTATGCCATCTGCCGTTGGTTACCAACCGACACTCGCAACAGAGATGGGTATGCTCCAAGAGCGAATCACATCAACAAACAAAGGTTCGGTTACATCGATCCAAGCGGTTTATGTACCAGCCGATGACTATACTGACCCGGCTCCTGCAACGACGTTTGCTCACTTAGATGCAACGACGAACCTTGAGCGCCGTCTCTCTGAGATGGGGATCTATCCTGCCGTGGATCCACTTGCTTCGACATCACGTGCCCTTTCACCGGAAATCGTCGGCGAAGAGCACTACAGTGTCGCTCGTCAAGTTCAGGAAACACTTCAGCGTTATAAAGAACTTCAAGATATCATCGCGATCCTCGGTATGGACGAGTTGTCAGAAGACGACAAATTGACTGTACACCGTGCGCGTCGTATCCAGTTCTTCTTGTCGCAGAACTTCCACGTAGCTGAGCAGTTCACAGGACAAAAAGGATCGTACGTCCCAGTTAAGGATACGATCCGCGGCTTCAAAGAAATCCTCGAAGGTAAACACGATGACTTAACGGAAGAAGCATTCCGTCTCGTCGGTCCGATCGAAGATGCGATTGAAAAAGCGAAGGCGCTTGTCTAAGTGACAAAGCATAAGGGGGACTTGAGATGAACACACTTCATGTCAATATCGTCACCCCGGATGGCGAAGTGTATGATGGCGATATCCGTATGGTCGTTGCGAAGACGATTTCTGGTGAGATCGGGGTTCTCCCGCACCACGTCCCACTCGTGACACCACTCGATATCAGCATCTTGAAGTTGCGCCACGAAGATGGCGGACGCACGTTGATCGCTATCAGCGGTGGCTTTATGGAAGTGCGCCAGGATACTGTAACGGTTCTTGCGGAAACTGCGGAGCAAGCAGACAAGGTCGATTACGACCGGGCTGCAGCTGCGAAGGTTCGCGCAGAACGTCGTCTCCAGGACACGAAACTATCAGAACTCGAATTCAAACGCGCTGAACTTTCACTGAAACGAGCAGTTAACCGTCTCAGCTTGAAAGACTACGGTCGCGATTGATTCGACCAAAGACCCGAATTCCTTTGCGGAATCGGGTCTTTTTTTGTACGATACGCCAATGATTTTTCTAAAAGCAAACGTTTTCGCAAGAGGGAGGACGATACAGGTTTAAAACACCGTAAAAATGTAAAAGTACATTATATGCCTCGTCTTCACAATTTCTTCAACATTTTTTCTTTAGAAGACTAAATTTATCTTCAATAAATATATTTTATACGCTAAAATTAATTCAGCGTGTTCTTTTTTGTTTGCGCAATCATTCATTTTATGAAATCATAGTAAAGTTGGAGAAACTATGAAAAAGAGGTGCAACGAAAGTGACATCTATTGGTGTGAGTGCGTTAGTTAGTATGCTGGTCTACATCGTAGCGATTCTACTCGCTTGGTGGTCCTTATTACCAGTCAAATGGGAGAAAATCCTGCAACATCTTAAAGGACCGCATGCGGTAGCCCTGCGAACGATTCTAGCCATTGCACTTGGATCAATCGTAGCTCGCTTTTTATTGGATTATGCCGGTTTTGCACAGCGTCTTCAGTTTTTAATTGGGTGAACTTGTAACTGCATTGTAAACCCTGAAATGGTAATTTGTTTTAACATGGAACAGGACACTGCTCTTTCAATGAAGGAACACAGTCATTTAGCAATCATCTAACACTATAATCGAAACGTCGTATTGGCTTTGGAGTAAGAGATCAACAATAGGGAAGTTTCTTTTCTAACATTCGTTGAATTCCAACTATGATCCTCACCAATCACGAATTGAACATACTAGAACAGAAACGAAGCAGAGGAGTAGGGAGAATGGAAAAAATCGTTGTCCGTGGCGGACGTAAATTAGCTGGAACAGTCAAAGTAGAAGGTGCAAAGAACGCGGTCTTAAAAACACTCGTCGCGACATTGCTTGCATCAGAGGGCCAATCGGTTCTTCAAAACGTACCACGTCTAGCAGACGTCTATACAATCAATAACGTCTTACGCAACTTGAATGCGGAAGTCGAGTTCGACGCTGAAGCAAACACGGTGACAGTCAATGCCGAACCGAATCTTAAAGATGAAGCGCCACTCGAATACGTCCGTAAGATGCGGGCTTCGATCCTCGTCATGGGTCCATTACTTGCACGTCTCGGTCGCGCACGTGTCGCGATGCCAGGTGGCTGTGCGATTGGTTCACGTCCAATCGATCTTCACCTAAAAGGCTTCGAAGCGATGGGCGCGAAGACGATCATCGGAAACGGATTCGTCGAAGCACATGTCGACGGTCGTCTCAAAGGTGCGAAAATTTACCTCGACTTCCCATCAGTCGGTGCGACAGAAAACATCATGATGGCTGCGACACTCGCAGAAGGAACGACAATCATTGAAAACGTCGCAAAAGAACCAGAAATCGTTGATCTTGCGAACTTCTTGAACGCAATGGGCGCAAAAGTCCGCGGTGCAGGTACAGAAACGATCCGCATCGAAGGCGTCGAGAAATTACATGGTGCGACACACTACGTCATTCCGGACCGGATCGAAGCAGGTACGTTCATGATCGCAGCAGCAATCACAGAAGGTGACGTCGAAGTCATCGGTGCAGAGCGTGAACACCTTCGTCCACTCATCTCGAAGATGGAAGAGATGGGCGTTAAGATCACGGATACAGAAGAAGGTCTCCGTGTCGTCGGTCCAGAAAAACTCGAAGCAGTCGACGTCAAGACGATGCCACACCCAGGCTTCCCGACAGACGTTCAGGCACAAATGATGGCACTTGTTCTCAAGGCAGGCGGCACATCGGTCATCACGGAAACAGTCTTCGAGAACCGCTTCATGCACGTCGAAGAATTCCGTCGCATGAACGCGGATATCAAAATCGAAGGTCGTTCATCGATCATCAATGGCGGCGTGCAATTACAAGGCGCAGAAGTGCTTTCAACAGACCTTCGCTCAGGTGCGGCACTCGTCACAGCAGGATTGATCGCTGAAGGCGAAACGCGCGTTGGCGCACTTCACCACATCGACCGTGGATACGTCGACTTCCACTTGAAGTTACAAGCACTTGGTGCAGACGTAGAACGTGTGACAGAAGAAGCGGCAGTCGTTGAAGAAACAGCTGCAACAAAACTTTAAGCACTCATTCAAGAGCATTCTCTCGTTTCCGGGAGGATGCTTTTTTTGTCGTCTTTTCAAAAAGATGACAATGAAATCAGAAAAGCCGAAAAAGAAAGTCGTTTCACGATGGGGCATATGCTAGAATTGAAAGGTATGTATACATAAATGGGTTAGACGTCCAAACGACGTTCTATATTTTGGAAGAATAGCCAGTGGGTAAAGGAGAGCACACGAGATGTTTTCAAGAGATATCGGAATCGACTTAGGGACGGCGAATGTCGTCATTCATGTAAAAGGTAGAGGCATTGTCCTCGATGAGCCATCGGTCGTCGCGATCGATAAGGCGACAGGCAAGATTCACGCGGTAGGGACAGAAGCACACTTGATGGTGGGCCGGACACCGGGAAACATCGTGGCCATTCGACCGCTTCAAGACGGCGTCATTGCTGATTTCGAAATGACAGAAGCGATGCTACGCCATTTCATCGATAAGATTGAGGTCCGTAAGATGTTCGGTGGAGTCCGCATGTTGATTTGTACACCAGCAAGCATCACGACGGTCGAAGCAAAAGCGATTCGCCAAGCTGGTGAAAAATCAGGCGCAAAGACGGTCTTCCTTGAAGTCGAGCCGAAGGTCGCAGCAGTTGGTGCCGGTATGGACATTTGGATGCCAGCAGGGCACATGGTCATTGATATCGGTGGTGGAACGACGGATGTTGCCGTCCTTTCAATGGGTGATATCGTTTGCGGTGAAACGATCAAAGTCGCAGGCGACCGGTTTGATCACGACATCATCCGCTCGATCAAGGATACGCATAAGTTGATCATCGGGGAGCGAACAGCGCAAGCCGTCAAGACGACGGTCGCGACGGTCTCAGAAGACGGACGTCGGGAACAGATGGATATTCGCGGACGTAATCTCGTGACGGGTTTACCGCATAACATCACGGTGACATCAGAAGAGATGCATGAGGCACTCGCAGAGGCAGCGATGGAGATCGTCGAAGCAACGAAGCGCGTGCTCGAGAAGACACCACCAGAGCTTGCAGCGGACATCATCGACCGTGGCATCATCCTGACGGGTGGGGGCGCACTTCTTGACGGAATCGACCAGTTACTTGCAAAAGAACTCGGCCTACCGGTTCTGATCGCAGAAGATCCGATGTTATGTGTCGCACGCGGTACAGGGATCATGCTCGACAATCTTGGGAAGTAAGAGCGTGTCAGCGTAAAGGATATGATTTTTCGTAAAAATTCATTCCTATAACGACCATCTTGTCCTTCTCGCTTTCCACAGGCGGGAGGTAAGCCGCGACAGCGCGCATTTCATGCGAGTTGTCGGGTCTTACCTATCCCTGACGAAAGTGCTGCTTGCACTTTCTTTTCCTGCAGGAGTCGAGAATGGACAAGTTCGTTCGATATGAATCAAACCAATAGGGAGTCCGGTTTCCGAAGTACGTATCGGAAACTGGACTCCCCTTGTTTTAAACATAATGCTTAGTCCATAATGTCATGGTACTAAATGATTATGTGCCTCCTTGTGCTTCATCCGACTCCTACAGGAAAAAGCGCAAATTTTTGCGCTGTCAGAGACAAACAAGACCCAGGTTCACTGTTATACGAACAGTGAAGACTGGCTTGTGTCTCGCCTGAGGAAAGCGGATGAAAAGCAAAGGGGCATAAAGATGACTTATTGCGTACTACGCATGAAAGCCTGGTAGGCTTCAAAATCATGATAGACAATGGCACTTGGTGGCAACGAACTTGCCATCGTCTGATTGACGAGCTGATTCAGCTGCGTCCGTGTTTTGCCGTAGAACGTAATGTCTGGTGTTTCCGGAAGCTCCGTGAATTCGATCGCATACGATAAACGATATCCGTTACTCGCCGCATACAGTGCATCCGACATCGTGATGGCGCCAAGTCCGTTACCACCACCATAAACGGTCCGGTAACTCATCAACGTGACTTCGTCAGCGAGGTCCATCGCCCACTCGCTAAGGGAACGCCCGCTTGCATCCTGTATGGTATGGAACCAGAACGGGAGGAACAGTTGTAGCGGTAATCCTTCAGCAGATGATTTCTCACGGAAGGCGAGTAAGATCCGTTCATAAGAGGCGATGACTCCTGGCTGGTCCGTCTCCCATTCCGGTAAGGCGTACGGTTCGAGATCGACACTGATGCCGTCCGGATGACTGATCGTCTCCTGCTGATAGGTCGAGATCCAGGCTAGCGGATCCTCGACGTTCGGTCGAGCTGTCGTTCCTTCGTTTGTAATCCAGCGTGGCTGTCCGAACAGAAAGTAGACTTCGATTCCGACAGCATGCGCTTTTTCAACGAACGTTCGGTAGAGAGTACGGTCACCCTCGACAGCGACATGCAGATAGACACGTTTCATCTGTCTGTTTGCCAGCTGATTGATCTTCGTTGAAATGGATTTGGCCTCTGGGATGGACCAGATGACCGTGTGACGAGTGACGGAAACGGCAGCTGAACTCTTGAGTGGTAGTCCGAATTGAAGCAACGACAGGCAGACTACGCCAATCAAAAAGCGTTTCATTTCAATTTCACTCCTTCGTGTGGATTATCTTACTATCGGTCGTTACGCATTGACTTATATGCATCAAAGGTCCTGTTCTACACTTTGACAGTTCAAATCCTAGACATTTCACATTGTGAAGTGTATATTGAAAGTTGTTATATTGAAACGAATTGTAAAATAAAAGGAAGTGATGCCACAATGCCATTGTGGAAAAGAAATTTAGTAGTCGTCTGGTTCGGTAGTTTTTTGACCGCTGCCGCCCTCAGTCTTGTATTACCGTTTTTGCCTTTATTCATTGAAGAACTCGGTGTCGACAGCCGACAAGATATTACGACGTGGTCCGGGATCGCCTTTGGTGCCACCTTCCTCGTCGCTGCGATCGTCTCACCCATTTGGGGACGTCTTGCCGATCGAAAAGGGCGTAAGCTCATGCTACTCCGAGCAAGTCTTGGTATGTCGATCGTCATGTTCTTGATCAGTTTCGTTCAAGACGTGTATCAACTCGTATTCCTACGTCTTGTCATGGGAGCCGTATCCGGATTCATCTCAGCCGGGATTACAATGGTTGCTTCCCAAACCCCAAAAGAGAAAAGTGGCTGGGCGCTCGGCACCCTGTCGACCGGTGGGATTGCCGGTGGATTGCTAGGACCTCTCATTGGAGGATTCCTCGCCGACGTTGTTGGGCTTCGACCCGTTTTTCTCTTTACGAGTGTTCCGCTCTTCATTACCTTCCTCGTGACTTACTTCTTCGTCAAAGAAGAATTCGTCCCACTGGAAGTCAAAAAGATGGCGTCTGGGAAAGAAATCATCCAGTCACTTCGCCATCCGGAACTCATTTTAAGCCTTTTCTTGACGACGTTCCTGATTCAGTTCGCGGCACAATCGATTAGTCCGATTCTGTCGCTGTATGTCCGGGAACTCAGTCCAGGTACCGAACGACTCGCCTTGTTATCTGGGATTGTTGCCTCGGCACCAGGGATTGCGGCACTGATCGCTGCACAACGACTGGGTCGTCTATCCGATAAGATTGGCGCTGAGCGTGTCTTATTCTTTGCGTTACTCGTCTTTGCAGCTTTCTTGATTCCGCAAGCATTCGTCACGGATACAAGTCAATTGATCGTCTTACGGATGGGGATCGGTTTTGCGACAGCAGCACTGCTGCCATCTGTCCAAACCTTGTTACGGAAGAATACGCCAGCGAATGCATCGGGACGGATCTTTGGATATAACCAGTCCGCGCAGTTCATGGGGAACTTCCTCGGACCACTCGCAGGTGGACAGATTGCCGGTCACTTTGGTTTTGAAGCGCTGTTCCTCTTTACTGGCTTGATCGTCATCACGAATGCGGTGCTAGAGCGAACACAAACGGCTGTCTTAAAGAAAAATCCGAATAACTAATGAGAAGCTTCCATTTCCTAGACGGTGTTTGGGGAACGGAAGCTTTTTTTCATAGGATTCACCTTAAGTATCTTTAAATTAGTATCTAAAGTATAACAATATTTGTCAATTTTTAATATACAAGCTATGGAAAAGCGGATTATGGAATTGAGGTAGGTCTTTCGATGCATCTCTAATGGATATTACCGTTTTGTTCAAAAAAGCTCATAATTCCTCTTCGGTCGACCGATATACTGAAAGGAAAGAATTGAACATGAAGTCAATGAGGAGATGAATGCATGCTACGAGGAATGTATACGGCGTCAAATGCGATGCAGGCATTACAACGTCAACAGGAAATGCTCAGTAACAACTTGGCGAATGCGCGGACGCCGGGCTTCCGCGCTGATCAAGCGTCACTCCGGACGTTTCCGGAGATGCTGATCCAGCAGACAGCAAACAATGAACGGACCGGGGTGCGGGGAGTCGCGACGGTCGGGAAACTCGCGACCGGTGTCTTCATGCAGGCAGCGACCCCGAACTTCACGCAAGGTTCGATCACGGAGACAGGCAATGCGACCGATCTGCAAATCAGTTCACTTGAAGGAGCGCCGCTTTTCACGATTCGTCACCGGGATCCGTTGACAGGAGAGGAAGAGACGCTTTACACGACGAACGGACAGTTTGCCGTCGGACAAGACGGCCTACTCCGGACGACAGAAAATGATCTCGTTCTTGATACGAATGGGCAACCACTCGATGTCGTCAATGAGGACTTCAAAGTCGACGCGGACGGAACCGTCACGGATGGAAATGGTCAAGCGATCGGAAACCTTGGTCTCGTCGTAACGGATCAACCGGAGACGCTCGAACGGACCGGAAATGGTCTATTCCGGTCAGCCAATCCATTGAATGCCGGAAACGTCCGAGTCGATCAAGGTGTACTCGAACTCGGAAATGTCGAGATCGAACAGACGATGGCGGAGATGAATGCTGGTCTGCGTCAGTTCGAAGCCAATCAAAAAGTCATTCAAGCGTACGACCGGACAGCAGAAAAAGCTGTTTCCGAAATCGGGCGCGTTCGCTAAATAGGAGGATACGATGCAATCAATCTATACATCCGCAAGTACGATGGGACAACTGCAAAAACAGCTTGATACGACCGGGCAAAACCTTGCCAATGTGGATACGAACGGCTATAAACGGCGGGATGCTCAGTTCAATGAACTACTCGTCCGTAACATCAATAACCAAGCGACAGGCTTCACACCAGGTCCCTTGACGACGCCAGAGGGTCTTCGACTCGGCGTCGGTGGTTATGTCGCGAACGAAGCGACACGTTTTGGCGTCGGAACATTCCGGACGACGGATCGAAAACTCGATGCGGCACTCGGAAACCCGCACCATTTCTTCGGTGTCATCGATACGGATGGCGTGACGAAGTTTACGCGGGACGGAAACTTCCAGTTGTCGCCGCAAGCGAACGGACAAGTCCTGTTGACGGACGATGCCGGGCGCTCCGTCATCAACCAGGCGAATGATCCAATCGTCTTACCGGCGAACGCGACCGAGATTGAACTGAACAAGGACGGCAACATCACCGGCATCTTAAACGGGGATCGTCGTGTCCTCGCTCGAGTGGGTGTCGCGAACATCCCGAACTACGGAGAGCTGACGGAAGTCGGGGGTGGCTTGTTCACAGCAACCGGACAATACCAGAATGCGACGGGTAATCCGTTGACGGTCGGTCGGCTTGAGACATCGAACGTCGATATGGCGCTTGAGATGACGAACTTGACGCAGCTCCAGCGAGCGTATCAGTTTAACTCGAAAGCGTTGATGACGAGTGATCAGATGATGGGGATCGTCACGTCACTGAAATAAAACATCACAAAAGGGTGATGCTTCTCACAAGAGAGGTATCACCCTTTTCATTATTTTTCCTGTAACGCGAGATAGATCGCGGCCATGTCCGCGTCGCCGTAAGCGGGTTTCGCATCAGTGTAGCTAGCGTCCGTTGCTTGCGCAAGGGGTAGCTCAAGCTGTTGTCGTCTCGCTTCTGCCATGATCAGTCCGAGATCCTTTGCCATCAGACGGAGCGGGAAAGCAGACGGGAAGTCGTTCTTCCGGTACATGTCACGTTTACCGCTGAAGAGGGGAGTGTTCATCCCGGAAGCACTGATCATCTGGATCAGCTTCTCTTTCTCGAGCCCGGCACCTTCTCCAAGTAGTAATGTTTCCGCGACCCCTTGACCGACGACTGCGAGCAATAAATTGATGGCGAGCTTCGCCGCACTGCCTGAGCCATGTGGTCCAAAATGAATCGTTTCCTTGCCAAGTAGGTCAAAATACGGCTGACAAGTCGCGACGACGTTCGCGTCACCGCCGGCAAGCAGGACGAGCTGACCGTTTTCTGCGACCGGAACGGAGCCCGAGACAGGCGATTCCAGATACGTCCCGTCATTCTTTTCGACGAGATGAGCCATCTCCTTCGTTTCTTCTGGTGAGATTGTACTTAAGTTAACGATCGTCTTACCGGTGAGGTTCTCTTGGATACTTTCGAGAACGGACGCGACGGCAGGTCCGTCCGCTAACATGACGAAGAGAATGTCGCTCTGACGTACCACGTCCTGTACTTCTTTGACAGCTGTTGCTCCTAATTCTGTCAACGGAGCAGTCTTTTCATACGTCCGGTTATAGACAATCAGATCATGACCGCCGTCGAGTAGCCGTTTTGCCATCGGTACACCCATATGTCCTAACCCAATCCATCCGAGTTTCATGTCGATTCCTCCTTAAAATAATGCGCTTTTGACTATACCCCGCGCTTCGCCGAATCTAACGACAAAACAGACCGTCCACATGATGTGAACGGTCGTGTGATTAATCTTCATAGGTGAGGATGGTCGAAATAACGGCGATCGGGAAACGAATCGTAAAGGTCGATCCGACACCGACGACGGATTCGACATCAATCGTTCCGTTGTGGTGCTTGACGATCTCCTTACAAATCGACAGACCAAGACCGGTTCCACCAATTTTGCGTGTCTCGGAGTTATCGACACGATAGAACTTATCGAACAGTTTCGGAAGGGCGTCTTGCGGAATCCCGATGCCTTCATCTTGGATACGGATTTGAGCGAAACCAAGTTCATTTGTAATCCGTATCAAGACTGTACCACCGTTTGGCGAGTACTTGACGGCGTTGCTGAGCAGGTTGTTCAGCAACTGTTTCATCTTTTCCGCATCCCCGTCGATCATGATTGGTCCACGGGCCTCGAAATCAATTATATGCGTCTCATGGGAGACATCATAAAACTCAATCAAGTCCTGGGCAAGTTCAACGACATCAAACGTCGTCATCTCATAACGGTGTTCACTCGACTCCATGCGCTGGACATCGAGGAAGTCGTTGACGAGTGTCGTCAGGCGACCGGTCTCGGAGTGGATCGTCTGGAGGTACTTCCGTTGCCGTTCCTCCTCGAACCGTTTGTTGAGCATCAGCTCCGTGAAGCCGTAGATGGAAGAGAGTGGTGTCCGTAACTCATGCGAGACGGTCGAGACGAACTCTTCCTTCATCCGCTCGGCTTCCGTTTCTTTCGTCACGTCGCGGAGAACGAGCATCGTACCGACCCACAGGCCATCGACCTCGATCTTCTCCGCGTAGATCTGGATGTAAGTACTATGCTTGCGGATCGAGACGATCAAGCTGTCTTTCGGTAAATCGAGTTCGACGATCTGTTCAATGTAACGTTCGAATGCTGCCGGTTCGTCAATGATGTCAGCGAGTGCCTGCATCGCTTGCTCGAAGGCAGAACGTTCTTCGTCTTCGAACGTTGTCGGGATTTCCGGGAACAACGTCATGAGGGGTTCGTTGACGAGCAACTCATCCGTCTCATGTTCGATGTAGACGACAGCTTCGCGAATCGAGTTCAACAGTTGCGTCGTCTTGTTCTTCTCGCGGATCATTTCCTCATAGATCCCCATCCGTAGGAGGGAGAGCGACAATTGATGCGAGAACGACAAGATGTCGCTCATCTGCTCCGTCGTGAAGGCATCACGATAACGAACGAGATAGATGCAGGCGATCATATGCTCTTTTGACGGATCAAGGACCGGAACCGCGACTTCATACATATAGTACGGGTACGGAAGCGGGCTTTCGTGCGCGACCTGTTTCGATGAGTGCACAGGACGCTTCAAGAGACGTGCCCGGTGCAGGAGCGACTGATCGTCAGAGGCGAGACGACCGACCATCTCTTCTGTCATTCCGTAATCGA
This sequence comes from Exiguobacterium sp. UBA3491, assembly GCF_002377745.1. Lineage (NCBI taxonomy): Bacteria > Bacillati > Bacillota > Bacilli > Caryophanales > Exiguobacterium > Exiguobacterium sp. UBA3491. The sequence continues at coordinate 138,221 of NZ_DFQK01000021.1, forward strand.
TCGTCGAGCGGACTTCCTGTTGATCGAGGAACAAGAGGGCACCGATTTCAGAATGCGTGATCGAGACGAGTTTCTCGATGATTTCCGGATAAGCCGTCAACGTCTCACGAGAAGCAAGCGTCTCAGTCAGTTCATTACGATACTTGAGGTGTTGTTCACTCCGAAGTGTGATATCAAGCGCTTCCTCGAGTTCTTCCTGCTGCGCTTGCAATTCTTCTTGCTGCGCGACGAGTTCTTCCTGTTGCGCTTGGAGTTCTTCGTTCTTCGCGAGCATGTGGACTTTATTGTCCGCGATCGAAGCCGCCATCTGATTGAACGATGCCGTTAGCGTATGCAGTTCATCCTTACGTTTCGGTAACGGAATCGCTTGGATGTCTTCCCCTGATGCAAGTAGAGCACTGTCGTGGGATAGCGTATTGATCTGTTTCGTGACGCGGCTGATGAATGGGCGAACGAGAGATAAGAGGACGAGAATCAAGACGACGAGATTCGACAGCCAGATGAACTGCGCGACACGCATCTCACTTAAAAGATCGTTTTTCGCGTCCATTTCCTTCTTTTCGATCAACGTCAGATAATCTGAAAGCAACGTATCAATCCGTGTCATGTCGACGTCTGCTTCTGATAAGCTGACCGACCCGCGTAACGTCCCATTTTTGGTGAACAAGTCTTTCCCGTTGGAAAGAGCAGCGAGCGTGTCAGGAGTCACAAAGTCTTCATTGATCTTCCCGTCCTTTTTTCCTTCGACGTATTCGTTGAGAAGTGGAAGAGATGTACCGAAATAATCGTTATAAATGCGACGAGTCGCTGTCGCATATTCTTTCCCTTGCTCATAAATTGCATACTTTTCGAACCACGTCGTCAGACGATTGATTTCCTGCTGATTCGTCTTCACCTGATCAAGTGTTTCCTGTGAACCAGTCAATAAGTAAGATTTGACGTTACTTTGCGCGACGGTCCATTCGTTAGCGAGTGCATTCGCATTCGTCCGCCGTTCACGTAAATCATCAAATGTTGCATTGGCTTGATCGATCTTCTGTTCCGTATAGAAATAGACGATCGCAGACGTGATGCTAAGAGCGACGAACACCATATAGAAGGCGAACATCAATTGACGACCGATGGTACGATTAATCCATTTCACTGGGGTATCCTCCGTATTCTGTTTTACATGTATGAAAAAGATTGCTTAAATGCCGAATATATTCATCTTACGTAGTTTTAAAGGTCTCGGCAAATTTGAATCTGCAAAAACCACTAAAACAAATATATCATATATTTGTTAATTGATATTAAATGATACATTTTTTAAGAATAAGGATTAAGAAGCAATGTTTTAAGGAAAAACCATAGAAGATATTGAACTTCATCATTTTAAGTAGGGAAGTGGTTAGATGCAAAAAATGTTTGAAAACAAATGGTATCGATTCGCATGGTGGGTCATGACATTGCTCATCATCGTCTGGATTGGCGATCATGTTACGTTCTTGTTCCGACCGATCGCAATTCTGCTTCAAATGGTCGTACCACCCCTTGCAATCGCTGGGATTCTCTACTATGTCCTGTTGCCAATCGTCGAGTTGCTCGAGAAAAAGATGAAGCGGCGACCTGCTGTCTTAATCGTGCTCGTCGGTTTAATCGGTATTTTAACGACACTCGGCTTCATCTTTGGTCCGATGTTGTCGGAGCAGATCACACAGTTCGTCAATTCGATACCGACGCTTGCGACACAGTTCCAGCGCCAATTGATTGACGTTCGAGACCAACTCGAAAACAGTGCAGCTTTTTCACGTTTCCTATCAGGACCGGATAACTTGTTCAATAAGTTCTCAGGGAATATCTCGGAATACGCATCGACGTTCCTGAAGAACATCGGTACGGGTGTCGGTGGATTCGTCAGCGTCCTGACGACAGCGGTCGTGACGATCATCATCATTCCGATCATGTTGATCTATATGTTACTTGACGGCGATAAGCTTAAAGGTAATCTCGTTAAGCTGATGCCGTATGAGTACCATAAGGAAACGCAAAAAATCCTCGGGGACGTCCACGTGACGATCATGAGCTACATCCGCGGGCAAGTCATCGTCAGTATTGGTGTCGGGATCATCGCCTATATCGGATATCTCATCATCGGAATCGATTATGCGTTGTTACTCGCCTTGTTTGCGACACTGACGAACATCATTCCGTTTCTCGGTCCGGTTCTCGGTGTCATTCCGGCATTGATCGTTGGGTTCATCCAGGATCCGATCCTTGCGATTTATGCGATCATCGTCATGACGGTCGCGCAACAGATCGATTCGCACATCATGTCACCACTTGTACAAGGGAAGACACTCGATGTCCACCCGTTGACAATCATCATCGTCTTGCTTGTCGCGGGGAACATCGCTGGTTTCTTCGGAGTCTTGCTCGGTGTACCGTTCTACGCTGTCATGAAGGTCGTCATTCTAAACATCCGTCGTCTCTATCACCTCCGATCGCAGAAGAAGATGGTCATCACGGAGGAAGAAAAGACGTTCGATACGATCATCACGGAGCGCGATTGAGTTTTGAAATTCATGTAAAAGTGCGTCATACTGAAGAGGTAGCTAAGAGAAGGGGGCAAGAATCAGATGGATTCACGTCATACCGAAGAACAAGCCGATCTACTGGCGTTGCAAAAATTTCAACACAACTTCGAGAACAGTTTGAAGTCGAGCATCATTTATCTCTTGCGTGATGGCGCATTGACGATCGGGGAACTCGAGCAACGGATTGATCAGTCGCACGGGCAAATCCTCGAGCAGCTGCAGGAGCTGATTGAAGACGGACTCGTCATCCAGCAGATGTCTGAGAAAGTGCACGGACTGGCCTATTATTTGACGGCACCGGCAGAAGACCTCGTTCGACAATTCACGGAATCGATCCGGTGGAGTAAACAGCACATCCGATATTGAACAGCAGGATTCTAGACCTCCGAGCAGCTGCTCAGAGGTCTTTTTTACGTTTTTTGAAGCGATCCTCCTATAAAAATGACATACGAGTAAAGAACCAGATCAAAACAAGGCGATGCATGTCTTCTTCAATGCTTCTGAACGAGTGAACGAACTTGAAGAGTAGTAGATAAAAGTAAAGCAGGAACCAAATCATCCGTTGGTTCCTGCTCTACTATCATTTTTGGACGGCGCTGAACGCATCCTCTGATTCGATTCCGGCTTTACTGACTGCCGTGATGACGAAACGACCTGTTGCATCTTTAGGGAGTGGGAATGCTTTACGCTCGATCGATTCCGTTGTACCGAGTTTTTTGCGTTTTCCGTCCTTCTCTTGGTAGATGTTGTATTTGTCGACGTCCTCATCTGTTGAGGCGTACCAGTTGATGAATCCACCACTGACACGGATGTTCGTCGCTGGTTTTGGTGGTGTCTTGACGGGATCTGATGCCTTTTCGTCTAATTCCGTGAAAACGACGAGGCGGTTATCATACGTTCCTTGATTCTGATCGTACGTTCCGATACACGTGATTAAGTTCAAGTTCCGCGTATCGGCTGGACCGAAGATTTTTTTGAGTGGTGCTTTTAAGTGATCGTACTGGATGAGCTCTTTGACACGAAAGACGAGCTTACGCCCGGAAGCATCCGTCACTTCGACCGGATCACCCTTTTTTAGTTCATGCAGTTTATAGAAGATGGCGGGACCGGTCTTCGTATCGGTATGACCGTCAATGACGGCGTTCCCGACATCACCCGGACGCGGACCGAACTTATACCAGCCGGCTTGTTGTTCATTTTTAGGCGTTGCCATCGCGCCATCTTGATCGAGTCCGACTTGTTCGACCTTCGTCTTGATGTCATGTTTCGGAATGAAGAGTTGTTTTGGGAGCTCGACCTCTGTCGTCGAGAGATCCTTGAACTCCTTCTTAAAGATTTCTGACGGCTTGAGCGGATCTTCCTTCGTCTCGGAAGAGGCCGCGGATTCTGTTTTAACATCACCTTGCGTGATGTTCGACGTGTCCGGCTTTGATTGACCGAACAAGAGGAACAGCAATGTCCCGACCGATGCGACCATCAAAAGAATGCTCACCGGTAATAACCAACGGTTCATGTGCGCGTAGCTCCTTTCCGAGAGAAGGGGTTCCCTCTATGTAAAAAAAACAGGATAGCGGATCGCTATCCTGTTTTTGAGTATACCCAATTTCTTAGGCGTTTTGACGTTTGCGTGCGAGGACAAGACCAACTGCTCCGAGTGCAAGACCGAATACTGCGATCGCACCAGTTGTTGCAGCTGTGTTGTTGCTATCGCTCATACCACCGTTACCTGTGTTCGGCATTGATCCTGGAGTACCATCCATGAACTTCTCTGGTGATTGTTTGACGATGGCATCACCGAGGTTAGCTCCTACGCCGTACATGTAAGCGTAAGACTCACGGAATGTGTCGACAGAACCTTTGTAGTCGCCTTCCACATACTGCATGAATGTGTCTTGGACGTACGTCTCGTGACCGGATACGGCTTCTTGTGCTGCTTTTGTTGGAAGGTTTTCTTCTGTAGCCGCACCAAGGAATGCACCGAAATCGTTCGAGAACATTTTGAGCATGTCTTGCGCGTCACCCATCAATTTCTTATCGTCATTGACAGCTGCTGTGACGAGGTTCGCTTGTGCTTCGATGTGGTTTTTCGTCCAAACTTTTTCGAATTGATCAGCACCGGCTTGACCGTAGATTGATTTGATGGCTGCTTTGAAGTCAGCTGTGTGCATGTCTTCAGCCCAGTTTGCCGCATCGTAGTCTTTTGCTTTATCCACACCAGCTGTCATGCTGAGGTTGGCAAGTGCGACGTGTTCAGCGGCGAGGCTGTTGAGTGTTGAACGAAGATCGGCTGCTTTTGAGTCAGCTTTCGTGTTGTCGAATTTCTCAGGCATCTGTGTTGTGATCGCGACAGAGAGTGCTTTTGAGATATCATACATGCGGCTGTATCCTTCGCGGAACGTGTTGTACGATCCTTCGTAGTCACCAGCTGCGTATTGCTCAAATGTTTTATAGACGTCTGCCTCGTGCGCACGGAGAACTTCTTCAGCTGCTGCTTTCGGGAGTTTACCTTCCGTTGCTGTATCAAGGAAGCTTGAGAGATCTTGTACGAACTCTTCTGTTTCTTTCTTCGAAGCGTTGATACCGTCTTGGTCATCCGCTTTTACGGCTTTGACGAGGTCAGTCGTATATTTGTTATGAGCAACGAAGATTTTCTCGAATTGTTTCGCGCCTTCGTCACCATAGACAGAAGCGATTGCTGGAGTCATGTCAAGAGCGTTTTGTTTGAGTGCTGCTTCGTAGTACTGTGCGTCTTTCGAACCGTCATATTGTTTCTTCATGTCCATGACAGCAAGGACGAAGTGCTCAGAGAGTAATTGATCGAGTGTGGCACGAAGGTCAGCGGCTTTTGTTTTAACCGTGACGTTTTTCGGTGCATCTTGTTTCATGTCTTCTCCGCCACCGGAAGCGAATACTGCCGTTCCTGGTAGTACGAGTGCTGTTGCCATTGCTGATGCTGCGAATTTTTTCGTGTGTTTCATCTGAAATCATTCCTCTCGTTTTTTGGTTTATTTGGTAAGTTTTGCCTGTTCTGAATAGCTTACGCATCACTGGTCGATTTGGATTGCATGAAGTTTTATTTTTTTGAATAGACTGTTGAAATGATGTTTCATGCCATCCGGTGGACCGTTGCTGCGTCGTTCTGGAAAGCTTACGCCGAGCCGTTCATTTTGGATTTAAAAAAATCGCCAAAAACCGCAGATCGTGGGAAACTGTTTTTCTGCTTCCTTATATACACAAACTAAAATTTTTTAGAGAAATTGCCTGTCTGGTCGTGTTACACTAGTTGCGGAACACGTTTTGTAGCGAATTTGGAACTATTTAATACCAGGTACTAATATGCTATACTGTTCTCAGACTGAATCAATGAAAGGTGATCAAGATGGTACAAAACCAAACAGGCACGGATCAGCCAACGCGTGAACGCCTGAAGAAGAAGCAACAGCCTTCGAACCAGGAAACCGGCAATCCGGAGCACAAATCCGAGCGACGTCTTCGTGCGTACTCGACACGCCGAGTTCCGATCGTCGTACGTGTACTGATCGTTCTCGTTCTCATCGTCGTAGCACTGATCGTCGGTGCAATGGTGGGTTATGCGACGTTTGGTGGTGGCGAGGCAATGGATGTGTTAAAGCTCGACACATGGACCCGCATCACCGATTTTTGGATGAAATCTTAATTTTAATCAGTGATGGGAGCTGTCGAATATGTATACGATCGAACAAATCAAGGAAGTCATTCCGCACCGGTATCCATTTTTACTCGTTGACCGCATTTTAGAAGTCGAAGAGGGCAAACGTGCCGTTGGAATCAAGAATGTGACGGCGAACGAAGAATTCTTTAATGGTCATTTTCCGGAATACAATGTCATGCCTGGCGTCTTGATCGTCGAAGCACTCGCACAAGTCGGTGCCTTCGCTGTGCTGAAGATGGAAGAAAACCAAGGGAAGCTCGCCTTCTTCGCAGGGATTGAAGGATGCCGCTTCAAACGTCAAGTCGTTCCCGGGGATCAGCTCCGCCTCGAAGTCGAATTGACGAAGGTCCGTGGACCAATCGGTAAAGGTCGTGCCACAGCCACAGTCGATGGGGAAGTCGCCTGTGTTGCTGAACTGACGTTTGCTATGAAGTGAAGCCAACATGAAACGCTGGCTGATCCCTCTCGCGATTTCCTTACTTGTCATTCCGGGTTGTCAGCGCGCGGAACAAGCGAAGACCGCTTCCCCGACGGTCATCGTGGATCCCGTCAAGCGTGCTGGGCAGACCGAGAACATTTCCGCTCAAGTCACGCTGACGGAAAATGACCGGATGCGTCTCGTCATCCGGACAGCGAATGATATTCGGCTCGATGACCAACAGGTCGATATCCGCCTCGATGTCGCCAATCAATCAATTCCGTTTCCGTTCGTCTCCTTCCAAGCAAAGAAGATGGGGGAAATCCGGACCTATACGTCCGATACGACGATTGAAAAAGAAGTCTTCGATGACCAGCGTCTTCCGGTCCTCATCATTGATGCAGGAGCAGGGCGTGGGATCGAGATTCCGCTTGAGATCGTTAAATAAGACAGCAGGGTGAGCATTTTGCTCCAAATGCTGTCTTATTTTTGTTTTGTTTCAAGTCATCAGGGTAATCAAAACCTATACAAAGGAGGAATCAATATGGATCACGCAGTACAGCAACGACTGACGGATTGTATTCTCGCCTGTAATCATTGTTTTGATGCCTGCTTGAACGAGGAACATGTCGGACATATGTCAGATTGTATTCGACTCGACCGCGATTGTGCCGATATTTGTAACTTATTACTACAAGCGATCGCTCGAAACAGCGCAAATGTCGCGGTCCTTGCGAAGGCATGCCAAGAAATCTGTGAGGCATGTGCGACTGAATGTAGCAAACATGATCATGACCATTGCCAAGCTTGTGCGAAAGCATGTACAGAATGCGCGCAAGCATGTAGTCAGCTTGTGTAAAGAGGCCGACTCAAAAAAGAATGACGCGTCTTTTCACGCCCTTTCCTCAGGNNTTCAAGCAGGAAAGCGGGTCTTATTTGTCTCTGAAGCGCATAATGCGCTTTTTCCTGTAGGAGTAGCGTGTGACGCGTCATTCTTTTTTTTACGTGATAAGGGTGGCGGATCATCATTCTGCCACCCTTATCTTTGTAGAGGACGACATATGAGTCAGCCCCATTTTTAATATAAAAAAATAGAATAAATTCAAGATTTTTTCTGGTTATTTTTGGCGGATTTGTTTACTATTTAGGGAGGTAATATTAAAACACGATAGGAGCATACATACCCTTATGAAAAAATTAAGCTTACTTTTGATGGCACTCGTCGTTGCGTTTGGTCTGAAGCTACCGGTCTACGCGGAAACAGTCGAGTGGGATGTCACAGGAACGGGCACGGGTCCGTATACGTTAACGTTTAAGGGCGCAGGCATCGTCGATATCACGTCGGAGACAGCACTTGTCTTTGAAGACGGCGTGACAGGAAAAGACGTCAACATCGAAGAAACACCGGTCGTGACGTTCACGGCGGAGACGGCACCTGTCGTCAAAGTCGTCTCAGCAGATGGCCAGCGAACGGTTCTCGTCCAGTTCGGTAAAGTCGTTACACCAGATGAGCCGACGACAGACGAACCGACGACAGAGACACCAAAGACGGATGAGCCAGTCACAGAAGACCCAGCGACTGACGAACCAGTCAAGGAAGAACCAACACCGGAAGAGCCTGTGAAGGAAGATCCAGTCAAAGAAGAGCCGACATCGGAAGAACCAGCGACTGAAAAACCGGAGACTGGTGATGACGCGACACCGACACCAGTCGAAACACCGACGACGGCAACGATCGAAGGAACGATCTGGTACGATGAGAACGAGGACGGGATCCGTCAAGAGAAGGAAACACGTCTCGATGATATCCTCGTCTCTTTGATGAATCGGAACGAAGATGTCATTGATGAAGCCTACACGAAGAACGGCGCATACAGCTTCAAGAATTTGAAGCCAGGAACGTATGAAGTGGAAGTCGACGGATATGATATGGGTTACTACTTCTATTCCGAGCAAAACGTCGGTGACGACCGGGCGATCGATTCCGATGTCGACGAAGACATGGGAACGAAAAAAGTCCGTCTCGTCGCAGGACAAACGGAAGTGATCGACGCTGGTCTCTACGGGGACGAAGAGCTTGACGGTATGTTCGAGCATTGGTTAGCTGTCGTCAACTTCTTGGATGCGAACGGGAACCAAAAACCGGATTACGATGAAGAAACGGTTCCTGCAACGTATACGGTGACCGATGCCATCACAGGCAAAGATGTCTATCAAGAGAAGATTTCAAAAGATGACTTGATGATGATCCAACTCGATCCAGGTACGTACACAGTCAAGACGGAAGTCGCAGAAGGCTATACGATCAAAGCGATGCATCACCTGGACATGGATGCTTTGATGGAAGATATGGATGAAGAAATGTATGAAGACTATGAGTCATTCGCCCAGCAAGCAAAAGCGATGAAATTGATGGCGAGCGATGAAGAAGCCTTGACGCCAGAAGAACAAGAAATGGTCGATGAGTTGTTGAAGTACTTTGAGCGGAAATCACCGGAAGCAGGTGTGACGATTGAAGACGATAGCTTCGGTACGATCTTGCTCGCAGAAATTGCGAAAGTAGAACCGGTCGCGAAGCCGACGCCAACACCAACACCAACGTCAACAAAAACACCAGTCAAAGCAGTCGATGCTGCGGCAAAACAGTCGACGACAACAGCAACGGAGACATTACCACAAGCTGGCGAAGATAAGCCATTCCCATACGCAGCAACAGGAGCAGGTCTTGCTGTCGTAGGTCTTTGGTTACTCGTTCGTCGTGGAGCTTAATCATTACAGGGGGACCTTCTACAAGGAGGTCTTTTTTTTTGATGTGTGTATTCTTTGACACACACGCACACATGTGTGTATAGTGGAGGTACTACTAAAAGGAAAGAGGGATGACGATGTTAACGACAAAACAGATCAGTGAATTGTTGCGCGTCTCAGAAGAAACGGTCCGTCGCTGGATTCGAACAGGTGAATTACATGCCGAACAGGACGGAAAAGGGTATCTCGTCGATGAGTTGGCACTGAAACGTCTCGTTGATCAGAAGTCACAAATTCCGGGTACGGCGATGAATAAGATTCTCCCACTCATCCAAGACATGTTCGGACCGGAAGCAGCACAGTTCGCAAAGTCGAACCTGTTCGATCCACTTCGTCAATCGATGGAACAAGCTCCACCGAAACCGGAAGCGTCGACAGAGTCACTCGCGGAAGAACTCGATCGCCTGAAACGGAAAAAACGTCGTCTTGAACTCGAGCATGAACTGAAGTTACTAGAGATTGAAGAAAAAATCGCAGCGATTGAACGGAAAGTCCAGTCGTAAAGACAAAAGTGATGTCCCCGATATAGGAGACATCGCTTTTTTCGTTTTGCTACAAGAAAAACCCACTTCACGAGGCGGAAGGGGTTTTGTCGTTTGCGTGTTTCTTTTTACGTTTCCAGTACCAGTAGGCAAGTCCCAGTCCAATCGGGATTGCGACCAGGTACGGATTGGCTTCGATGAAGCCGATCATCTCAAAGAGCGCGAACCATCCACTGAGTAAACCGAGGATGAGTAAAATCGTCCGTAGTGCTTCGGGAAGCTTGCGGATCCGATACGCAATGAGACAGACGAGGCAAAAGATAATGATAGCCACGAGCATTCCTCCCATTCCCGTAATCCAGTATAGCGTATTCGGAAAGCTTTTTCGATGCACAAATCTTCTGCTCTCCCGTATAGTGGAGACAGAGAAACTATCGAAGGACGTGATGGAATGCAACTGACAGTGATTGGAACAGGATATGTCGGTCTTGTGACGGCCATTGGACTAGCTGAAAATGGACATAACGTGACATGTGTCGACTTGAACGCTGATCGGATGGCCCAACTGACACGAGGAATCCCACCGATTAAGGAAGAGGGAATCGAAGAAGCGTTAATCGCGAATCAACAACGAATGACGTTCACGACGGAATATCCAGTCGCAAAGACATATCTTGTCGCTGTCGGAACACCAGAGAAAGCGGACGGCAGTTGCGACTTATCGGCGGTAGAAGCTGTTGTCGCCCATATTGAACGAATCGCGCCAAGTGCGGCTGTCGTCATTAAATCGACAGTGCCACCTGGTACGACGATGCAACTGGCGATGCAGTATCCAACGTTACGCTTTGCAATGGTGCCTGAATTTTTACGGGAGGGCACAGCACTCGCTGATATGCGACATCCTCACCGTGTCGTCATTGGAACGAATAATGAAGACTTATCAAACGAGCTTGCGACACTATTTGCGACGACCGCTCCTCTCGTCGCAGTCGATCCGACGACGGCAGAGTTGACGAAGTATGCAGCGAATAGTTTTTTAGCAGTGAAAATCAGTTTTATCAATGAAATCGCGCGACTAGCAGATGCAGTTGGTGCTGATGTCTCTGATGTCGCAACAGGCATCGGTCTTGATCCACGGATTGGCTCCTCGTTCTTACGAGCTGGAGCTGGATATGGCGGATCTTGTTTCCCGAAAGACATCGCAGCACTTACGACGCTCGCTCGTCAGCATGATCAGCAACTTCACGTCATCGAAGCAGCTGATAAGACGAATGAAGCACAACTGGACTATGTGTTACAAAAAATCCAACCGCGGACAGGAATGCACGTGGCGCTACTCGGTCTCGCCTTTAAACCAGGAACGGATGACTTACGTGATGCGCCGGCATTACGACTAGCGACACGTCTTGAGCAATTCGGCGTCATCGTAACCGGATATGACCCTGTTGCACGGACGCTACTCGATCAAAAGCAAACGGTCGAAGAGGCGTTACAGGACGCAGATGTTGCCGTCATCATGACGGAGTGGGAAGAACTCCGTCTTATCACACCAGAGCAGTTCATTCGTCAGATGCGTCAGCCACGTGTCGTCGATGGACGTAACTGTTGGTCGTTTATGGATCATCCGGGTGGTGTTCAATACGAAAGTATTGGACGCCCTTCTAAATCATTTTCGAACAATCGAACCATTTGACCTGTCATGATAGGTGAGACCCACGCGGACTCACCTATTTTTTTGATGAAAAGGAGCAGACGAATGGTCATTGATTATTTCGCAGTCTTACCGAGTGGTAAAAAAGGAGCGCTAGAGCCGCACTGTCTGACGCAAGGTACCTGGTATCAGCGTATCAATGAGGAGTTGTTCCGGGCAATTCATTACGGAGCGGGCATCATCCGGATACGAGATAAGGGAGCGGAGCTGCGGATTCCGATTGAGTTTGGGTTCGGTTATGTCCTCCAGTACTTGCGCCAGTTTACGGAAGCCGAGCGACAGGACGGACGAAAGCGTCATGTCTTGCAACGTCAACTTGATTGGATTGGTCGTGGATTACCGATTGAACTCAAACGACGTGGATCAAAAATCGAGATGTGGGCCGATGATGTGCATCGGCTACATCGTGAATCATTTCTTCGAGCGATCGAAAAAGCGGATCATTTCATTTCATGAAACCAAACTTTATTTTAGTAAAACGAAAACAAGACAGAAATTTAATGTAATGTAAGCGTTTTCTTTAAAGGGGTAAATCCAAAAATTAATTTCCATGCACAGCCTATATAAATATATTTTACCTTACTACTATTCCCCTATTTTTTACAAAAAATCTATTGTGGCGTCTTTTCTAGTTTTGTATATTTGACGTGTAGCATTCTTACCGATTCTCAAAAACGAAACGGTGGTGTGCACGAATCTACAATAAAAATAGCTTTTTGAAGCGGTTTTGGCAGTATCTTTAGTTCATCCCAATCGGATACATATGAATCACGGATAGATCGTCTTGATGATAGACGAATGATCGCACGTGAAACAGAACGTACTCCTCCTAAGACGACTAAAGAATTTTTTGACTGCTCTAAAGTAAAATATTTCTATATTTTACTTATATTGTAGATTTAAAATTGGGATTTTCGCTTTTGATTTGTTAGAAAAGAGGAGGAATAGTAAACATGGGTTATTCGAAGAAAACGAACAAATTGTACGCTGCTGCAGCTGCGCTTGCAGTCACGGCGTCTGTCGTAGCTCCGGTTGCTGCTGATGCAGCATCGAAGGTCTCGGTTAAATACATCTCTCCAATCTTGATGAAACATGCAGGTGGTTCGAAATACGCAGTCAAGAAATTGACGCTTCCGACGAAAGTCAAAGTCAAACTTTCAAACGGCAAGTATGAGATGCGCTCAGTCAAGTGGAGCGGTTCTGTCAAATTCGAAAAGAAATACATCAACAAATACCAAGTTCTCTACGGTAAGGTAGCCGGTACGACGAAGAAAGCAGTTCTTAAAGTCGAACTTCAAAACTATGTCGTAGATATCATCGAACCAGTCCTCGAACCGGTTGCTGTTGGCGGAAAAGTTCAATTGCCAAGCACAATCAACGTTCAATACAAATCAGGTATCATCGTCAAGCGCCCAATTAGCAAGTTCAACCTCAAAACTCCATCGACTTCAAAAGCAGGCAAATATAAATTAGCTTACACGTACAAAGGTGCTAACTCTGTCGTAACAGGTTACATCAACTACGAAGTTAAGGCAGCAAACATCTCGAACGTCATGGGAAGCGTTGATGATCAGAAGCTTTCAGTCAAAGCAGACGTCATGTACCCAGCAGTGGGCGCGAAGGCAGAACTCTTGATCTACCCAGGCAAAAACATGTCAGCTACACCAATCGTAGCAAAAGGAACGCTCTCGAAAGGGAAGTTCATGGCATCGCAAGGTGGTATTCCAGAAGGAACACACAGCTATGTCGTCAAAGTCGGCGCTGTCAAATCAACTGCGATGGACTTCACGATTGCAAGCACAGTCCTCGCTTCAGCAAAAGCAATCGGCAAAGAGAGAGTCGAAGTTTCATTCTCGCGTGCCGTTGACTCTGTCACAGCAGACAACTTCAAAATCGCAGGTGCGACAGTTAAATCCGCGACACTTAGCGCAGACAAGAAGTCAGCCGTTCTTGAAGTGGAAGGACTCGAGTATGGCAAAGATTACTCAGTTGACGCGAAAGGGATCATGGTCGGTGGCGTCGCGAAGGATCTCGGTTCGCTCAGCTTCATGACACAAAGTGTTGAAGATATCTGGATGCTAGAAGTATCACCAAAAGCTTCGACAATCGTTGCGAACGGAGCAGATAACACGGAGGTGACATTCGCTCTTAAAAACAAAGCGACTGGTGAAGTCGATAAAAATGCAGATGATATCGTCTTGAAATTGTCGACATCATTCGGTGCTCTCGCGAAAGATCGTGTCACGATCCAGGACGGTAAAGCGACGGTTCTGTTGACGTCTGAATTCAGTAACACAGATATCGAAGCAATCATCAAAGCAGAAATCATTGAAACGGTAGCTGGTGACTACAAAAACCTAATCGGTAAGATTGCTGGAGAAACGAAAGTCAAATTCAGCACGATCGCTGTGACGCCTGCTCCAATTGAGATGATCAATGTTCTTGCAGCTGAGTCGAACCAAGCAGATCGTGTGACGATTTTCCTCGATAAAGCCGTCTCACGTGAACTTCTTCTTAAATCATTTGGACTCGATAAAGTCATGCAAGGTCTTCACGAAGAGAATTACCTCGCAAACGACAATATTCAAATCGAGCAGTTCGATGGAACAAAACGTGTCATCGGTGTCAAAGCAGTTCCTTCGAATCCAAAAGCATTCGAGTTGATCTTGGACAAAGAAACACCACTCCAAGATAACGCAGTCGTTAAGCTGACAGCGAAAATCACGAGCAACACGGATACAGAAGTCAAATCAAAAGCAAGCTTCAAGTTAACAGATGCTCGTCAGCCTGAAGTCACTTCTGTTAAGGCTGTAGGGTTGAATCAACTCGAAGTGAAATTCTCTGAATCTGTTGCTACGGCTGATTTCAAAATCGACGGTCAGTACGGCGAGAAGTACTTCGACGTCCTCCATTATGGATTTGATAATAAAATGGGTGTCGATCGCCGCGATACAGTCAAAATCACTTTAAAAGATAACTATCCAGGTCTTAAACAAGGTTACTTCGCAGCGGGTAAACACTCACTTCAAGTATCAAGCATTTACGACTATGCAGCGCTTTCTGATGAAACGAATATCGGTACGACTCAAAACCTTGACTTCACAGTTGCAGCAGACACGGTTAAACCGACAGCTGGTGTTGTAGTTGAGTCGCCTGAACAATTCCGTATCATGTTCAGTAAAGGTCTTAAAAAAGCGAACATCTTAGCATTGCTTGATAATGAATTGAAGTTTGAGCGTTACAACTCGAATACGAAGAAATATGAAGACTTCAGCAAATATGTCGATGTCACGTCGTATAACAAAGAGACGGGCGAAGCAGTCATCGAGTTGATGAAGGACTGGACGGAAATCTATGATACCGTCAACACGAAAGAAAACTACTACAACGATAAATTCCGCATCACACTCGCGAAAGATGCGATTCAGGCTGAAGCGAATGGAGAGAAGAATGACGCACTCGTGCTTGATTTGAACTATGATGGTTCTCCTCTTAATTCACCAGATCTGAAGAGTGCTGAGATTAACACGATTGATCGCTTAGCACCAAGTAATGATTTCGTTGTTATGATGAGTGAGCCTGTTAAAATCCGCGATCTCGATGAGTACAACACGCCACTCATTAATAGTGATGGTGTAGTCTTACCTCCAAAGACAACTGTTGAATTCATTGGTAAAAACAAAGACGGAAAAATCGTTACAATCGATGGTTCGGTCCTTAATTACACGGATACAACAGACAAAAACTTCCGCGTCGCAGCAAACGAGAATCTACAAAAGCTTGTTGACATGGAAGGTTACGGTGAAGAGTGGAAAGTCGTCGTCAAATCACTTTCGGATGATGTCGGCAACACAGTTGCGACAGCGACACATGATTTCAAACTCATGAAAACACCACCAACACCAGTCTTATCACCATTTGAAATCCTTAAGGTCACTGCTAATGAGAAAAACGAGAAAGATGTCATTCGCATCAAATTCACAGAGGGCGTTCAGTACTCTGGTATGTACGATGCGACAAGTACAGCGAATTATGTCCTGAACGGAAAAGCACTTCCGGTCGGAACAACGATTTCGCTTGCTGACTCAGATGACATCGTATCGAACGGGCTTGATATCGTGAAGATCAAAGTTCCAGCTGGTACGCTGAAAACGTTATCGAACGTCATCGTCGTCAACAAAGATCTTCAGTCGTATGACAACTCTGTCTTGACTGGTGGTTACGAGAAAGCTGTTCTTCTCGGATTGAACTAAGGAACGTGAACCTCTTTCTACTTCGGTAGAAGGAGGTTTTTTCGAGGAATTAGCGCCATCGATTGCATTTTAAAAATCTATTTACTTAATTTGAAAAATCAGGCTTATATTCATCGTAATAAAATGTTAAATTATGTGATGTTATTTGGAAATTCAGATGGAAATATTAAAAAACATATAGAAATAAAGGAGATTTAACCCATGAGAAGAACGAAAAAAGTATCTGTTGGATTGTTAGCAACAGTCGTCGCAACAAGTGGGCTCACCTATGCACCAGAACGCGCACAAGCATTCACAGCGGGTGAAAAGCTCGACAACCGTGTCATTTTCCAAAGCTTTAGTCTTTTCCAACCGTATGAAAGCAACATGTACCGGACGCTTGCGAAAAAAGGAGATTTATTGAACACATGGGGCGTGACAGATGTCTGGCTTCCACCAGCGTATCGTTCATTTGACATGGCTCGTTATTTAGAAGGATATGCGATTGCCGATCGATATGACCTCGGTGAATTCCCGCAAGGACCGGGTGGTACGATTCCGACGAAGTACGGAAAAGCCTCACAACTCGAGATGATGGTCGATATGTTGCATGACGATCACATCAAAGTCCAAATGGATCTCGTACCGAACCAAATGCTTGGTCTAAGTCAACGGGAAGCAGTTTATGTTCGTCGTGCGACGGGTTCAGGTAAACCATTCGCAAATCCATTCACAGGTGGCGAAACGACGAAGACCCTTGCGACTCCTTACCTCGCTTACACAAAAGGTGGCGGTATGGGACAAGCGAAATACGGCTACATCAAAGAATGGAACAAGTCGTATCTCAACGGAACCTCTCTTCAAGGGCAGGGGCTTGGACGGATCATGACGGATCAAGACGGGAAAGCGTATCGTTTCTTTGGTGTCGATCACGCGGACAACTACTTGCCAGAATGGTTGCTTGAAGCGGCAAAAACGGGACATATCAATACGGTCGATTCGTATCTTGCGACAGATGGCTGGTATGAAGTATCACCAGATAACTGGAAACCGATGTTGACGCAATATACAAAAGACACAGGTTATCTGCCGTTCATGCTGAAGAATGGCTTTGCATCAAAAGAAGCTTTGTTAGCATCTGGAGATAATAAAAAAATTGCCGACTTAACAACTCAATACATGAATACAAAAGCGGAATATGGTTATGGTTCAGAAGAACGTTCGTTCCAAAACGATAACTCTGGTATCGACACAGAAGATCAGTTCCTCTTCGTCGACGAAAAGGGCATGCCGACGCAGAAAATCAATAACACGATGGCAAGAAATGGTGAATTCCTAGTCGGTGTTGACCTCGCAAACTCGAACCCGGAAGTCATCAAGGAACAGAAAAACTGGATGAAGTGGATGCTTGAAACGTATAAGTTCGACGGATTCCGAATCGATGCGGCGTCGCACTATGATAAAGCGATTCTAAAAGCAGAAGCAGAGATCTCGAAAGCGCATTTCGGAAAACAAGATTACTTGAGCTATATCGAAAGCTATAAAGCATCTCAACGTTCGTACATGAAGGAAAACAACAACGAACAACTCATCATGGACTCTGATTTGTACTTCACATTACGTTCGGCGCTAAAAGCTTCGCAAAAACGTCCACTTCGTGATCTTGCGAAACTTTCAGTCGTCGACCGTGAAGGGTATGGCGCGACGGATGTTCAACCAAACTGGTCATTCGTCAACAACCATGACCAAGAGAAAAACCGCGTCAACCAAATCATGCTCGATATGTTCGGCATCAAAGCTGGTGCTCAGTACAGTAAAACGGATCAGCCGAAGTCGTTTGAGAAACTGTACACGAAAGAAAAAGAGGCAGAAGCACTCGCAATCTACAACAAAGAGCTTGCTAGTCCGACGAAAAAATACTCAACGGAAAACATCGTCGCGCAGTATGCGTTCCTTCTTTCGAACAAAAATACAGTTCCGACGGTTTACTACGGTGATCTCTACCAGACCGATGCATCGTATATGTCAAAAACGACACCGTACTATGATGAAATCACGAATCTCTTAAAAGTGCGTAAAAAATACGCGTACGGTAAACAGTTCGTGGCTTACCATACATCAAACACGTCAAAAGAAGCTGGGAAAGATTTGATCTCAAGCGTTCGCTTCGGGAAGGACCGCAACACAGGCGTCGCGACAGTCATCGGAAAAAATGCAGCTCTCGATACGACGATTCCAGTCAACATGGGTAAAACACACGCGAACCAAGTCTTCGTCGATGCAAGTGGCGTCACGAACACGAAACTCGTCACGGATAAGAACGGTATCTTGACGGTTCCAGTCAAAGGAATCAAGACGGCGGAAGTCAACGGGTACGTCGGCGTCTTCGTTCCGCAAACAACAAAAGCACCAGTCGCGATGATTAAAGCCGGTACCGTCTATCAAGGGAAAACGTTGAACTTGAAAACGACGATCGCAAACTCAAAATCAGCAATCGCTTCGACTCGCTATCGTGTCCTCGATACGAAAAAAGCGACAGTCGATTCAAAAGGTCGCTTGACAGGTAAAGCAACAGGGAAAACGACGGTTGAAGCAACGGTTAAGTTGAAAGACGGTTTTGTCTTAAAAACAGTTTTACCGATCGAAACAAAAGCGAACAGCGTCACGCTGAAAGCCTCAAAAGCAACACTGAAGAAGAACCAGACGACACGGATTGCCTATACTTCAGCAACGGATAAAATCAAATCCGTTCAGTATACGTCAGCGAACAAAAAAGTCGCACAAGTCTCGTCACGCGGTAACGTCAGAGGCATCAAAGCAGGCAAGACGACGATTCGTGTCACGTACACGACAGCTGGAAACTATAAAGTCGTCAAAACATTCACAGTCACAGTCAAGTAACATCAAGCGCCACTCTCAATACGAGAGTGGTGTTTTTTATGATTTGCGTCAATGTTTCACTATATTCCACATAATTCCATCTAATCCGGGTATTAGTAAGAAAGACCTAGAGGGAGGAACGATGATGCGCACATGGATAGCGGGAAGCCTAGCACTTGGTTTGATCTTTAGTACCGTACCGGTCAATGCGGTCGAGAAAAAAGAAGTGATTCGTCCTGTGACATTGGCGAAAGCAAAAGAAGTACCAGCCTTCTCGAAACAAGCGGGGAGTGCCTTAACAGGACGATTTGATTCAAAAGGATTAGCAGTCTGGTATTTTGATGCGAAGGATTTTGTCGCGAAAGGTACACACTTCGAGTTTGAACTCGACTACAATACGTACGGAACGATGTTCGCCAGCAAAGCGGATGCTGAAGCGGGACGGGTCTACAATCGCTATTACCAAGTCACGGACGATACGCTCTACTTCCCGCTCAGTTGGAGTGGACGACAGTACTTAGTGCTCGAAGGGTATCCGGGCGACCGCTACTCCGTTCCTGCCTATATCTCGCGCTATGAACCCATCGAGGAATCGATGACGGCAGCCGTTCAATCCGTTAAACCGGCACTGCTCGTGCAGACGCGCCCTGGTGCGATGCGAGCGCAAGCCTTCGGCGCCTTAAAAGTAGAGTCGGTCGCGTCCGAGCTTCGAATCGAGCGACTCGTCTATGCTTCCTATGCGGAAGCGAAAGCAGCGCAACAGAAATTCGAACGCTCATCAGCTGTAGCGTTCGCGGAGTTCGATGCACCAATTCAAGCATTCGGAGTCGATGCCTATCAGAAATATCAATGGTCCTTGCAGAATACGGGACAAAAGAAAGGTCTCAAAGGGGCGGATATCGGTTTCGTCGCCATGCAAAAACGGATTAAAGGTAAAAAGTTATCTGCGACCAAAGTCGCAGTCCTTGATTCTGGTATCAATCCGAGTTACGCCGACTTCGCAGGGAAAGTCCGCATGGATCTTGGCTATGATTTCATCAA
Source organism: Exiguobacterium sp. UBA3491 (assembly GCF_002377745.1). Taxonomy (NCBI): domain Bacteria; kingdom Bacillati; phylum Bacillota; class Bacilli; order Caryophanales; genus Exiguobacterium; species Exiguobacterium sp. UBA3491. The sequence continues at coordinate 158,060 of NZ_DFQK01000021.1, forward strand.
TGGCGATAAGAGCGCCTGGGATGATAACGGACATGGCTCGCATGTCGCTGGGGTCATTGCAGCTGGAGGAAATAACACATATGGAATGACAGGCATCAATCCGATGGCGACGTTGATTCCGATTAAGGTCCTCGATGACTCAGGCGCTGGTTCAGTGTCAGGACTCGTCAAAGGCATTCAGCATGCGACGAAACAAGGTGCTCGGGTCATCAACATGAGTCTCGGTGGGAGTTCCTCTTCGAAATCGATTGAGTCGGCGTTAGCAGCAGCAGTCAAGAAGAATATCCTGATCGTTGCCGCTTCTGGAAACGAAGGGCGTGGAACGATTGCTTATCCGGCCCGTTCGAAATATGTCTTATCGGTCGGGGCGACAGGACGAAAAGATACGAAAGCCTCGTTCTCGAACTACGGGACGGGACTTGACCTTGTCGCACCGGGAGTCTCGATTCCAAGCTACCTCGCGGATGGGGAGTTGTTATATGGAAGTGGGACCTCGATGGCGACGCCACACGTCGCTGGTGTCGCGAGTCTCTTGATTAGTTTGAAGCCGTCTTTGAAGGCAAGCAGTGTCGAAAGCATCCTCAAGAAATCGGCAAAAGATCTTGGGAAAAAAGGCTATGATACGAGCTATGGTGCTGGTCGGTTGAACGCCGATAGTGCCGTCAAACTGATTCCTTAAATCATTGAAGAAGTCCTGTGCTGACAGGTCTTCTTTTTTTCGGTCCATTCATTGATTGATGGAGGTAAAAAGAACTAGAAAAATCAATTTTTTCCATTATAATGAAAAAGGATACATGAATGAAGGAGTGAAATCATATGAAAAAGATCATCGTCAGCGCTCTCCTCGTGAGTGCGCTTAGTACATATACGTTGGATACGACAGAAGCAGCGACAACGGCTAAAAAAGTACCAGCCATCGAAGCGAAATCGAAAAAAGGCTATATCAAAGGGAAGTTCGATGCAAGTGGGAAAGCGTTGTTCTATTTCGATACGAAAACCTATCTTGCCGGCGGAACACACTTGAAGTTCGCCTTCGATGCTTCAAAGAAAGCGACCGTCTATACGTCACAGACAGAGTATAAACAAAAAGATCCGTATGCGCGGTATGCGAATAGTAAAAAGACACTCTTTTTCCCACTGACGTGGAGTGGGCGACAATACATCGAAGTGACGGGAGCGAAGAACAAAGCATTCACGATTCCCTATAAACTCGAACGGCTCGAACCGATCCGGGAATACGCAACCAAATCAACGGCAACCGGACAAGCGACGAGTCTCGTCGTCCGTCTAAACGGGGCGACGAAAGCGAGTACGTTATCACAGACGTCGCGCGCGAGTCATCACGAAACGATCGATAACACGTTACGGCTCGAGAAGTTCTCTTACAACAGCTTCATTCAAGCCGTAGCTGCGAAACGACAACTCGAACAAACGAAGGGTGTCCGGTACGTCGAACTCGATCAATCGATGAAGTTGCTCAGTACGGACCCTTTCCAGTCCGTCCAGTGGGCGTTAAAAAATACCGGACAACGCGGTGGTGTCAAGGGAGCGGACATCGGTTATCAAGCGATGGTCAAGCGGATTGCGAATAAGTCACGTTCGACTGTCCGTGTGGCGGTCGTCGATACGGGCATCAATCCAACCTATGCGGATTTCGCTGGACGCGTCCGGATGGATCTCGGATACGATTTCGTTCATAAGCGCCAGCTTGCTTATGACGATCATGGACACGGTACACACGTCGCCGGTATCATTGCCGCAGCATCGAACAATGGTTACGGGATGACGGGAATCAATGATCGGGCGAGCATCATTCCGATTAAAGTCATCTCACGCAATAACTACGCTTCGAACTCGAATATCGCGAAAGGCATTCTGTTTGCCGTAAAACAAAAGGCGAAAGTCATCAACTTAAGTCTTGGCGGTGGCGGTGTCTCCCTCGCGATTGAAGATGCTTTGGCGGAAGCGCGTAAGAAAGGAATCTTCGTCGCAGCAGCAACTGGCAATGAAGGTGCACCAAAACTGTCCTATCCGGCACGCTCGAAATTTGTTTTCTCAGTCGGGGCGACGAATCGATTCGATAAACGAGCATCGTTCTCGAACTACGGAGAAGGACTGGATCTTGTCGCACCAGGGCAAGACATCGCGAGCTACTTACAAGACGGCGAATCCATCTTCTGGAGCGGCACATCGATGGCGACACCGCATGTCGCAGGCGTCGCGAGTGTCCTCTATAGCTTGAAGCCAAGCATCAAAGTGACGGACGTCGAATCGATTCTTCGTAAGTCAGCGAAGGACCTCGGCAAAAAAGGCCGTGACACGACGTACGGATACGGTCGCTTGAATGCTGATCGTGCCGTTCAGCTCGTGAAATAAGGAAAGTAGGTCGAACGATGAAACGAATTTTATGTGTTCTCCTGATTGGTGTTCTCTGTGTGAGCGGAACACTTGAAGGACAGGCAGCATCAAAAGAAGCATTGCAGATCAAGCAAGAGTACAAAACACTCAAATTCGGCATAACGCTGACGGAAGTCGCGAAGACGATGTACGGAAAAGAGTACCGGAAATACATCAAGAAAAAAGATGGGAGAGTCGTCTTTACGAAAAAACCGGGCACGACCGGTAACGAACAAGGTTATCGGTCCCTCGGATATGTACTGGATCGTCCCTCTAAAAACCTTCCAACAACAACACTTCTTGAATTTAGTACGAAACAGCATCAGAAGACATATTACCTGACACAAAAGGCTCTGTATTACCAAGCCGATACGGAAAATGGCTTGTATGAAAATAGCCGGACACTCGTGAAACCGTCGGCAGTCCGCCACGGAATGACAGAGAAACAACTCGACCAACTGGTGTTAGGTAAAAAGCTCGGACAGGTGTCGATGTATTGGAGTTGGAATGTTTCGTCCGTCATCAAAAAAAGTCCAATGAAGAATGGACGCTACAAAATCTATCAATTCCACCGACCACATTCGAAAAAAATTGAAGTCGTCACCTTGTCCTATAACACGAAGAAAAAGCGATATGAGGTTGACACAGAAATCGGGATTTCATTGAAGTACGAAAAATGAATAATGATGATGCATAGAGTCATCAAGGAGAGAAGGAAGCAGGTATGAAGCGTATCACCATGTGGGCACTCTGTTTAGTATTATTGCTTAGTCTGTTTGTTCCAGGAACGGTATCCGCAGCGACAAGAGCAGAAACGCTTGCGACGACTCAGTACACAGACTTGAAAAATGGAATGACGATGCAACAAGTCGCGCAAGTCCTGTATGGCAAGTCGTATCAGCAATACCTGAAGAAAAGAAACGGATCGACTGTCTTGAAGCTTCCAATCAACTTTGAAGGAAGCGACGAAGGACATAAGCAATTAATCCATGTCATCTCTGATTCGACAAAACAAGATCCCCCGACCGAACTTGTCTTACAGTTCATGACGAAACAGAAGAGTACGAAGTACCGATTGGTGACGAAAGCCTTGTTCATCGAACGGAAGACGAAGACAGGATATCGTGAAAGTACACGGACGCTCGTCAAAGGTGCCGTACTCCAGAACGGGATGACGGAAAAAGAGCTCGATGCAAAATTGACGGGCAAGGGTCTTGGCAACTGGACGATGCTCGGTCATATGGATACAGCGTCTGCTTATACGCTAGATGAACAAAAACGAGGATTTGCTGAAGTGTCTCGGATCAAGGAATACGTCTTTAAATCGACGACGAACAAGTGGAAACATGTCGAGTTGACGTATAACGAACAAGCGAAAACCTATAAAGTCAGTGACATTCGGACGATTCTGACGAAAAACTAAAGCAACAGGAATGGAAAGCGAGTGGAATGGATGCGAAAGTGGATGAAGTCGAGTTTCGTCTGTCTGATGGCAATCGTATTGCTTGGTAGTGGTACCGTCTCAGCGGCAACGAAGAACGAACAAAAATTCACCGATTCCCTGAACAACTATCAGTTCGGGATGACGGTGACAGAGTTTGCGAAGCAGAAGTATGGCAAGTCGTATCAAAAATACTTAACGAAGAAAAATGGATCGACTGTTCTCAAGCATGATGTAAAGAAAGTCATTTCAGAAGAATCTGTCGATAGCCTTCAGTATTTCTTCTATGATCAAACGAAACAAGAGCCGATGCATGTCATGCAAATCATGTTCATGAAAAAGCCGAAGGACAAGCTCTATCGTCTTGTATTCAAAGGCGTTGATATGAAACGAGATAAGACAGTAAGGCAAAGTACGAAACAACTCATGACAGGGAAACGGATTCGATTCGAAATGACTACGGAACAAGTAGATGCTGTCTTGACAGGAAAAGGGCTCGGCGATTGGATGACGTGGGCTGTGACGGATTATAGCTCGGTCTTTACGAAACGAGAGTTGAAAAACATTGGATTCGGAAAGGCAAAAGTGAAGATTTACATCTTCCAGACGGACAAAAAGAATAAGCAGAAGCGCGTCAGGATGCATGATATGGGTAAAGGTTATGTCGTCACAGATATCATGACGGTTTCTGGTGCGACTGAAGATGGTGGGTTCTGATGCATAATTGGATTATAAGTCGATTCCTTCCCATAGTAGTTCTAGCAACAGTTTGCCTTAATCCAGTAACAGCGGATGCAGCAACGAAGGCTGAGACAATCGCAACCAAACAATATCGTGCGTTAAAACCGGGGATGACAGTGGAGCAAGTCGCAAAAGCCCTCTACGGCAAGACATACAAAAAACAACTGAAGATGAAAAAAGGTTCACAAGTCTTACGATTGAACACAGAAATCGAGATGGAGGAATGGGATCGAAACGTCCTTCTCTACGATCTCGTGAATCGAAAAGTTGAATTCCCGTCAGCAATCGGTGTTCTGATGTTCATGACGGAGACGGGTGGAACGAAGTACCGGCTGACGATGAAACAAATGGAGTTCAAGCGTGACACGGCAGCGGGCTTCCGGACGAGTGATCGTAAACTAATCAAAGGTGCGAAAATCAAGAACGGGATGACGGAACAACAAGTCGATCGACTACTGACGGGGAAAGGACTCGGAGCATTCGGAACACTCGGTCTAGCCGATACGACATCCGTTCTTCGAAAAAAAGAAATTAAAGCAGGAAAAGCGACGATCATTCATACGAAATCATACGTTTTTCCGACAGCAACGAATCAGTGGCAGTATGTCTTTTTCATCTATGACGCCAAAAAGAAAACGTATCGTGTCGAAAGTCACGATCGGTATTAAAAAGGAGCTTGGAATATGAATACAACATTCATGAAAATAACGCTGGCGACAATCATCGCGGGATCAACACTCTTTAGTGAAACGGCATCTGCTGCGACGAAAGTCGAAACAGCAGCAACGAATCAATACACAGCACTCAAGGTGGGTATGACGATGGAGCAAGTCGCGAAAGTCTTATACGGTAAAGATTACAAAAAGCAATTAACGACGAAAAATGGTTCACAAGTATTGAAGACAAAAGAAGAGTTAAAAGACGTTGAAGATAAACGTAAGGAAATCTATTACGAAATCTACGATCGGAAGGCAAAAATTCCTCCGACGTTAATGTCACTCGGTTTCATGACGAAAAAGAATGATTCCGTATATCGTCTTATTTCAAAACAGGTCGAAATGGGACGGAATACATATTCCGAGTATCGCGAGAGTACACGGAAGTTAAATGCAGGCGCTAAAATCAAGACGGGCATGACGGAGAAACAACTCGATGCTGTGCTGTCGGGTTCAGGTCTTGGTGAATGGGCTGGACTAAGTGAGGGAGATGCGCGGAGCGTCTTCAGTACAAAGGAAATCAAAGAGTATAAGATCGAGACTCATAAAGGAAAGCTTTATGTCTTCCAAAAATCGACGAAATCACGCGTTTACGTTGAGATGAGCTATGACACGAAAAAGAAAACCTACGTTATTGAAAATCACGAGACATTCTAAAAAGGGGATAGGAAGATGAAAACAACATTTACGAAACTGGCTGTAGTAGCAGTCATCGCAGGATCAACACTTTTTAGTGGAACGGCATCTGCAGCAACAAAAGTAGAGACGACAGCAACGAATCAATATACAGCACTCAAAGCGGGTATGACGATGGAGCAAGCAGCGAAGGTCTTGTATGGAAAAAGTTATAAAACACAACTCATCAAAAAAAATGGCTCAACGATGCTGAAGAAAAAAGCGGCTTTAACTTCAAATGAAGAAGGCCATAAAATTGCTAACTATCAATTCTTCGATACAAAAGCAAAAGTGCCGCCAGTGACAACGGATTTGACGTTTGTGAAAAAAAAGAAGGATTCGGTTTATCGCTTGGCGATGAAGATCATCAATATCACGGCAGATACAAAGCTTGAGGCGCGTGAAAGTAAAATGCAACTTGTAAAAGGCGCGAAACTAAAAGAAGGCATGACGGAAAAACAGTTAGATGCTGTTCTGACAGGAAAGGGTCTCGGAGACTGGATGACTTTGATGACATTCGATTTCACAAGTATTGCTACGAAGAAAGAAATCAAAGACGGCATAGCGGGTCCAGCATCGATAAAAGCCTACGTCTTCCAAACAACGGATCCTAAAAAACGGATGGTTGTTAATCTCAAATACAATACGAAGAAAAAAGTTTTTGAAGTATTCGATTTTGAGAAGATTTCTGCTAATTCACCACTCTAATAAGTCTTTTCAGAGGTAAAGAGTCTACTTTATAGTAGGCTCTTTTTTTCATCTTTTCCCGTTTTTGACAAATCGATCTCAAATTTCGTTATACTCAGGCTGTAAGTCTTGTCATACACAACCAATATTAACGAGAAGCAAAACACAGAAGGGAATGGACGCAGTTGGAACGAGTAAAGAAAAAACGTAAGGTGAAAAAACGCTGGACGCCACTGAAAATCATGCTATTGATCGCACTTGTCCTCGTCGTCGGTGTCGGCGGATTCATCGGCTATACATATTATCAAGTCGACCAGACGGTCAAAAAAATTCAGTCGCCGGTTAAGAACACGGGAGACAAGGTCGTTGAAGATCAAAAGCCGGTCTCGGTACTATTACTCGGTGTCGACCAACGGCCAGGCGAGCGGGGGCGTAGTGACTCGATTATGGTCATGACACTGAACCCGACACGAAACGAAAGTCGGTTGATCAGTATTCCTCGAGATACAAAGGTTGATATCGTCGGTCATGGAACGAACGATAAAATCAACCATGCTTATTCATTTGGTGGACCGGAAATGGCCATCAAGACGGTCGAAAAGTTCCTCAATATTCCGATTAACTACTATGCAGAAATCAACATGGAAGGATTCACGTCTCTAGTTGATGCAGTCGGTGGTGTGACGGTTTACAATGATTTAGACTTTACAAGTGCTGGTACGCATTTTTCTACTGGAAAAATAAATTTGACAGGAACGGATGCTCTAAAATATACACGCATGCGTTATGAAGATCCACGTGGTGACTTTGGTAGACAAATGCGTCAACGTCAAGTCATTGAGCAGGTAGTAGCTAAGCTATCTTCAGATGTATCTATTGACAAGTTTAATTCGGTTATGGAAGTCGTCGGAAAAAATGCACAAACGAATGTTTCGTTTAAACCGATGCGAACACTTGCATTCGATTACATGGATGCTTTCCGGAACCAGAAGAACCTCAAGCTTGAAGGAACGGGTGGAAAAGAAGGCGACGGAATCTATTACTGGCATCCGACAGATGACTCACTGAATGAAACACAAACAGCATTACGCTATTCACTTGATATGGAATGATAAAAAGCACCGAATCCACGAGGATTTGGTGCTTTTCGTTTAAAACGATTGTTCAGCTAGGCGAATGCGGCTAACCGTACCTTCTTTTTCAAAGCGTTGCAGTCGATATGAGTTACTTGTGATAAGTCCGGTTGTTTCTGTTTCCAGTTGGAGCGGGGCAAGCGAAGCGAGTTGCGCGTTCGTGATATCCGTATTTGTCCAGTCGATTGCGACAACGCGGTCATCATTTAAAACAAAGAAATGATCACCATAAAATACATAATCGTGTAATTCATCTTCGAATGTCCGATCAGCTGATCCATAAAGACTATTCAACTCTGCACTTGTTTTACCGATAAGGTCAATGAGTGTACCTGTGACGAAGCTTGTATCGAGTTGATCGTTCACCCAAGTTAGGAGTGTTTCGTCAGCAAGTGGATCACCTTTCAAACGTTTGGTTGTATCAGATGTTTTGATAAATCCTGTTAAGTCATCGGATAGTTCCACTTCTGTGATACCGTCTTTCTTCTCAACAATCCGGTATCCGTCACCAAAGTCAGCTTCGTAGAGTAATGTCGTCATTGATTCTTCTTGATAGATGTTACTTGAGCGGGTCTTTACATATAAGACATCGTCAATAACCGCCGTCTCGTTCGTTGCTTTTGGTTTCTTTTCCTTTGTTTTCTCGACGGTAACTGGTTTTTCCACCGTTGCTTTTGGTGTCGTATCTGCCGAGTGAGCAAAGTATGTCGAGTAAACATATGTTCCACCAGCTCCAAGTAAGAAACAAAGAATCAACAGGGCAATCCAACCCCAGGGAACTGGTTTTTTAGCACCAGCATGTGGAATATCCTTCTCTTTTTTACGACGTTTTGATTCGGGTTCCCGATGACTTCGTGAAAGTGTCGGAAGAGCTTCTTCCTCTTCATCTGGAAGCGGCCCATCTTCGTCAAGTAGCGGACGGGCAACAAGTGTGCCATAAAAATCAGCAATTACGGGATGATGCTTTCCACTAAGAAATGCTTCCCATTCCGCCGCAGTTACCTTATCTTCTTCATACGGAATGAGTGGCGGTTGCCCCGTGATACGGATCATCGTATCGGTCAGGGATTCCGTCGAAGCGAGACTTGAACGAATCCGTTCATGTAGCCGAGAAATATCCTCAGCAGAGTGAGAGGTATAAAATTGTAAGGCTTGAAGCGAGCGGTGCATAAAAAATCCTCCTATGTCTGATTGCAGGAATGAATGTAAAATTGGAACAATTCATATTTTATTATACGCAATGTTTTTCAAAAAACGTATGACATTTCCTAAAAAAAACATCAACCATTTCCCAAAAATTTGTTATACTAACTTTTAGTTGTGTTAGAAAACGTTGAATTAGACAAATAAAGGAGAATAATTAAACCATGAATGAAACGATTAGCTTGCAGGAATTATTTTCAATTTTACGTAAATCGTTTTGGCGGATTCTAGCGCTAACGATTGTAGCAGCCTTGATTTCGTTTGCTGTCAGTAGTTTTTTAATTAAGCCGACCTATCAAGCAGGAACGCAAATCCTCGTTACACCGAAAAAACAAGAGAACAACATCATTGATGCGCAACAGGTCCAGTCATCGGTGACGCTCGTTAATACATATCGTGTCATCATTAAAAGTCCAGCCATCTTAGAAAAGGTTCAAAAAGAAGTATCAAATGCTCCGTCAAGTGTATCTGCACTTAACAATATGATTACAGTCGAAAGTGAACAGAACTCTCAGGTCATTAACGTGTCTGTTCAAAGTAAAGATGCAGCACTCGCTTCAGACATCGCGAACTCTGTTGCGAATGTCTTTAGTGAAGATATTCCGAAGTTGATGAATGTCGATAACGTCAAAGTATTATCGGTTTCAGGTATTCCAACATCACCCGTTAGTCCAAATATTATCTTAAATACAGCGATTGCTGCAGTGGTTGGTTTCTTACTCGGGGTTGGTCTTGCTTTCTTACGTGAAGTACTCGATCGCCGTATCCGGACAGAGGATCAAGTACAACAGATTCTTGATCTCCCAGTCCTCGGTAGTATTCCGGATATTGATAGCAAAGTATTTAAGTCATCGTCAAAAGCAACAAAACGAGAGGCGGTCCAACAACATGGCTAAGAAGAGCAAGATGAATAAAGACGCACGAAAACTTATTACAGTCACACAACCAAAGTCACCTGTTGCTGAACAATACCGAACGATTCGAACGAACATTGAATTCATGGCTGTCGATCGTGAAATTCAAGCGATTCTTGTCACGTCAGCAACACAAGGTGAAGGAAAATCAACAACATCGTCGAACTTAGCTGTGGCTTACGCGCAACAAGGTAAAAAAGTCTTGATCATCGATACGGATATGCGCCGTCCGACGGTTCATTATACGTTCCGTGTTGCAAATGGTCTTGGACTTTCAAGTCTTTTAACTCGCCAAGCGGAAAAAGAGAAGGCAATCTTACCAACGAAAGTCGATAATTTATCGATTTTGACAGCTGGTCCGATTCCACCCAACCCAGCGGAGCTCTTGTCGTCACGTGCGATGGAGCATCTCGTTTCACAATTACGCGAAGAGTTTGATGTCATTATCTTTGACGCACCACCATTATTACAAGTAGCCGATAGTCGGATTACTTCGAAACTAACAGATGGTGTCGTTCTTGTCGTGGGTTGTACGACATCTGATCGTCAACGCGTTTTAAAAGCAAAAGAACAGCTTGAACTGGCCGAAGCTAAAATTCTCGGTGTCGTCTTGAATCGCCGTGAATTAACGGATGATTCAGCATATCAATACTACTATTCCTATGAGTGAGGGACATTTATATGGTTGATATCCATTGTCATATCTTGCCGCTCGTCGATGACGGTCCGGCTAGTGTCGAGCACGCCTTACAGTTAGCCGAACAAGCCGTCGCAGAGGGAGTGTCGCGGATCATTGCGACACCACATCTCTATCATCCACAATTCGAGACAGAAGATATCGATGTGCAGTTAACGGTTAATGAATTTAATGTCTTGTTAAAGCAACGTGATATTCCATTAATCGTTTATCCAGGTCATGAGATTCGCTTGATTGGCGAGTTGATGGAAGTGTTAGAAGCGGGACAAGCGCTGACACTTAATGAGTCACGCTACATCTTGATTGAGTTTCCTTCAAGTGGTATTCCATCTTATGCACGCCAAGTCTTTGCGGAATTGATTTCCGATGGCTACGTTCCAATCGTAGCTCATCCAGAAAAAAATAAGGCGATTATTCAAAATCCATCATTACTATTTGAATTGATTTCAAATGGTGCGATTAGTCAGGTGACGTGCGCCAGTTTGATTGGCAAATACGGGAAAGATGTACAACGATTTGCGATTGCCTTGCTTGAGAATGGATTAGCCCATCTTATTGCGAGTGATGCGCATCACATAGAAAAACGGCCACTCTACTGGAAGCAATGTGAACGAATGCTTGAGAAAAAGTTCGAAGATTGGTTGATTGATGAAATTTATGAAAATAATGAAGCGGTTCTCTTGAATCAACTCGTGACAATCAATCCACCGAGTCCTATCGAGAAGAATTGGAAAGGGCAATGGGTGTAACATTTTTTGTCAAGGTAAGGGAAAGAGAGTGAAATGGCACTCTCTTTTTCTATGTTAACGCTTACATTATGAAATTATGGAAAACTTTATGGAAAATAACGTGTATCCTATGTTATTGTATTTTACATAAAGAATGGAATGATAAATATAATTTGGAAAAGTGAATTCATATATAGGAGATGATTACGTGATTAAAGTGAAAAAGGCAGTAATTCCAGCTGCTGGTCTTGGAACTCGATTTTTACCAGCCACTAAAGCGATGCCAAAAGAAATGTTACCGATTGTGGATAAACCAACGATTCAATATATCATTGAAGAAGCAATTGAGTCAGGAATTGAAGATATTCTGATTATCACAGGTAAAGGGAAACGATCCATTGAAGATCATTTTGATTCCGTACCAGAGCTTGAGGCGAACTTGATTTCAAAAAATAAATCCGAATTGCTGTATTTAGTCGAAGAAACGACAAAAATTAATATTCATTTCATCCGTCAATCAAAACCAAAAGGTCTTGGGGATGCGATTCTTCAGGCAAAAGCGTTTGTTGGCAACGAGCCGTTCGTCGTTATGCTTGGGGACGACATCGTTCAGGCAGAAGTACCTTGTACACGACAATTGATTGAGCAGTATGAAATCACGAATAGTTCGATTATTGGTGTTCAGCCAGTACCAGACAAAGATACGAATCGTTATGGCATCGTCGATCCAAGTACAAGCGTCTCAGCGCAGTTACATAAAGTAAAATCTTTCGTCGAAAAGCCAGCACCTGGAACTGCTCCATCGAATTTAGCGATTTTAGGACGTTATCTACTAACGCCAGAAATCTTTAAATATCTAGAAACGCAAGATGTGGGTTCTGGTGGTGAGATTCAATTGACTGATGCAATTACACGTTTAAATGAAATGCAGCGAGTCTTTGCTTATGAATTCGATGGAAAACGCTATGATGTTGGAGAGAAATTAGGATTTATTCGTACGACACTTGAGTTTGCATTGAATCGTGAAGATTTAGGTGAGGAAGTTCGGGAAATGATGTACGAACTATTACAAGAGAAGCTTTCAGTAGCTGAATAATCATTTGGAGGGATAGGTGTGAATGATTCGTCCTTGATTAAAGAAGAAACTGCTATTACGACGCTTGAAAATCCAGACTCTGGCATCGCAAATGTTGAAAATATTCAATACAGTGAAGTTCCAGATACGTTTGTCGTCACACCTGTCGCACTTGACGAATCTAAATACTACTTAGTATTGAAACGTACGTTTGATATTATTTGCTCTTTTTTAGGAATACTCGTTTTGTCACCGTTACTCATCATTCTTGCAATCATCATAAAAATGGAAGATCGTAAAGCCTCGATTTTCTTTGCACAAGATCGAGTAGGGTTGAATGGAAAGAGATTTCGGATGTATAAATTTCGATCGATGGTATCTGATGCGGAAGAACGATTAAATAATCTGTTACAGCATAATGAGATTGCAGGAGCAATGTTTAAAATGTCGAACGATCCACGCGTAACGAAAGTGGGTCGTTTTATACGGAAAACAAGTCTAGATGAACTTCCTCAACTGTGGAATGTATTGTTAGGTGATATGTCTTTAGTAGGTCCAAGACCACCTTTGCCTAGAGAAGTCGCTGAGTATACTTCATATGATTTACAGCGATTAAGCGTGACTCCAGGATGTACTGGATTGTGGCAAGTGAGTGGTAGAAGTAACATTGGGTTTAAAGAGATGGTAGACTTGGACATTTTATATATTAAGTCACGCACATTCATGATGGATTTAAAAATCATCATTAAAACAGTCGGCGTGATGGTTGGTTCAAAAGACGCCTATTAAACGTAAAGGACGACATACTTATGAATAAAGATGCGAAAATTTACATTGCAGGACATCGTGGTTTAGTTGGTTCTGCTATTCATCGGAAATTAATGAAGGATGGTTATATGAACTTAGTCGTACGGACTAGTAAAGAGCTTGATTTACGCGATAAAGAACAAGTAGATCGTTTCTTTAAAGAAGAAAAACCTGAATTTGTCTTCGTTGCAGCTGCTAAAGTAGGGGGAATTGTTGCTAACAATGAATTTCCTGCCGACTTCATCCGTGACAATTTGATGATTCAAACGAATGTGATTGACGCTTCGTATCGAAATCAGGTTGAAAAATTATTATTCCTTGGTAGTACTTGTATCTATCCTAAATTAGCACCGCAACCGCTAAAAGAAGAGTATTTATTAACTGGTCCACTTGAACCGACAAATGATGCTTACGCATTAGCGAAGATTGCTGGAATCAAAATGTGTCAATCCTATAATAAACAGTATGGAACAAATTATATTTCAGCGATGCCGACAAACCTGTACGGTGAAAATGATAATTTCGATCTTCAATCTTCTCACGTCATGCCAGCTTTGATTCGGAAGTTCCATGAAGCGAAATTGTCGAACCAATCGTCAGTTGAAGTATGGGGAACAGGTACACCGAAGCGTGAGTTCCTCTATTCAGATGATTTAGCAGATGCCTGCGTATACTTAATGAATCATTACAATGAAGATGAAATCATCAACATTGGAGTAGGCGAAGACGTATCAATTAAAGAACTTGCTGAAACGGTGCAACGGGTGGTTGGCTTCGAAGGTGAATTGAAATTTGATACGACAAAGCCAGATGGTACACCACGTAAATTAGTTGATACGACGAAAATCAATCAACTGGGCTGGACAGCGAAGGTGGAGTTAGAAGATGGAATTCGTAAAGCGTATGATTGGTTCTTAAATAACACAGACAAACTAGAAAAAGTTTAATTCGAGGAGCGAAAAACATGAAAAAAGCATTAATTACAGGTGTTACAGGTCAAGACGGATCGTATTTAGCAGAATTTTTACTTGGAATGGATTATGAAGTGCATGGTGTCATTCGTCGTAGTTCTTCTTATAACCAAGAGCGATTAGAAGACGTCATGAATGAGAATGAAGCGGAATCAATGTACAACAATGAAAACTTTCACCTTCATTATGGAGATATTACAGATACATCAAACGTTATTCGATTGATTAGCGAAATCAAACCTGATGAAATCTACAATTTGGCAGCACAATCGCACGTTCGTGTATCATTTGACGTACCAGAATACACGGCTGACGTCGATGCAGTCGGAACATTACGAATTTTAGAAGCTGTTAAAATCCTTGGTCTTACTGAAACAACACGTATTTATCAAGCATCAACTTCAGAGCTCTACGGGAAAGTTCAAGAAGTACCTCAATCAGAAACGACACCATTTTACCCACGTTCACCATATGGTGTCGCTAAGATGTATGGTTTCTGGATCACGAAAAACTATCGTGAATCGTATAACATGTTTGCTGTAAACGGGATTCTCTTCAACCATGAATCAGAACGTCGGGGTGAAACATTCGTTACTCGTAAAATCTCGCTTGCAGCAGCACGTATCGCACAAGGAAAACAAAAAGAATTAAAACTAGGTAATCTTGATTCGCTTCGCGACTGGGGATATGCAAAAGACTATGTTGAATGCATGTGGTTAATGTTGCAACATGATAAACCAGAAGACTTCGTTATTGCGACTGGTGAAATGCATACGGTTCGCGAGTTTGTTGAACTGGCATTCAAACATGCAGGTATTGATGTAGAGTGGACTGGAACAGGTGTAGATGAAAAAGGATATAACAAAGCGACAAATGAATTAATCGTATCTGTAGATCCGAAATTCTTCCGTCCGGCAGAAGTAGAGCAACTATTAGGTACACCAGAAAAAGCGAAGAGTATTTTAGGATGGAATCCTACTAAGACATCGTTTGAAAAACTTGTAGAAATTATGGTTAAGCATGATTTAGATAAGGTTTCAAAAGAAGCAGAAAAGGTTAGAATGTTTGATTAAAAAATTATCTTATCAAAAAATAAAAGTTAAGGATTTTGACTCTTAACTTTTATTTTTTATGCAAGGGAGAAGCCATGAAAAAAAATCTAATGATGGTGGTTCAAAAATTTTATCCTTCAGGAGCAGAAGCATTGGTTAAAAGCCTCACTCCAGCAATGAGTGAGAACTACAATCTACATATTGTCTCAATGTTAAATAATGAAAATAAAAAAGAAGAGCATGATTATATAAAATATCTAGAAAAATACAATGTTAAATATCATATCATTAATGAAACAAGTCATTTCAACAGAATTAAAGAGTTATCAAAATATATGATATATAACGAAATTCAAATTATACATTCACATTCTTATTTCCCAAACATGTATGCGAGACTAGCTAGTATAGGTAAAAAAGTACAAAAAATTGTTACTTATCATAGTGCAAGTAATGATTGGAATAACCGTAAACTTCAGTGGATGGAGAGGTTTTTAGATTTTTATACAGACGAAAGAATCGCTGTTTCTAATGTGCCTGTGAAACATTATAAAAAATATATTTCTAAAAAAAATAAAGTACATGTTATTCCTAATGGTATACATATTTCTGAGAACCAAAGCTTTAAGACTATACAAGAATTTAGATCGAGAAATAACATTAATGAAGATGAATTGTTATTTATCAATGTGGGAAGAATTACGCCGCAAAAAAATCAAGGTATGTTAATTGAATTGATGAAAGAATTAAAACAAAGTAGTATTTTTAATTTAAAATTTAAACTTTATATTATTGGATATAAAGAATCAGATTTGTTATGGAATGAGTATGAGCGAAAGATAAAAGAATACGGTTTACAAGACATGGTTATCTTGTACGGATCTTCAAGCGAAGTGACTTTATTTATGCAAAGTGCAGATTTGTTTTTATTTCCGTCTTTAGACGAAGCGCACCCTATCGCACTCATTGAAGCTTGTTCAAATAATCTATTAACTATCGCAAGCAATATAAGTGCCAATAAACAAACATTTAGTAATGACGAAATTTTTCTTGAAGACAATAAAAAAGTGGATGATTGGAAAATTCTAATAGAAAAAATCTACATTGAAAAATCATTTGATACAAAAGAAATGAGAAATATTGCAAAAGAAAAAGTAAAAAGATCGTACACTATTCAAGAAAACGCGAAAAAATATATAGAATTATACAGTAAGTAAAAAGGATGTTAACAATGCTTAACCTAAAAAAAATTGACCAGGGTCATATAATATGGGTTATCTCTAATCAAGGTATCTTACGAATTTTAGTAGCTTTAAAGTTTTTAGTGATCGCAAGATTTTTTGGACCACAGGCAATGGGGGAGTTTGCACTTATTCTTTTAATAATTGCATTTGCTGAATCAGTCACGGAATTCGGTTTTAATTATTCAATTGTAAGTAAAAAAGAAAGAGTGACAAGTCAACAATTGGATTTAGTTTGGACTATTTCTATTCTAAGAGGAATAGTTATATGCATATTAATAATTGTAACGTCATATTTTTATTTAGATTTTTCAAATCAATTAGATATATTTAGTAGTTGCTTGATTATTTCAATGGTTCCAATAATTAAATCTATGATAAATCCAGAAAATTTTATTGCATATAGAAATAAAATTTTCAAAAAAATTTTTTTGTGGAATTTAATAGCTACAGTTTTTGATATTGTGCTATCAACTGCAACTGTTTACTATACTAAATCACTTTTTTATTTAGCTGTAATTATGTTGGTAAGTGAACTAATACGATGCTTATCATCTTTTTATTTCTTCAAAGGGAAAAGAAGATTAAGCTTTAAATTTCATTATATTGCTGACGAATTGAACTACGGTAAGTGGATTTGGAAAAGCAGTATAGTTACATATCTAGTTAATCAATTAGACAAGTTTGTAATACCTATATTAATGGGCAATTCCGCTTTTGGGGGTTATCAAGCTACAAATAAACTAGCACAATTTGGGTTATCCGATTTCTCGCAATTTGTAAACATGTACTTTTTCCCACATATTGCAGAAAAAAAACGGCAAAGCAATAAACAGCTACGTTCATATGTAAAAAAAATTTATATGATATGTTCTATTCTAGTTATTCCGAGCGCGATAATTCTGATTATATTTTCCGGTCAAATTATTACCTTAACTATAGGAGATCAATATTTAAAGTATAGAACTGTATACATAATTCATGTGCTTAGTATGACGTTTGGAGTGTATATGGCAATAAATGTAACGATTTCAAGAGCCATAGGTGTACCAGAGATTATTACGAAAATTTGTTACATTCAATTGGCTATTTTAGCGACACTTCTCTTTTTAGTTTATATTTTCAAAGGATCGATTTTAACTATTGCTAGTTCGTTCTTTATATCATTATTTGTTAGTGTATTTTATATAGTATTTCTACTATCTAAAAAATTAAAAAAGGGGTAATATTTTGAAAATCTATCTTTTTGATAATATTATCGATGGTCATCATAAAAAATACAATGATGCTGTTTTTGGTCTTGCAACTTCTCAACAAGAATTTGATTTGATTAATTGTTATTCTAATCCAACAAGAAAATCCAAAAATAGAATATATAATGAATTTTTAAAACTAAAACAAATTTCAAAGTTAGTTTTTAAGCTGAAAAAAAATGATGTACTTCACTTTTTATATGTAGACAATATGATTTTAGCTTTATTTGTGTTTTATAGATTAAAGATAATAAACAAAAAAACAACTATTTCTGGTACTCTTCATTGGTCAACGAACAATAAATTTAAAAAAATAATGTTACGTTATATGCTTAAAAATAATTTAAATTTAGTGTGTCATTCAGGTTATATTCTGGACCAACAAAAACAAATTTATAATGGGAAAAATAATTTTTTAAAAGAGATAAGATATCCTTATTTTCCTTATGTATCTAATGAAAAAGAATCTAATGAATTAAGCAAAACAATACAAGAAAAGTTAGACAAAACAGATATGATTAAAATTTTGTATTTTGGAGGTACGAGATTAGATAAAGGTGTAGATATTCTTTTGGAGTCATTAAAGTATGTAGATAACCCGAAGGTTTCATTTTTCATTATTGGAAATGAAGAAAAATTCGATAAATCTTTTATTGAAAACTGTGTAAAAAATTTAAAAAGTGATATCAATATACATTTAAGTTATGTAAATGAAACTACAGCATCATATATTTTTAGTAAAATTGACTATACTGTTTTGCCATATAGAAGATTTTTTTCAGGAGAGAGTGGTCCACTAATAGATTCTCTCGCAAATAAAGTAAAGGTTATAGCACCGGACACTCCTGTTTTCAAGAAAAATAACGAAGGTATTAAAGATGTGATTTTTTATAGTTCAGAAAATCCGATCGATCTAGGTAGAACTTTGAATAATTTGGAACATTACACAAAAAATGATAGTGAAAAAGAATATTATTACCAAAGGTTAGATTTGAATACATTTAAAAAAAATTATCAAGAATATTTTAAATTATTTTTAGGAGAAAAATTATGAATATTGCATTTTTTACAAATTTAAGAGCTCCATATAGAACCTTACAATTAAATGAATATGTAAGAGACTCTAAAAAAAATATAGACGTATTCTACACTGATGATTTTAAAAAAAATAGAAAGTGGGAAACGGGAAAAGCTAAATTTAGAGAGTATGATTTAAGAAAAAATGGAATTATAAACTATTTAAGGTTGTATAAAACCATAAAAGATTATGATATAATAATAATTGGTGGTTATTATAAATTTGTGTATATATTTGTGTCGTTATTTTCTAAATTATTAGGTAAATCATGTATTCTTCTTTTTGATGGAATTAGTACTGACCGACTGAATATTAAAGAAAAAAAAGCAAAGTTTATTCTAAAAAGCTTGATTGTAAAGAATAGTGATTACATATTAGGGAATGGAGAAATAAGTAAAAGATATTTCCGAGAAAAGTTCAAATATCCTGAAGAACGAATTTTCAACCAATATTTAAGTGTCGATATTGATTTGATCAAAGAATTAAGTTCTATTAAAAATATTAAGCAAGCTGATTTGAAAAAGAAAATGAATATAGAAGTTGACAAAAGAGTTATTATTTATTCTGGAAGATTGGTTGAAATTAAAAATGTTGATCTCATTGTAGAAGCTTTGAATAAAAATCAATTTAAAAATTCAATTCATCTTTTAATTGTTGGCGGAGGAGAATTAGAAAAGAATATTAAGGAAAAATGTTTTAAATATGGAATAAGTGTTACAATTACTGGTTTTTTGTCGAAACAAGAAGAAGTTTTTAATTATTATAATATGGGAGATTTGTTCATACTTCCTTCTAAAATAGAGCCTTGGGGTTTAGTCGTTCAAGAAGCTATGGCAGCAGGTTTGCCAATTCTTGTATCTAAAACTAGTGGATGTGCATTAGATTTTGTGAAAGAAGGTATAAATGGTTTTTCTTTCGATCCAAATTCTTCATTAGATTTAAATAAAAAAATCACAAAAATGTTTTCTGATGATTCAATATTGGACAAAATGTCAAAGGAATCAGTGATGATTGCTGAAAATTGGACGTTCCAAAAATCAAATAAGGAATTAAATAAAGTAATACATCTAGTTAAAAAAAGTAAGGAGCTCTTATGAAAAAAGTAATGGTAATTGGTCAACTTCCTCCCCCGATCCATGGTTTATCGTTAGCATTAAAAACATTTATTGAATCAAATAAAGTAAAGAAAAAATTCACAGTTGATACTATTAATTTAACTAATAACGGAAAGATTATAAGAAATTGCATTAACATATTAAAAAGCGATGCTGATTTGTATTATTTCACTATCTCGCAAACTAAATTAGGTAATTTAAGAGATATGCTTATTATTTTTTTAATTAGTTTAATAAAAAGAAAAAAGGTCATTATTCATTATCATGGTGGATATTACAAAAAATTGTATCAACAGTTTAATATATTACAGAAAAAAGTTAATAAATTTTTATTGAATAAAGTAGAAAAAATAATTGTTTTGAGCGAAAACTTAAGTGATTTATTTGAGGATGTAGTCTCTAAAAGTAAAATTGTAATATGTGAAAATTGTATTCAAGATCAACTACTACCTAGTGAGCAAGAATTTAACGAGCAGCTTAAAAGTAATGGAAAATCGAAAGAATTAAATGTGCTATACCTTAGTAACTTTATTAAATCAAAAGGATATTTAGACGTATTAGAGGCAGCAAAAAAATTAAAAAATAAAAAAATTAACTTTTATTTTGCCGGGAAATTTTTTGATGAAGTAGAGAAAAAAAATTTTCTTGATGATATTCAAAAGAATAAATTAAGTAATGTTATTTATTATGATGGTATTTACGGAGAAGATAAAAGAAATATATTACTTCAATCAGACATTTTTGTACTACCTACTGTATATCCCAAAGAAGGTCAACCAATTTCCATTTTAGAAGCTATGGGAAACATGAATGTAATTATCTCTACAAACCATGCAGGTATACCGGACATTTTAAAAAAAGAAAATGGATACCTAATAGATGTTAATAATTCAGATATTAGTGAAGCTATTGTGAAAAAGATACAATATTACTCGGAGAATCATGATATAGTTCAACAAATCAAAATTAATAATTATAAATATACAAAAGAAAAATTTTCAGAACAAGTATATGTAGATAAACTGATAGGAATAATTGAGGATGTGAATTAAGTGTATTTAGACGAATACAATCAGGATGACTTTGATAGAGGTAAAAGCGGTTTATATATTTTTCTATGGTGGTTCATTCAAGGTACTGTATTTAAATATTCGCTTCATAATATGTACGGATGGAGAAGGTTTTTACTAAGGATATTTGGAGCTAAGATTGGAAAAAATGTAAAAGTACGTTCTAGCGCTAAATTTACTTACCCATGGAAAATCTCGATTGGAGATTACTCTTGGGTTGGTGATGAAGCTACACTATATAGTCTCGATAAAATAATTATAGGTAATAATTGCGTTGTTTCTCAAAAAGCGTATTTATGTACAGGTTCCCATGATTATAGTTCTAAGACATTTGATTTAATAACCTCTCCTATTATAGTTGAAGATTTTTCTTGGATTTCTACTGATGTATTTATTCATCCGGGTGTAACAGTTAAGCGGAATTCGATCGTTGGTGCAAGAAGTAATCTCACAAAAAATACAAAAGAAAATTCTGTAAACATCGGGAATCCCGCAAAATTTATCAAGTATAGATATTCAGAGGTGTAGAAATGATATTTAGATCTGTGCAATCTTTTTGTATTTTTGTGTTTTTATCCATAGGATTTCCATACATGATTTATTCGGGAGAAGATTTAATTAAGAATAACTTTGATTTAAGTTTTTTCTTATCGTTTTGTATTATTATATACTCTTCAGTTAAGTTATCTAATTTAACATTAAAAGGTGAAAATAGACTTATTGAGATGACATTTTGGCTATTTGTTTATGTTTGGCTTGGAATAACTTCATTAGGTCACTCACTATTAAGAGTTTTTGCTTGGAATACTAACTACTCTTCAGACGAAATAGTTAGAGTTCAGTTACTAATTATATGTTCATTGATTTTTTATGAACTAGGAATGAAATTAAATTTTAAAAAAAATAGTAAGAAATTCAATGAAGAGAAAAAAAATAAAAAAACAATCAAAATGAATTTCTCAAGTATATTTTTATTATTTTTATTGTTTTTTTGTATTTCTATGCTAATGATTTTTCTTAGTGGTGGTCTTTACTCACTATTTTCTACAAGGTTTGAGCAGGGTTTAAGAGAAAGTGATTCATTAAAATCAATGAATTTAATTATGGATAGTTTAAAAAAAACACCCATTTTTTCATTGTTAGTATACGTTATAATCGAATTTAAAAATAAAAAATACAACCCTTCAGATAAAAATAAATTTTTACTTTTGATCATAATAATGTTTTTTATAAATATAATTATAAGCAACCCTATCGCTAACCCTAGATTTTGGTTTGGTGCAGTATTTCTAACATTACTTTTAATATCTTTTAAATGGAAAAAAATATACATGGGGATTTATATATTTTTCTTATCGCTCATTCTTACTGTAGTATTCCCTTATATGGATACATTTAGGGTGTCTTTAGAAAGCAAGCTAACGAAACAAAATGTTGCTTACCTTTTACTAGTGAAGGGCGACTATGATGCTTTTCAACAAATAATGAATGCACTTAGAGTGGTAGAATTAAAAGGATTTACATTTGGAGAACAGTTGCTTGGAGTAATCTTTTTTTGGTTCCCTAGATCATTATGGGAAGGAAAACCGATTAGTACAGGAGCTTTTGTGGGGGAAAATTTAAATTATTTATTTACTAATTTCTCATCTCCATTATGGGCTGAATTTTATATTAATTTTGGCGTTATAGGCGTAATGATTATGTTTTTCTTTTATGGGAAATTGACATATTTCATGCAAAATAAAATGTTAATTAAATCCAATTTGAGTTTTTACATGATTTCTTATTTTTTTGCTGCATATCAAATATTCTTTTTAAGAGGAGATTTATTAAATGCAGTTGCATATCTCACACCATTTATTGTCGTAACTATAATTATTAATAAAGTCCTGAATGTGGAAAGGAAAACATATGAAGAAAAAAATAGTATTCGTAATTAACTATTTTTACCCTGATTACGCATCAACGGGTCAGTTGATGACTGAATTGTGCATGCATATAAAAAATGATTTCGAAGTCACTGTCATCGCAGCTCAACCTGGATATAGTCCTGATACTTATTCAGGAAAGAAATCTAAACAGAAAATTGAAACGGAATTTTGGAATGGAATAAAAGTAGTTCGTGTTCAACTTCCTCAGGTAAACAAACGTTCAAAAATAAGTCGAATGAAATATATTTTGCAATATTTTATTTTAGCAAATATTGCATTGTTGAAAGAGAAAAACGTGGATTTGATTTATACAATTTCACAACCACCAGTTTTAGGTGGTTTGATTGGAACGATAGGAAAGTTTTTAAAACGTACAAAACATGTATACAACATTCAAGACTTTAATCCTGAGCAGGCTGCTGCTGTAAACTATACCGGTGGAACGATACATAACATTGCAAAGCACATCGATAAGTTAAATTGTAGTTATTCTGATCATATCATTTTGGTAGGAAATGATATGAAGAAGACGTTAGAAAATCGATTCGGAAAAAGGCATCAACTCGCTCACAGTGTTATAAATAACTGGACAGATGAAAACGAAATCATTCCCTTGTCTAAAAATGAATCGGATGTATCAGAGTTTCTAAAAGAACATAATTTAGAGGGTAAATTCATCATCATGTATTCCGGAAACCTAGGGTTGTATTATGACTTAGAAAATTTGATTAAAATTTCTTCAGATTTCCAACAGATACAAGATATTCACTTTCTGTACATTGGAGAAGGTGCATCTAAAAAAGAAATGCAAGACTATGTCTCTCAACAAAATTTAAAAAATGTCACGTTTTTACCGTATCAACCTAAAGATTTCATTAAATACTCTTTAAATGTGGCAGACGTTCATCTTGTTGTAAATCAAAAAGGTATAAAAGGTGTTTCTGTTCCTAGTAAAATATACGGTGTCATGGCAGCTGGTAAACCTATTCTTGGAGTTCTTGAACGGGGAAGCGAAGCGGAATTCTTGATTTCAACCAGTAACTCAGGATTGGTATCGGAACCGCAAGAATACCAAAAATTTGCTGAAAACATTAAATCTATCTATGAGTTGACTCAAGAAGAACGCCATGCAATGGGAATGCGTGGTCGCCAATATCTTGATCAACATTTGAGAAAAGAATTATCACTGAATAAATATAAAGAAACTTTAACAACTATTATTAACAACTAATAATATAGAAAAGAGGAAGCGTGATATGAAACTTGTTCTACTATCGGGAGGATCGGGTAAACGACTGTGGCCTCTTTCGAACGATACTCGTTCGAAACAATTTTTGAAAGTGCTTGAAAGCCAAAAATTACAGGAACAGTCAATGGTTCAACGTGTCTGGGGACAACTTGAATCTACAGGTTTATCGAATGATGCGATGGTTGCGACTTCTAAAATGCAACGAGATATGATTCATGCTCAAATTGGTGAGAACGTTCCGTTAATCATTGAACCTGAGCGTCGTGACACATATCCTGCGATTGCCCTTGCTACAAGTTATCTATACTCTGTACAAAATATAGATGAGAATGAAGTGGTTGTCGTTTTACCGGTCGACCCTTATGTAGATGATCAATTTTTTGAACAGGTCAAAGTGCTAGAAAAAACGCTAATCTCTACGGATGCTGACTTAGCATTAATGGGTGTGAAACCAACTTATCCTTCTTCGAAATACGGTTATATGGTACCTACAAAGAATTCGGCTATTTTTAATAATCATATCCAAGTCCAAAAGTTCACAGAAAAACCTTCTGAAGAAGATGCGGCTGCATTAATTGAGTCAGGAGCCCTTTGGAATTGTGGTGTATTTGCTTTTCGTTTAGGCTATTTACTGAAAACACTCGAAGAAAATAATCTGCCTTTAAATTATCAAGAACTACTAGATATGTATGCGACACTACCTAAAATCAGTTTTGATTATGCTGTAGTTGAAAAAACTACAAACATCGTCGCAGTGCCTTACGACGGCTACTGGAAAGATCTTGGGACGTGGAATACGCTGACAGAAGAGATGGCAACGTCTCAAATTGGTAAAGGTATCATTTCAGAAGATAGTAAAAATACTCATCTCATAAATGAACTAGACATTCCTGTGACAGTAATTGGAGTAAAAAATCTAGTTATTGCGGCCAGCCCTGACGGGATTTTGGTGTCTGAAAAAGAGGCTAGTCCGAAAATCAAAGATTATATCGGACAATATGATCAACCGCCAATGTATGAAGAACGAATGTGGGGTTGGACCCGCACTCTTGACTACGCAAAATACGATGAACAAAAAGAAATGGTCACGAAACGTATTTGTATCTATGCTGGACGTAATTCTTCGTATCATCGTCATATCCTGAGAGATGAAGTGTGGACGATTGTTCGAGGCGAAGGAGACTTAGCAGTAGATGGACGTATCACTCGAGTTAAAGCAGGTGACATCGTTCACTTGCCAGCTGGTAAGGAACACGGTATTTATGCACTTTCTGAATTAGAGTTTATTGAGGTACAGACAGGTCTTGAGATTACAGAAGAGGACTTTGTACGTATCCATTATAAGTGGTCAGATGTTCTCTCTTGCTTCAATCAATCCGAATCTCGCGTGATTTACTAATTCTTTTATTGGGGAGAGAACTTATGCTTCTCCCCAGTTTTTGTTTGGAGGAAATATATGAACATTGCCTATTATATTTCAGATTACGGATATGGGCATGCTACACGTAGCATTGCAATCATTCGAGAATTATTGAAAAGAAATCCGAAGATGGTGATTACCATCTGTCATAGCTTTGCTAGTGAGTTATTAATAAAATCCTTTGATGACAATCGGGTGACTCTCCGCGTTGTACCGACGGATGTTGGGTACGTCTTGAATTTAGATACTTTAGAACTAGATTTTGAAAAAATGGGAAAAATCTATGACGAGTATTTATATTTTCGTCCTCAAAAAATCCAAGACGAAATAATTTTTTTAAAGCAAAATCAAATATCTTGTGTCATATCAGATATTTACTCAAATGCGATTGAAGCAGCTGATGAATTAAATATCTTGAGTATCGGTATATCGAACTTCTTGTGGAGCGATGTTTATGAAAACGTGATTGAAGAGTCTAAGCTCAAGGTGATGAAGAGAGCGTACAGTAAAATGAGTTATTTTCTTCAGCTAGAAGGTAGTATCAACTCGACTAATACATACGATTACTTTTCGCGTGCAATAAATAAAGAAGAAGTGAGAAGAATAAAGAGTGAGTTAAAGACTTCTCCTACAGATACAATCATTTTTTATGGACTAGGAATGAAAATCGACCACAGTCATCAATTAAGCAATAAATCTTTCCTATGGTCGAATGAAAATTGTAAGTTTATTGTTTCTTCTCATATAGATGTTAATCATCCAAATGTATTCAAAATACCCGATGACTATATAGAAACACAAAATTATATAGCAGCTGCTGATTTTACTATGACTAAACCAGGATGGAGTACGGTAAGTGAGGCATTGTGTGGAAAGAGTAGGATACTTCTTTTAGATCGAGCATCATTTATTGAAGATCAAGTTACTATGAATAAATTGAAATCCAAAAATTATTGTAAATCATTTTCGATAGAAGAGTTGTCACAAGTAACCTTTAATTCAGCTGTAGTCAGCCAATGGAAAGACACGATTCAAATTAAATCTACTAATGAGGGACTCAATCGGTTAATTAATGATTTGCAAGAAAAAATTAAAGAGGTGAAAAAATGATACTTGTAGTTGGCGGAGCAGGCTATATAGGTAGTCATGTAGTGAAGGAGCTTTTAAACCAAAATAAAAAAGTGATCGTTTTAGATAACCTATCAACAGGATTCCTCTCTGCTGTGGATTCTCGCGCTATTTTTATTAAAGGTGAGCTCGGAAATACAAATACTCTGAAAGAAATTTTTAATGAGTATACGGTATCGGCAGTCATGCATTTTGCGGCAAATAGTCTAGTTGGAGAATCAGTTATTAATCCAATTAAATACTATTTGAATAATGTAAGTGCCACTTTAAACTTATTATCGATAATGGATGCTTATCAAATTAAAAACTTTGTGTTTTCCTCTACTGCAGCAACATATGGTCTAGTCGAAGAATCAATTATTACTGAAAGTACGACTGTTCAACCAATTAATCCTTATGGTCATTCAAAATTGATGGTCGAGCAAATACTATCTGATTTACATAAAGCGAATGGATTGAACTATGTAACGTTAAGGTATTTCAATGCCGCAGGATCTCATCCCGATCAGACAATTGGAGAAAATCACGATCCTGAAACACATCTTATTCCAATCGTGTTACAACATCTGAATGGAAGAAGAGATCAAATAACTGTCTACGGTCAAGATTATGATACACCTGATGGAACCTGCATTCGAGACTACATTCACGTGTGTGATTTGACGGATGCTCATATTTTAGCGTTAGAAGCTCTTTTAGATAATACAGTCACAAGTGAAACTTATAACTTAGGCAACGGTCAAGGTTATTCTGTCAAAGAAATCATTCAAAGTGCTGAAAAAATAACGGGTAACCGAGCTCAAGTTGAATTAGGCCTTCGACGTGAAGGGGACCCAGCGCAATTAGTAGCTAGCTCTAAAAAGATACAAGACGCATTAGGCTGGACTCCTAAATATTCATTAGATGACATTATACAGCATGCTTGGAACTACGAAGTGAAAACTCACTAATCTACTGTACATAAGGAGAAGACATGATACTAAAATTAGAACCCATTTTTCAAGAACGTATTTGGGGAAGTCAACGACTTAAAGAAGAGTTTGATTATGAAATTCCTCACGGTACGATTGGTGAATGCTGGGGAATTTCGGCGCATCAAAATGGCGAAAATACAATTAATAATGGTCCTTATTCGGGGCATACATTATCTGAACTCTGGGCAAACTATCGTCAAGAACTGTTTGGTGACTTTACTCATGAAACATTTCCTCTACTCGTTAAAATACTGGATGCTACAGACGATTTGTCTGTACAAGTTCATCCGAATGACGAACAAGCATATAGCTTAGAAGGAGAGCGTTTTGGTAAGACAGAATGTTGGTATGTGCTTGAGGCTGAACCAGGTGCGGAATTAATTCTTGGTCATACTGCTCAGACAAGAGCAGAATTAGAAGTTGCTGTTGCTAACGAAAAATGGTCTGATTTGCTAAAAAGACAACCTGTTAAGAAAGGTGATTTTGTTTTTGTCGAAAGTGGAACGATTCACGCAATTGGCAAAGGAATCATGATTCTTGAGACGCAACAATCTTGTGACACTACGTATCGTGTATACGACTTTGATCGAACAGATGATAAGGGTGATAAACGAGAACTTCATTTAGAGAAAGCACTTGCTGTGACAACGGTTCCTGATATCCCAGTGCTTGCGCAACCTACTAAGAAGTCGGTTCATGCTGGAACGATTCGTACTCTCGTTCAATCACCGGAATTTGATGTGTATCACCATCATGTGAGCAAGGGATACTCATATCCAAAACGCAATCAATTCTCATTAATAACGATTATTGAAGGTGTAGGCGTTTTAACAACTGATGATGAGTCACTAGAAGTAAAAAAAGGTGATCATTTAATCGTTACTAGGGAGACGAGTGACGTTATCGTTGCTTCTGGAAAAATGGAGTGGATTACAAGTGAAATCGGTCGTAAATATTGATCACGTATGATGGAGGAAAGTATGAACTATCTTGAAAAGGCACAACAATGGAATACATATAACAATCTTGATTCTGAATTGAAAGCAGAACTGAATAACATCCTAAATCAACCAACAGAATTAGAAGAGCGCTTTTATAAAGCACTAGAGTTTGGAACGGGCGGGATGCGTGGCGAACTAGGAGTCGGTACAAATCGCTTGAATATCTACACCGTTCGTAAAGCAATCGATGGACTTGCTCGTTATATCGTTGAGCAAGGTGAAGAAGCAATGCAACGTGGAGTAGTCGTTGCGTATGATTCGCGTCACAAATCAGCAGAGTTTGCGATGGAAATTGCTCAAGTGCTAGGACATTACAATATTAAATCGTATGTTTTCGACGCGTTACGTCCGACGCCAGAGTTATCCTTCTCGATTCGTTATCTGAATACATTTGCAGGCATTGTCATCACGGCAAGTCATAATCCACCTGAGTATAATGGAATTAAGATTTATGCAGAAGATGGTGGACAAATGCCGCTTGAGATGGCGGAAATCATCACATCGTATATCAGCCAGGTTGAGAATGAATTAGTGATTCCGTATGTGGAATACGAAACGCTTTTGAAAACCGGTTTGTTGCAAATGATTGGTGAAGAGTTTGATCGAGCATATCTAGCTGCACTTGATACACTTCAATTGCGAAAAGTTACAAAGGCAGATATGAAAATCGTATTTACTCCACTTCACGGAACAGCGCACCATCTTGTTCCAGAAGGTCTAAAACGATTTGGTTTTAAGAATGTCATTCTGGTAACAGAGCAGATGACTCCAGATCCAGAATTCTCTACTGTCGATTCGCCGAATCCAGAAGAGCATGTTGCTTTTGAATATGCGATTCGTTATGGAAAAGAACATGATGCGGATGTATTACTCGCAACTGATCCAGATGCAGATCGACTTGGTGTTGCTGTGAAGAACGCTAAAGGACAATATGAAGTATTAACAGGAAATCAAACGGGCGCATTGATGTTACATTATATCTTGGAACAGAAAAAGCGAGCAGGCAATCTTCCTGTGGATGGTGCTGTCTTAAAAACGATTGTTACTTCTGAGATTGGTCGTACAATTGCTACTGATTATGGTATGGAGACAATTGATACATTAACGGGATTCAAATTCATCGGAGAACAGATTAAACAATTTGAAAAACAATCTTCAAATACGTTCTTGTTTGGTTATGAAGAAAGCTATGGCTATCTGATTAAAGAATTCGTTCGTGATAAAGATGCTGTTCAAGCCGCTGTATTTATTGCAGAAGTCGCATCATATTATCATGAACAAGGAATGACATTGTATGATGCCTTACTTAACTTAATGAAACAATACGGGTACTACCAAGAAGATCTCATCTCATTGACGTTAAAAGGTAAAGATGGTGCAACGCAAATTCAAGAAATAATGGAACAAGTCCGACAAGCACCCATGAATGAAATTGCAGGTAAGAGAGTCGTGATGATTGAGGACTATCTATTAAGTCAAAGCATCGATTTTAAAACGAAAGAAACCACTCATATCAACTTGCCGACATCGAACGTATTGAAGATACACTTAGAAGGTGAGGCATGGATTACACTTCGCCCTTCTGGTACAGAGCCTAAAATTAAGTTCTATTTTAGCGTAAAAGAACAGGACCTTGTATCAAGCATCGAGACACTTGATAAACTAAAAAAAGAATTCATGAGTATCATGAATGGTGTGACGATATAAATAAAGGAGTGTAAAGTACATGAAAATCACGGTAGCAGGAACAGGATACGTTGGTCTATCGATGGCAGTATTACTTGCCTAGCATAATGAAGTCACATCGATTGATATTATTAAAGAACGGGTTGAAATGGTTAACAACCGTAAATCACCAATCGTTGACGCAGAAATTGAAAACTTCCTTCAACATAAGGAATTGAATTTACACGCGACGACGGATAACTTCGAAGCTTATAAAGAAGCAGAATTTGTCGTTATCGCGACTCCGACAGATTATGATCCAGTACGCAATTATTTCAACACACGGACAGTCGAAAGTGTAGTCGCAACGGTACTTGCGATTAATCCGGATGCGACGATGATTATCAAATCAACGGTACCTGTAGGTTATACACAGGAGTTAAAAGAAAAATTTGATACGCCGAACATTGTCTTCTCACCAGAGTTCTTGCGTGAAGGACAAGCATTGCATGACAACCTGTATCCATCGCGTATCGTTGTTGGTGAACGGTCAGAGCGTGCGCAACAATTCGCTGATTTATTACTGCAAGGTGCAGTGAAGAAAGACGTTCCTGTCTTGTTGACTGACTCGACGGAAGCAGAAGCGATCAAGCTCTTCTCGAACACCTACCTTGCGATGCGTGTCGCGTTCTTCAATGAACTTGATACATATGCGGAAGTACGAAATTTAGATACGAAGCAAATCATTGAAGGTGTCGGTCTCGATAGCCGGATTGGGAATCACTATAACAATCCGTCGTTCGGATACGGTGGATACTGCTTACCGAAAGATACGAAGCAGCTACTTGCGAACTATGAGGATGTTCCGAACAACATCATCGGAGCAATCGTCGAAGCAAACCGGACACGGAAAGACTACATTGCGGATACGATCATCAGACAAAATCCAAAAGTCGTCGGTGTCTATCGTTTGACGATGAAGACAGATTCGGATAACTTCCGCGCCTCATCAATCCAAGGCATCATGAAACGGATCAAAGCAAAAGGCATCGAAGTGACAGTCTTCGAACCAGTCTTGACGGAAGACACATTCTATAACTCACGCGTCATCCGTGATTTGAAAGCATTCAAACAAGAATCGGATATCATCCTTTCGAACCGGATGCATCCAGAGTTGAGTGATGTGGAAGAAAAGGTTTATACACGAGATTTGTATAGTAGAGACTAATATGCGTGTATATTCGAGAAATTTCAAAATAGGGGTTCAGATCGTACAGGAAAAACGTACAGGATTCTGAACCTCTATCTTATATAACATAAATTTTATAGTTTTAAATTTAGATTATTGTATTAAGATATTTAAAAGGTGATCAAGTATTTCTTTCTAAAATAGGTTAATAGGAATAAATTAACTTATAATGGGAAAGTGTGTACTTTGTAATTTGGGGGTAATCATGAAGAGCAACACGATTCAATCAGAGCATACTATGCTATTTATTCACTTTTATTATTTTTAGAATGTTAATTATTTCATTAGAAGGAGTTACAAATTAGTATTTATTCTTAACATTTAAAAGATTCAATGGGAAGTGAATAAAAAAATATTATGCTGACAATAGCCTAGTTTCTAAAAAAACGATTTCTTCAGTAAAAGATTTATATGTATTTTTATGATGAATGGAAGCAATTTGTATCGATTGGCAGGCATCATTTCAATAAAATTTCGCGCTATAAACCGGAGTCAAAAGCTAAGCTGATGGATGATTTTTCAAGTGAAGAATACAGAATTTTTAAATGTACAGTTTAATAAGATATATTTCGATGATAAACGATTTAAGAAAAGAGTTTAATGAATGAAACATTAGATTGAATTATAAATAATACGACTTATAGTATGGTAAGTCCAATAAAGAGTAGTTCCCTCCAAATAAAACTGAGAATAACAATTTAGAGAGACACTCGAGGTGTAAAATTAATATTGAAAAACGAGATTAGTGAAATAGAAAAGAGAAATATACAAGTAGTTAAATGATCAATATTTAAGGTTATTAATGATGAGAACACTTAAAAAATGCTTTATATAAAAATGAGGAGGTTTTTTTATGAAAAAAACTACATGGTTTCTTATGCTGTTTTTTCTTTATAATTTATATAATATAAATACAAACGTTGAAGCAAACGCCGGAACCCCTGTTGGAGGAATATTAAAAACTGACACAGTGTGGACTAAGGAAGGTTCACCATATAACCTAATCGATGATTTGCAAGTTGGTGGTAAACTCACTATAGAACCAGGTGTCATAGTTAACGGGAATAGAAAAATGTTATCTGTCTTTGGAGAATTAAATATTACAGGTGATGAAAAAGAAAAAGTAAAAGTTCTTGGAGTGAATTTTTATGGAGGAAACGCAATTAAAAAAGGACAGGTGAACATTACAAATAGCCAATTATTTAGATGTGGATATTTTTTTATGTGGACGGATACACCAGTTCAAATTAAGAATTCTTGGATTGATGATTCAGCTGGTCGATGGTTAGATAATGAACTTTACTATGGAAATTATGCATATCTCGGTTCATTTTCTATATTAGAAGGAAACACATTTTCAAATACTTTACCAGTCATTATTCAAGATAATACAGTTATAAAAAATAATACATTTTTAGGAGAATATCAATTAATAATTAATGGAAATAGAATGATTTCTTTGAATTACAATAATTTTTTAGGTTCTGAATCTAACGTTGTAAGCCTTAATTCTTACGATTCAAAAGTAAACAATATTGAAAATAATTTTTGGAATACAGTAAATATATCAGATATTTCTCAAAGAATATATGACGGAAATGATGACTTAAAGTTAAATAATAATATAAATTTCACCTCATATTTAGACTCAATGAATAAGGATTTACATACAATATTTACACTTAGCGACCCAGTGATAACATCTGAAATTTCTCCAAAAACTCAAGTGGTTAGTGGGCATGCTGAGCCAGACTCAGTTATTAATTTTTATTATACTACTACTAATCCTTATGAGGCTGGTGGAGGTATAGGAAGATCTTTTGTGGATTCAAATGGTAATTTTGCAATTATTTTAGATAATCCAGGAAGATTTACATACTATTTCCAAGCTACTAAAAATGGAATAAAGAGTGGAGAAACAAAAGTGATTTCTGCCGATTATGTTCCTCCTTTGAAACCTGTCATACTAAGTACAACTTCTGATTTTACCACGTCAATTAAAGGTATTGCTGAAGCTGGATCAACTATTGAAGTAAAAAAAGAATCAAAATTGATAGGTACAGGAACAGCAAATCTTAATTCTAGCTCATTGAGAGATGGTTATTATTATTGCGAATTTGATATTCCAATTGAGCTTCAACGTGCAGGGACAGAACTTGATATTACTGCTACTGACTCTGAAGGAAATATTAGTGAAATAGCTAAAGTAGTAGTAGTTGATCAAACGCCTCCTTCTCCGCCAAAAGTCAATAAAGTAACTGATCAATCAGTTCTGTTGAGTGGAGTAGCTGAACCATTTTCGACTATAAGTGTTAATGTAGAAATGAGTAGTCAAGGATATGGTATAGCTGATTCAAATGGTGCATTTGAAGTTAAAATTCCGCAACAAAAAGCTGGTACAAAATTGTTAGTAGTATCAACGGATCTTTCTAGAAACGATAGCGAGGAAACTAAAGTAATTGTAGAGGACGCGACTGCACCGCTGGCACCGAAGGTGAACGAAGTGACGGATCGAATGACGACGGTCATTGGTATGACGGAGGCGAAGGCCATTGTCACCGTCAAGGTCGGGGGGGAAGTAATAGGCACGACGGAGGCGGATCCTACGGGCGCTTATGAAGTGACGATTCTTCGTCAAGAGGGTGGAACAAAATTGTCCGTCGTCGCCACGGATGCTGCGAAGAACAATAGTGAAGCCACGGAGACGATCGTCAAAGACGTGACGGCACCTCCGGCACCGAAGGTGAACGAAGTGACGGATCGAACGACGACGGTCAGTGGTACGACGGAGGCGAAGGTGGTTGTCACCGTCAAGGTCGGGGAGAAGGTGCTCGGGACGACGGAGGCGAACGAGTTAGGTAGCTATGAGATGACGATTCCACTTCAGCCAGGCGGGACGAAGCTGTCCGTCGTCGCAACGGACGCTGCGAAGAACAGCAGTGAAGCAACGGAGACGATCGTCAAAGATGTGACGGCACCGCTGGCACCGAAGGTGAACGAAGTGACGGACCGAATGACGACGGTCAGTGGTACGACGGAGGCGAAGGCGGTTGTCACCGTCAAGGTCGGGGAAAAAGTAATCGGTACGACGGAGGCGAATCCTACTGGCGTCTATGAAGTGACGATCCCCCGTCAAGAGGGTGGAACAAAATTGTCCGTCGTCGCCACGGATGCTGCGAAGAACAACAGTGGAGTAACGGAGACGATCGTCAAAGACGTGACGGCACCGCTGGCACCGAAGGTGAACGGAGTGACGGATCGAATGACGACGGTCAGTGGTATGACGGAGGCGAAGGCCATTGTCACCGTCAAGGTCGGGGGGGAAGTAATCGGCACGACGGAGGCGGATCCTACGGGCGCTTATGAAGTGACGATTCTTCGTCAAGAGGGTGGAACAAAATTGTCCGTCGTCGCCACGGATGCTGCGAAGAACAATAGTGAAGCCACGGAGACGATCGTCAAAGACGTGACGGCACCTCCGGCACCGAAGGTGAACGAAGTGACGGATCGAACGACGACGGTCAGTGGTATGACGGAGGCGAAGGCGGTTGTCACTGTCAAGGTCGGGGAGAAAGTAATCGGCACGACGGAGGCGAACGCTACGGGCGTCTATGAAGTGACGATTCCAAAGCAAACTGCAGGAACAACGTTAACAATTACAGCAATGGATGCGTCGGGCAATCTCAGTTCTGCTGTCACAGTACTTGTAGCCGATAGAACGGCACCGCCTCTTCAAGTCAATCAAGTCACCAATCGTTCAGTTCTAATTACTGGAACTACAGAAGCGAAAGCAAAAGTCCAGTTGATATATGCTACGAAAACGATGGAAACGACAGCTGACTCTAACGGCAAGTTTAGTTTTTCTATTGAGTTACCAAAAACAGGTGTAGAATTCATATTTACTGTTTCTGATGCTTCAGGAAACGAAAGTGACGTCCTGACGTTGAAGGCACTTGATGCGATGTTGCCGATTCTTAAAGGGGTAACAGATACGACGATTGAAGCGGGAACGCTTTTCAATCCTAAAGTCAAAGTGACGGCTGCAGATGAGACGGACGGAGACCTGACAAAATCAATTTCAATTTCTGGAAAAGTCGACAACAAAAAACCAGGTTTGTATCGTCTGGCATATAGCGTAAAAGACAAAGCTGGAAACGAGACTAAACAGATTCGGAATGTGACGGTCAAGGATACGATCAAACCTGTGATTTCAGGCGCTAAAGATCAATCGATTAACTTGAACAGCTCATTTAATGCGAAGAACGATGTGACGGCAAAAGATAATATCGATGGTGTAATCACGAAAAACATCAAAATATCTGGTACTGTCAATGTCAAGAAGATTGGTGTATATGTACTGACGTATAAAGTCAGTGATGCTTCCGGAAACACAGTGACGACTCTACGGAAAATTATAGTCAAAGACAATGTCAAACCAATCATTTCGGGTGCTAAATCGAAGACAATAAAATATAAGTCGTCATTTAATCCCAAAACGGGAATCACGGCAAAAGATAATGTTGATGGTGTTTTAACAAAGTCAATTAAAGTGACAGGTAGCGTAAATACCAAGCGAAAAGGAACGTATGCTCTAACCTATTCTGTAAAAGATAAGGCTAGGAACGGAACCAGTGTTAAAATTAAAATTATGGTCAAGTAAACGAGAATGATTTGAAATAGTAGTAAAAAAGCAACACTCTATAATCGGTTTCATCAAAGAGTTATAGATTTATCTAAATATGTTCCTCATAGAAACTATCGAAATGGATTGGCTTAACGTCAATCCATTTCTTTCGTTAAAAATGAGGTGAGATTTCGGGAATTTGTATGGAAATTTTGATCGAAATACAGACGTGATAGCTGAACGATATGTTTGAAAATAGTATTGAACACAAAGATCAGTTCTCTTCAATAGAAGTTCCGCTTTTTTGGTATTTCTATGAATATTAGCACCCGCAAGTGTCATGGCGGTATTATTTATTGACTATTTATAATTGTTATTTTAATTGTATACAGCGAATAGATTAGATCCAAATCATAATTAAAAATTGACCTACTATTAAGAAGGGTTATTTTTTTATAATTACTATTTATTGTAAAATCAATTAGGTTTAAACATACCGCTAATGAATAGAATCGAGGGAATTTATGAAAAAAATTATTCAAGTGATCCTTCTAATCAGTATCAGTATTACAAGTGTATTCTCCTATGCTCCAAAAGCAGATGCGAAAATCGTTGCTATGGGATATACACAATTAAGTTTTCCTAGTAATGATGGATACAATAAAGGTGTTAGACGACATGCTTATATTTGGAGTCAAGAGCGTGTCGGTAAATCGACGCATCACACCTGACTCCTTAAATCGCCCTATCGCGACGATCAACGTCAAGCTACAGCGATTTTAATGTTCAGAATTGATTCAAAAGGTGTTCAGAAGCAAGTGTGGTCTTATTTTACAAGATTAGATGGCGATAAACCGGTAGCTTTAAAGATTAAAACGAAAACAAGTGCACCAGGTACATACTTTTACCACGTCAGGTCACAATCAATATATCATCCTGATGTTCAACGACCAGCTCATACGGAGACAATGCATGTGGTAGTCAAGTAAACAGTTTTGGCTAAAAGTGAAGAATGAAGCTTAAAAGGCGACACACTAGATGATCAATCAGTGTGTCGCCTTTATTTCGAGTAAATTTTTGGGGGAGTTAAACAACTAATCCAACACTTTGATTTCCCCATAACCAAGCGTTAGATGATGAGACGAATGTGTAATGTTTAATCGAATAATAAAGGTGTAACTTGAATACCCTTTTTTATTCAATCATATACATTTTCTGCAAATAATAGTTGGATGACCAGGATAAAGCGAAAATGTGTGGATTATAGATGGAGACCGACGAGGATTTTATGATCCATTAATTTCGTATACTGGAGCGTATGGAAAAACGGATTTCCGAAGTCGCATGGTTGAAGATGGACATGAATCATGTGATAACTGTAAGACAAATTTGGGTTTGCCTTTAGCAGATTCAAAATCGTCTGTTCTTGGGATGCTGGGCTGATGTCATAGATATGAAACGAGATGATGTTATGACGGATGCGAAACGGGGCAATCGTGAGGGTGAACGGTTTATGATGGGCGAAGCGATGTTCAGTTGAGACGGTCGATCCGGTAATCACGAGCTCGTGTGGCGTGATGCGTAGTTTTGGGTGCCAGAAGTCTCTGAATTCAATCGCAATGATATCGCGTAAATCTTCTTCCGTCACATACATCGTGACGAGAATATCCGAGGGGTTACCAAGATAGTCGTTATCCGTATTCATATGTAAGCTCCTTTGTTTGTGAGTGGATGGAATCAATGCTCTGTCGTTCAGGGTAAAGAAAGGTATGCGTTCTCTACCGTTCTACAGAAAGTAGATTCAATACGATTGTAACTTTTTTCCTTGTTTTTGGTTTTCGTTCATTGATCGTTTAGGGGAAGCGTTTCTTGATATTCCATAGAAAATCAATCGTGTGTTCCATCATCTATCACCATACAAAGGAGGAACTACCCATGACCCACTATGACTATCTCGATCACTATTTATTGACGGATTTCTCAAAGACAGCCCATACGATTAAGGCGTACCGAAGTGATCTCCGGCAGATGCGCCTGCATCAAGTCGACTGGTCAGTCGCGTCCTTACAACGTTACTTTCAGTGGATGAAAGCCCATTATAAGCCGTCGACGATTTTGCGACGTTATCATGTCTTACATCGACTAGAGAACGTCCTCGTCGAACGGCGACGCCTTAAAAAGAATCCGATGGACGAAATCCGTCCGATCGTCCATCAACATTTTCAAGATGAGACGTATCATGATAGTGAAGAATTAATTCCAGTGATCCGACATATTTCGGATGCCACATACCGCCTCTTCTTCGAGGTGCTCAGCCAAACGGGCCTCCGCTTCATGGAGGCCCGTTTGTTGACGGTGCAAGATCTCGATGTGGTGAAAAGTGAACTGTACGTCCGTTACGGGAAAGGGGGACGTACACGGACGATTCCAATCGGGGAGGCACTCCGTGATAAGATCGTTGCCTTTCTCGCAGGTCGGATGACGGGCTATTTGTTTCAGTCCGTCACGGGACGGATGATTAATGAACATGCAGCGAGAAGAGCGTTGCGCGAGGTAGGGTTCATACATCTGAAACGTCATATTCGTCCTCATATGTTGCGGATCGCCTATGCAACCTATCTGTATCAGCAGGCAGGACTAAAGCTGCTCGAGATTCAGCGATTGCTTGGTCACGCTAGCATCGCGACGACGGAAGGATACATCCGTAGTCAGACGAACCATGTGCGGGATGTCCTCAATCGTCTGTCCGCTTGAGCCGGTTGACCGATGTATGGGCAATGTCGTGCGACGGTAGGACATAGTGCTGGGTCGTTCGGACGTCGCTATGACCGAGCAACCGCATGATTGTCAGAATATCGGTCTGGTGGACGTGATAGAGGGTCGTCGCAAACGTGACCCGGATGTCATGCGGTCGCAGGATCCGTCCGAGACAGTGCTCACTTGCCTCCTTCAAGAAACGGCGGAACTTTGCCAGATTGACGGGTCGACCGCTGTCCTCGCAAAACAGTGGAAGGGCATCAGGGCGAATCGTTTCGATGTAACGCGTCAAGACCCGACTTAACGCATGGTGTAGCGGAACTTGACGTGATTGATCGCCTTTACCACTCCGAACAAGTAACTGATCGCGCGCAAAGTCAACGTCTGCGAGTTGCAAGTCACGGGCTTCCGAAAACCGCAGACCCGTGTGTAAGAGAAGGAAGCTAAAGGCGTAGACGGTCTCATCACGAATCGTCTCAAGGACACGATGGACGTCATCATACGTGAAGGCAAGTCGCCGGTAAGGCGAGGGAACCGGTTTTTTGACGCGTGCTAGGGGGTTCGTCTGGAGTGAACGTTCTGATACGAGGTGATCGAACAAAATCGAGAGAGCGTGCAGACGTCGAGCGGCAGTCGCTGGTGCGTATGTGTCGCGCAGAAACTTACCGTAACGTTGTAAGGACGGAAAATCGATTCGTTTGACGTGGCAACACAAATGCCGGACGTCCGAGCGATAGGCTTTTTTCGTCAAGGGACGATAGTCCGCCTGTTCGATGATTGCGAGGAGACGTTCTTGATAATACGTCATCATCCGAGGAGAAACTGGACTTTCTGCCGGAGTTCCGACTTCAATGAACGAAGTCGCGCCGGTGAGTAACCGAGCGTCTCTTCCGTTCCGTGCATCAAGGCTTCAAGAAACGTGTATTCCTTGTTTGATAGATCACGCTTGAGTTCACTGAGGAGATAATGAAAGGAAACGTTCGGGGTGCGAGGGAGTTCTGGCATCGTCTCGACTGCGACTTCCGTTGAAAGCGTCCGGTTGCGGGTCGCCAGGTAGTCGAGCATCGCCCCTTTTGCTCGGATCCGGGCGAAGGTGACAGTCATGACCTTTCCTTCTTCAATCGATTTCCAAAGTCGGAGGAGGGCAGCTTGCCGGCATTCATCATGTTCGTTCGGATGGATCGAGAGGCGGGACAGAAGGGAGTTGACGAGGGGCATCCAGTTACGTAGTAAGTCGTTCATGGGTATCCGTTTCTTCAGATATGCATATCTGGTATGTATTCCGCGGTAGTTTTAGTATAAGTAGAGTTATCCGCTCGATGCAAGGCTCCATTTCTTCAATCATGCCAACGGTTTCTTTAACTTTTAAGTAGCGTAAGCGATGTAATTCTTCGTCATTCCATCCGTTCGCTTCAGATAAACCCGCATTCTGTCGCGACCCCTTTCAGGATAACTCTACTTATCCGCTAGGGTGTTCGGAATAATTCAGCATCAAATTTCAGAAAAAAATTTCAAAATTAGATTGATGTTATTTGAAACATAGTGATGAAATAGAAATGGATAAATGTTACAGTTGTCGTAATCCGTGACAAAGGAGGAATCGTCAAATGAAATGGATGAAAGGACTCGTATTATTCGTCATGATGCTGGTGGTGCTCGTCCCGAATTCGATTGATGCCAAAACCATGTCAAACGCCAAGTACTTAAAGAAACAATTCGCAGCAGCAGAAAAAGGAACATTGCTGGACGCGAAGGCAAAACTGTATGATCGCTTCACCGTCAAAGGAAAAGACGCCAGTTATGGGGTCGACGAAACGGACTGCTGTGTGTTCGGGAAGTTGGAAGGAAAGAATCTGTATTCGGATTTTCGTTTTAGCGCGAAGTATCCGGAGCATGTCGGTGTCTTGATGACGTTACCGAAGCTCGATGATCGGAAGATTAGGTTGAGTGAGGTCAAGAAGACACTCGGTAAACCGGATCAGCATGAGAAGCTGGAAAAAGACGAAGTGCCGACGAAGATGATTTTCCTGATTAAGAAAGAGAAGTATCTCAACTTCAAGCAAGAAGGTACCTACTATTATAACGTCAGCAAAAAAGCACTGCTTTGGTTTGACTACGATACAAAAGGATATGTCCGTGCGATTGGTGTGTCTGCAACGGATCGGTGATAGCCAATGAAGTTTCTAATCAACAAATTGAGTTCGTAACAGATAAGAGCACCCTCGCCTAATGTAGGAGAGGGTGCTCTTTTAATGAGATAAATAGGCAAGTAAAAACCCTTCTTCAAGTTTAACTTGACGAATCGAACGGTAACGGGCATGACGGAAAGGAAAATAGAAGGAAAGATCAACGGTCAGGAGTCGGTTTGCGTAATGCAGATAAAGTGGACGAATGAGGTAGGTTTCATTAAAGGATTCGGTATCATGAGGACAGACATCAAAGACTTCGAACGTGATGGTGCGTTTATCGACTGATCGCAATTGGAGCGTCAACTCGACTGATAAGTCGCGTTCTAGACCATAACGGGTCAACGGTACAGCGGCTTGAAGATGAAGATGTGTCGGTCGAATCGTGACGTAGATATTCGTCAGTTCTGGAATTTCTTTTGCTAGTACGCTTGCTAAATCATACTCATCAATACTTGCTGCAAGGGTAAAGCGACGAAAGGTTTCGATGATATGGCGACTCAGTTTCATAAAAGGGACTCCTCTCTTAGGATTCTTAGTCTTAGTATAAAGGATTTTAAACCTAATTATTCCATTTTATTTTTTATTAAAGTAAATTAATCCCTCTTATT
The DNA here is from genome assembly GCF_002377745.1 of Exiguobacterium sp. UBA3491. Lineage (NCBI taxonomy): Bacteria > Bacillati > Bacillota > Bacilli > Caryophanales > Exiguobacterium > Exiguobacterium sp. UBA3491. The sequence goes on from NZ_DFQK01000021.1 coordinate 199,849, forward strand.
TAAAGCTTCTTTTTAAAACTATACGATTCACGCATGTTTTCGCATCGTTCAGGGAACTTTTAACATGTCGACCTATCGTGTTTTCCGAAAGGAGTTTTATGATGTCTGACTTGTCCGGATTTCCGTCATCTTATTGGAAGCAAAGTACACCTGCAACTTCTTATCCCACTTTGGATCAAGATGCGAAGCATGATGTCGTCATCATCGGGGCTGGTATTGCTGGGCTCGTCACGGCTATGCAACTGACTGAACGAGGATATGATGTCGCCGTGATCGAAGCGGGTGACGTCGCCGCTGGCACGACGGGTTATACGACGGCGAAAGTTTCCTCGCAGCACGGTTTAATTTACGATACGTTAATCAAAACGGTCGGTGAAGAATCGGCGCGACTATATTATGAAGCAAATGAAGAAGCCATCACGTTTTTACGTCATCAGGTGGAACGACTCGATATTGCATGTGAACTTGAAACGCAGGACGCTTATCTCTACGCTGCGACATCAAAAGAGCAAGCGATGGAACGAGAAGTAAAAGCCTATGAACGATTGGGATTGAACGGTGGAGAAGCGACGCAAGAAGTTCGGGATAAGTTGCCGTACGATGTAAAAAAAGCTGTCGTCTTGCGCGAGCAAGCGCAGTTCCATCCAGTCAAGTATCTTCAAGGACTCGCCCGACAAATCGTCCACCAAGGGGGTGCTTTATATGAACAGACACGTGCCGTATCGCTCGAATCGAACCGGACGCCGACAGTCATCCTTGAGAACGGTCACCGGATTGAGGCGAAGAAGATCGTCATCGCGACCCATTTTCCGTTCCATGACTTCAAAGGCTTGTACTTCTCAAAACTTGAAGTCCATCGCTCGTATATCGTATCGGGGCAGGTCGATGAGACGTTTCCGGACGGCATGTTCATGAGTGCCGATCAACCGAGTCGTTCTCTGCGTCACACGCGGACAGAAGACGGTCGTCTGCTTGGACTGTTCGGCGGCGAGAATCATCTATCTGGTCACGAGACAGAGACGATGCAACGGTATCAGCATCTTGCGGATTTTGCAAAGCATGAATTCCACGTCGAATCGTTCGGACAGTTCTGGTCAGCACAAGACTTAATCACGCTCGACAAGATCCCCTACATCGGACAGATGACGCCAAATGATCCGAACGTGTTCGTCGCGACCGGATTTGCGAAGTGGGGGATGACGAATGGGATCGCGGCCGGACTGTTACTCAGCGACTTATTGACGGGAACACCCAACCGTTTTCGGCATCTGTTTGACCCGAACCGTTCAAAGCTAAAAACGAAGGATGCGACGCAGTTCGTCAAGAACAATGCGGACGTCGCGATCGAACTGGTCAAAGGAAAGCTGACGAAAGCGCGTCGTAGTGCCGACGAGTTACAACCGGACGAAGGTGGACTCGTCACCCATCACGGAAAAACGGTCGGTGGTTACCGGGATCCGGAAGGAAAGCTTCATCTCGTCTCGACGACCTGTACCCACATGGGGTGCGATACGAAATGGAATGAGGCGGAACGGTCGTGGGATTGTCCGTGTCATGGTTCACGATTCGGTCCGACAGGAGAGGTGCTAGAAGGACCAGCCGTTAACCCACTCAAATCGATCGAGTAAGCAGAGACGCCTGTCTCTGCTTTTTTAATTTTAAGAATAAATCCGTGGATGATTTATGATATGTGATATAATTACCTGGTAACAAAAATATTTTAGCGCTAAACAATTAGAGTGCCGCTTTTAAATCGTGTTGTAGAGGCACCGTCACGACCACCGCTCACTGGCTTCATACTTTAGTTTCACTATTTTACTTAGCGTCGTGAACGCTGAAACAACCCGAGGAGGAAGCACCACTATGAGTAAAGAAAAGATTGCCCAGCTGCGCAAACAGGTATCGCCGTTTGAGAAGGCGGACATCAAAGCCAGCGTCCGGCAGATGATCAACACGATTCTGCAATTTCTCGTCCTATGGTTTCTGGCATATGAGGCCCTGAAGCTATCTGTGTTTCTCGCGATCCCGTTGGCAATCCTCGCTGCAGGATTCGTCGTCCGGATGTTCATCATCTTCCATGATTGTACCCATGGTTCATTCTTCAAAAATAAGAAGGCGAACGCTATCGTCGGAACGATCACTGGGATTTTGACGTTATTCCCGTATGAGAAATGGAAACGGGAGCACTCGATCCACCACGCATCGAGTGGAAATCTTGACAAACGCGGTGTCGGCGACATCTGGGTCATGACGATTGAAGAGTATATTGAAGCATCACGCTTCACACGTCTCAAGTATCGTCTGTACCGGAATCCACTCGTCATGTTTGGTCTTGGACCACTCTTGTTGATTCTTGTCTCGAGCCGCTTCAACCGGAAGGATGCTCGCAAAAAAGAACGTATCAACACACACGTCATCAATGCGTCGCTCGTCGTCTTGTACGGTATCCTGATCTACTTCATCGGCTGGCAAGCCTTCCTGATCATCCAAGGCACGACGATGTTCACAGCAGGTGTCCTCGGAATCTGGTTATTCTACGTCCAGCATACGTTCGAAGATTCGTACTTTGAGGATGAGAGCGAATGGGATTACGTCAAGGCAGCAATCGAAGGCAGTTCGTATTACGAGCTACCGAAGGTCTTACAATGGGTGACCGGAAACATCGGCTTCCACCACGTCCACCATCTCAGTCCACGTGTCCCGAATTATCATCTCGAAAAAGCACATGTCTCGACGCCACCGCTTCAGAAGGCGACGAAAATCGGTCTCTTTTCGAGTTTGAAATCGCTTCGGTATAAGCTATACGATGCGAAGAACAGAACGTTCGTAACGTTCCAAGATATTAAACACCTCTTACGCGAGCCGAAAACGTCATCGTTGTAAGCTTTTCACCTCATCCATATGGATGGGGTGTTTTTGTTGTATAAGTTGTAAAAGAGGGAATGAAAAGTAAATGAGAGCAGTGTATGTCCGTCTTTTGGCGTATGTTCACGATAAGCATCCATGGTAGGATGTACAAAGAGAAAGGAGCGTGCATGATGCGCCGTATACCCATTGCTGCTTATGTAGGAGGAGCCATCTTACTTTCCTTATTCGTTTTCAGTTCGATGACCTATCAGCAACAATCCCTGATTCCATTTTTGACGCAACATATGCCGCTCGACTGGGTCTATGCGTTTTCGTTCGTGTCGTTCCATTACGAAGTCCCGATCAGCGTCGCGTCACTCGGACCTGCTGCCTTCCTTGAATTCTTCATTCGGAAAGGCATGCATGCCAGTCTGTTCTTCGTTCTTGGGATCAGTCTCGTTCATTTTTTACGTGGTCGAGGATATGCAACACTCCCAGCTGCCTTCTTTGCTTTCACGACGGCGATGACGATCGGTGTGTTGGATGAGTTTCATCAATTGTTGACGGGCGGACGTACACCACTCGTTGGAGATGTACTGATCGACGGTAGTGGTGCACTCGTCGGCATCGTCTTATACACTATCATCCGTCTTTATTTGAAAGCCGATCGGATCGTTCGCGAACAAGAACAACAGCACGCATGAAAATAACCCATCGTCCCAATCCTAGGATTGAGGCGATGGGTTATTTTAGCGATTAGAACCGTTGTACCCACTCGATTTTGTACTGAGTGCGTCCATATTCTCTTCTTAACATGTTGTCAGCTTTTTTTCGTGCTGTCGTATGATCGCCTGCTCGAACATTCAATCGATCCGTGCCGATGATCTCGTCTCCGCGTAATACGTGATACTGGACGGTGTAGTCCTTTTTCATTAGATTAAATAATCCCAAATTTATCACTCCCATATTCTTCTTCTTGTTAGTTATTATATGGGATTCCATATTTTTCCGCAATATAAAAGAGTGACTATTGTCCCGCCTGTTAATAAAAAGTTAGTGGTTCAAATGACAGGTTGCTTTATTGTGTGAATTGCGTATAAATGCTAAAAAATCAACAATAAAACTTCTGAAATAGAATTTCAGAAGTTTTATTACATATATAATGAATATTCAGGAAAAAAGTTACGTCATCAAGGTGTGTCTGAAAATATAATTTATCTGAATATTCTTTTGGTATGTCAGGAAAAGTATTCCCTTGGAACTTTGATGGAATAACCGTTAAGATAAGAAGGGATGAAAAAGACGATGAATCAAACGATAGATGAAGGAGATGACGTATGGAGCAGGAGACGAATGAACGAATCGATCCCGCACAACGGATCAGGAAAGCAGTGACACGGAAAGAGACCGCTTATTTTAGTTTGTTATTAGGTGTCGCCATTTTGACAGTGGGTGGCATCATCGGCTTAGTATTTGAAACAGGTGAGAGTGGTATTTATGCTATGTTCGCGCTAGTGATCCTGCTGTTATTACTGTGGTCACGTCAATGGCGACGAGTATCGCGGATTCGAAGTGAAGGGGTTCGCTTGAGTGCGGAGCAGTTCCCAAAATTATTCGAGCAAATCAGCATACATACAGAACAATTGCAGCTGTGGTGGATGCCAGAAATCTACTTCCAGAACGATGTGAAACGACCGCATGTCATCGGATTATTTCAAAAGTATTTGATCGTCCTTCCGACGTCATATTTGGAATTGACAGAGGTACGACGGTTCCAGTTACTGCTTGAACTTGCACGTATTAAACGAAATCATCAAGAAAAGCAGGTGTTGCTTTGGATCGGGAGCTGGGTTCCATTTTTACGTCCGGCCTACACGCGGGCATGCGAACGGACTCGTTATCAGATGGTTCTACCGCTTGTATCCAACCAATGTGCTCGGCAAGCGATCTTTGAGGATATTCTCGGTCCAATACTTCTTGCGACGACGGATATCGTTTCCTATACGGCGGAGAAGCGTCAGCAACGAACGTTTTCTGTCTTATTGTATGAGAAGCTACAGACCAATCTCTCGATGCTGGAGCGGCTTCGCTTGACGGGTGAACCGCTCGATCAACCTCGTCCTTTCCTACGTTATAGTCAAGGAATCATTATCGGTCTTAGTGTTCTGACGGTCATGTTCTTCGTCAGTGCAGGGGCAGGGATTTTGCTGAACGAAGCGGGAACGCAAACGGCAGCCAGTAACGATACGGCGACGGCAAAAACGAACGATCAGAATTTAAATGAGACGGAATTGATGGCAGCGATTCAAAAAGGAAAGCTCGAAGATATCCATCGACTGATTCCGGAAAGTGATATGAAGGCAGTCGATGCCGATGGCGATACGGCGTTGCATTATCTCGGTTACCGGAAGTCGAGCAAGGGGCTTGAATCGGTCTTTAAGGAATTACTTGCAGCAGGCAGTGATGTCGATGCTGTCAATGAGTTCGGCGAGCGACCGTTCATTACGGCAGTCTTCAGTAACAACGATGAACTCGTCGACCTATACTTGAAGCGAGGCGAAAAGGTCAATCAACAAGATGACGATCAGTTCACGCCTCTTCATCATGCTGTTGAAGGGGAAGGCAAAGAGACAGTCAAACTCTTACTTGAGCATGGTGCTGATCCGACGATTAAAAACGCAGATGGCTTCACGCCACTTATGTTGGCACAAGAGTATGAACTCGATGAAATCATTGAGCTGTTGAAGCAAAACTCAGCGCAGACACTATAACATAACAACCGCAGGCGTTCTCGAACGAATCGAGAAGACCTGCGGTTGTTTTTTGTTCGTATTAGTTTGGAAGTTTTGATGTATCGACGATGCGACCTTCAATCTTGTAGTCGACTTGACCGAGTGATTTCGTGAAATCACGTAGGTTTTCCCAGTCAGAGAGACCGAGGTCCGTGACGCGACCAGCTTTGTAAGCCGTCGCGAATGGTGTGAGACCATCGCCACCTTTAGCTGTGAAGGCATTCGTTGCGATGACATATGTCTTCGTTGAATCGATGATTTCGAATGTTCCGTTGTTATTCACTTCCATTTTTTTGATCCGTTCACCAGCGGCTTTCGTGCTGTCGTATTCAAATTTCATACCAGAAACGTGGAGGAAACCGCCGTTTTCTTTTGGCGCAACCCCAACACTGATTTCAAGTAGTTCTTTAATTTCTGCACCTGATAACTTAACAGTCGCAAGTGTATTACCAAATGGAAGCGTCGTTAAGACTTCACCGACAGTGAGTGGTCCAGCATCGATGGCGGCACGGATCCCTCCACCGTTTTGCATCGCGATGACTGTATCCTTATTGTATTCTTTCGCTTTTTTGAGCATACCATCCGTGATCAAGTTTCCGAGAGCCGTTTCACTGTTACGGACACTGATTTCGCCGCGTGGGTTTGGAAGGGCATTAACGATATTCGCACCGACTTCTTCGTTTTTCAACTCAGCGATTTGATCTGCATATGGCTTAAGGATTTCAGCCGCACGCACATCTTCTTTTGCTGTAGAAACATCAATCAATGAACCGTTATACTCAGTCAATTTTCCTTTGTAGTCGAACGTCAAATCAAGATTTCCGAGGAAATCACCGTATTGGTAGGCTTGAGCGATGATTGTCGGTTCTGCTTTGCCTGGAACGACCGTCTCATCAACGACGACCGGTTTTTCAAGTTTCGTGTGCGAGTGACCGCCGACGATGACATCAATCCCGTCGACATTACGTGCAAGCAATTGATCGTTATCGATTGCTTCGTTGTCATCAAAACCGATGTGTGTCAACGCTACGATTTTATTGACGCCACGATCTTCAAGCTTTTTGACAGCAGCTTTAGCGCTAGCAATATAGTTTGCAAACGCAACCGTACCTGGGCTTGCGATATCTTTCGTCTCTTCTGTCGTCAGACCGAAGAAACCGATTTTTTGACCTTTGTATTCCTTAATGATGCCTTGATAAATCTTGCCGCGCTCCGGCCCTGCAGTGATTGTTTTCTTTTGTAGACCCTTGAACGACTTATTTTTGCTGAAATCGACGTTCGCCGTGATGAACGGGAATTTCGCCTTAGTGACGAAGTTCTTCAAGGCGATGTTATTGTCTGTATCCCCAAGATCGAACTCATGGTTACCGAACGTCATCATATCGTATTTCATATAGTTCATCAGTTCAAGATCCGCTTGACCGAGGAACTTGTTGAAGTAGAGTGTTCCAGAGAAGACATCACCTGCATCTAATAGAAGCGATGGTTTACCTTCTGCACGGTAAGCTGCGCGAAGTTCTTTGATGACTGTCGCACGTTTTGGTGTCTTATCGAGGTTCGCGTGCGTATCGTTCGTATGCATCAAACCGATCGAGAAGTCATCCGTGTTGACGTCGAGAACTGTGATTTTTGCTTTTAATGTAATTGTCTTTCCGAGGCGTGTATAACTTGCGACCGCATATTTCACACCCGCTTCGCTCGTATCGACCTTCGACCAACGGACTGGTTTGTCATGAATACGACCTGTAGCATAAAGAATACCTAATGTTTTTGGCAATTCTGGTTTTTGATCGACATAGATTGTTTGAGCTTCCACTTTTTCAATGATCTTTACAGCATAGTTCTGAATGTAGATTTTAATCTCAATCGGATTCTTTTTCTTACCGTATGTGCCTTTGACCGTTTGGTAACGGTTGAACGCATGGCGATCGTACGATTTCCATGTGATCTTCTCACCTTTATATGTAGCAGGGAGTTTGACCGGAGCACCTTTCGTGAAGACGAGTGACTTGAGTTTGACCGTTTTGACTTTGACATGCGTTGCAGCCGAAACTGTCGTTTGGGCAACCGGCACGATTGCCGATGTCGTCAGGGCGACAGCAACAGCTGCCGCGTAAAGCGGTTTTGATTTGTACATACGTAAAAATCCTCCTTCAAGAGTGGGGTATGAATGCAAGGTCGTGATGCGATCGTTGACCTCTTCTTCTACTATAAAGGGTTTGGAAAGATTCGTGGGATGAACCTTTTGTAAATAACGTAAATTCTTAGGTCCGACAACATGACAACCCACGGGAGTCGTTCGTTTGATAGGATTCAAATCCGAACGTTCGCTTTCTCGTTTAAATGATAGCGATTTCATTATATCTTGTCTTGGATAAAAATGAAACGAAAGAATATGAACAATCGTTAAACATTTCCATTAAATGTCGATTTTTTAGTGGTCGAAAATTGCTAAATATTGTATGATGTCAGTATACAAGCAGTTCGGATGAAAAGGGGCAACGCTGGATGAATGATACGATTCGAGGAGGCGTTCTTGTCGGTATTATTTGTGTGATTACGGTTCTCCTCGTATGGGGACTCGCTTCGCCACCGACGACAATCGAATTTCCACATTTTAATCATGCTTAAAGGAAACAAACTAGGAGATGACCGGTGGTGTACCTGCCGGTTTTTTCGTGTCTGAAAAACTACAGTTTGGTGTCGGTTCGTCCAATACATTGACACGCTTTTTCCCGATGGCTAGAATTGATTAAGTGTATATAGGAAGTATTGCTTCTATCATGCACGAATAAGCGAAGAAGGAGGCGAGTCAGAATCGACCGGGCAAGGTCCCGTTCACGCGGAGGGAGCGTTCGTTTGAGCAATCGCGGACGGCATCCGTCTTTTTTGAGTGGAATCAACGAATATGAAAATAAAATACATGTATCATGAATCGGAAGGAACTTACACTTATGCTGAAAGAAATGAGAAGTATCATCCGGGAACAGGTCGATAATTTCCCCCTGATTCGCCGGTTGGCGCGATATGAAATCAAATCAGCGCACGCAGAGCAACGCCTTGGTCTTTTATGGGAGCTCCTCAATCCGGGTCTCCAAATCTTCATCTACTGGTTCGTCTTCGGAGTCGGTCTGCGCGGAAATAAAGACGTCGATGGAAACATTCCATTCATCGTCTGGCTCCTTTGCGGGATTGTCGTCTGGTTCTTCATCAACGATGCGTTGCTTCGGGGGTCGAATTCGATCAATAGCCGTCTCGCGATGGTAACGAAGATGCGTTTCCCGATGAGTGCGATTCCATCGTATGTCATCTTGTCACGGATGTATCAACATTTTGCGATGCTTGCCATCGTCATCGTCGTCATCATTGCAAACGGCATTCCGATCACATGGAAACTGCTTCAATTGCCGTATTATATGATCGCCACATACATTTTCGTCTATGCATTCTCGCTTTGCTTTTCGACACTCGTCACACTCGTCAAGGACATCCAGCTCTTCTTGCAATCGATGATGCGGATGCTCTTTTATATGACACCGATCCTTTGGAACATCGAGCGGTTCCCGGACGTCTTACATGGGGTCCTCCGCTTGAATCCGGTCTACTATCTCGTCGAGGGATACCGGGCGAGCTTGCTCGGCGGACATTGGGTCTGGCAAGAATGGCCAACGGGTCTGTACTTCTGGAGTGTCACGCTCCTCTTATTCTCAGCCGGAACGTTCTTGCACATCAAGTTCCGTAAATCATTCACTGAGCTCGTTTAAGGGAAGGAAATCGCCATGTCTATGATTAAACTCGACCATGTCACGAAACGCTTCGACATGGTCACGACTACGAAAGAAAAATTCAAGCTCTTGTTCAAAAATCAAAGCAAGAGCGTTAAAACATTTACAGCTTTACGCGATATCTCACTTGAGATCGGAAAAGGAGAAGTCGTCGGTCTCGTCGGAATCAACGGTTCGGGTAAATCGACGCTCTCGAACCTGATTTCAGGGATCATCTACGCGAACGAAGGAAACGTCGCGATCAACGGAGAAGTCGCGATCATCGCCGTATCCCAAGGATTGAAGAACGTGCTGACAGGACGCGAGAACATTCGCTTGAAATGTCTCCTGCTTGGGATGGACGACGCGGAAATCGAACGTCGAATGCCTGGAATCATCGATTTCGCGGATATTGGTGACTTCATTGATCAGCCAATCAAGAAATACTCGAGTGGGATGAAGTCACGACTTGGCTTCGCAATCGCCGTCAATGTCGATGCCGACATCTTGATCGTCGATGAAGCATTATCAGTCGGTGACCAAACCTTCTATAACCGCTGTATCGATAAGATGAACGAGTTCAAGGACGAAGGCAAGACGATCATTTTCGTCAGTCACTCGCTCTCACAAATCAAGAGTTTCTGTGAGCGTGTCGTCTGGCTCGAGTACGGTCAAGTTCGACTCGACGGGACGACGAAGGATGTCTTACCGGAATATAAGAAGTTCCTCGCAGAATATAAGAAATGGTCAAAAGAGGAACAACATCAATACCGTCGCGATCGCTTGAAGGAACAAGCAGCAAATGCGCGGTCCGGAAAAGAAAACGTCGATGCTGACGTCAACGTAAAACATCCTGGCTGGATTTTATCAGGTCTCGGATTACTCGCGATTGCAGCAGGTAGTTTGATGGTCATTGACGAGACACCGTCTTTGACGAATCTTAGCGACGCAATCATGAAGTTCTTCTAACGTTTTACCAGATGCCTTTGTGCATCTGGTTTTTTTGTGCCCAAAGAGTAGGAATCCTGAAACGGAGTGGAGAAAACTAGTAAGTGAGAGAAGAAATATCGGAAGAGTATGCGAATGCATCAAAAAAAACGGAGTCAAGGACTCCGTTTTCATCAGGTTTGTGAGCGATCCATATACGTTTTGACGCGTGGTGCTTCATATGTGGCGAAGCGTTCTAAGAGACGATCCGGATCCGACTCGACGATCAGCATCGCTCGGTGTTCGGGAATCAAGAATCCTTGTGGTTCCATCGTGTCGAACAGGGTAATCAAGGGGTCATAGTACCCGTCAATGTTGAGTACACCGCACGGTTTTTCATGCAGACCGAGTTGGGCCCACGTGAAGACTTCGAAAAACTCTTCCATCGTTCCGGGTCCGCCAGGAAGAATAATGAAGCCATCGGCAAGCTCTGACATCTTTGCTTTTCGCTCGTGCATCGAGTGGACGAGATGCAATTCAGTCAGTTCCGGGTGTGCTAATTCCTTTTCTTGTAGAAAGTGGGGGAGGACACCGATCGCTTGACCTTGAGCCGTAAGCGTAGCATCCGCGACAGCTCCCATCGTTCCAACGCGGGAACCGCCGTATACGAGTCCAATGCCGTGAGCGGCGAGCGCTAGACCAAGCTTCTCAGCAGCCTCGCGAAAGACGGGATGCGCACCATCTTTAGAACCACAAAATACTGCAAGTCTATTCATGAACAGAACCTCCTTTGTTAGTGTCACCATAGCACATTCGGTGAGCGGACGGCAGAGGAGACCAGGAAGGAGATCGGTATGCGACCACGTACGATCGTTTGGCTCGTCCTAATTATCGCAGCAATCAATTTGGGACTTGGGATATGGATGCCGGATACGTCGACTCGGACAACAATTAGTTCGATACTACTAGGTGTGATTCTCATACTCGGTATATTTTATGTCATCGCGTTACGACAATCATCAAAATAAAGAGAGCTGGTTCGACTCGTATGAGTTGGACTAGCTCTCTTTTTGTCTGTTACGAAATTTTATCATAGTTAAATATTCAGAAAAATCTATTTTCATACACAAGTTCTACATATTGATGGGTGATTTGTAAAAAAAATGCAGTATTCGGGACATATGACCCGCGCCAAAAGTAATAGAAAGTGAAAATAATGTGTAAAATACCATAAATATTCGTATTCGAATATTCAGAGGGGGTCTAAGGTTATATGATGTTGTTACGAAGCCATACGAAAAATAATAGGAGGTTAACTATATGAAATTGAGTAACAAAATAGTTATAGGATTAGGGGCACTCCTATTGAGTGTCGGCGTTGCGAATACTAACCTTACAAATGATCAAAATCAATTTGCTAAAAAAGATTTACCGTACGAATACTCTGTAAAGCAAGTAGCAAAAGATTTACCGTATGAATATTCTGTAAAACGAGTAGCGAAAGATTTACCGTACGAATACTCTGTAAAGCAAGTAGCAAAAGATTTACCATATGAATATTCTGTAAAACG
>NZ_DFQK01000021.1:211858-247035 GCF_002377745.1 Exiguobacterium sp. UBA3491
CAAAAGATTTGCCATATGAATATAGAATCGTTAGCAATAAAGCATAAAATTTAGACTAGATATTCTGATTTGTTTTCTAGTATGAAATACTGATATTCCTTCATCTTTAGTAAATCGAAAAAAACGAGAGCACGCTGATATGAAAGTTTTATTCGTTGATGATGTTCATGCGCATTAAAGCGCTCTAAACAAGCGCCTTGTTGATAATAAAGCTGTCCAAGCATTGACATGTCTTTATATTTCAAACTTTGTTCAATGCCTTCTTCAATGACTTTTAAAGCGTAGTTAGGTTCTTTCAATTGTAAAAGTGTTTTAGAGAAGTTATATAAAATACGAATACGATCTAAAACTAATTCTTCATTTTCAAAGTCTAAATCAATTAATTCTTCATAAACTTTCCTGCTATGAGTGAAGTTTTTATTTTCAGAATATAGATTCGCAATTGCTGATTTTATTCGAATTATCATACTTGGTGAATAAAAAATTGAAGAGTATTTTTCAGACAGTTGACGTAAGACTACAATACAAGTTCTGTAGTCAGTCATATTTAACTTATGAGCTGAAATACTATTATAGTAGTTAAGCAACAATATGACTTCTTCATCTATATTTGGTTGCTCTAACTTAGATTTAGTCTCATAGTAAATTTTATCAAATTCGTTATTTCGAAACTTTTTTAATAATTGTTCATCTAATTGATAAAACGCTTCACGATAATTGGCATGATCAAAGAATGAAGAAAAAGGAACTTGTAGTTTTTTAGATAGTGCAAAGAGAAGCTCAACCGTTGGTGAATGGGTACCACTCTCGATCTTACTGATCTCTGCTTGACTGCAAATTCCGTTTGCTAAATCTTTTTGTGTCAGATTATGTTTCTTTCGCAGTCGGCGTAATGCTAAGCCGATTTGCGGTGACATGAATTGATCCATCGGCTCCTCGTCCTTTCGTGAAGATTGAACTGGTACAGGGTACCAATTTCTATTATAGAAGCGAATGGAACGGGATACCACTGATTTACTTGATTTCGTATCAATGTTTCAACGACCATCTCACTTGATTCAGAAAGGGGTACAACCATGACACTCATATTAAAAGAAACGCGACGTAACATGACTTCTTGCGCTTGGTGTCTCAATCCTGCTACCGTCTCCGTCGCCCCCCTCGCTCATCGGGAAATGGACCGGACTAATACGAAACCAAAAGCAACTATCAAATCGGCTTAATACACAAAAAAAGGACTTCATTCGGATCGTAGAGAATGAAGCCCTTTTTTCAATCACTTGAAGAGAAAGGAGAGAGGACATGATCGGATTATCACTTTTATCGGAACAAGACGGCTGGTTACAACGTTCCTTGCCATCCCTCGCGATGCAGAATTTTTGTGAGGCACATCGTATTTCAATCGATGCCTTTGATTATGATACGCATACGTTTCATGATTTACTCGATTACATGGATTTTCAGGAATATGAGCACTACGTCTTCGTCCTCCAAGGAGAAGGGGAGCGTACGTTGCGTCTCGTTGCCTATTTGCAACACGAGATGCTACACGTCCAGTTTCATTTGATCCGGCAGAACGGGGAGGTTCTGTTCGGTCAACCGGATTTCCTGAACGGTCTCTTCTTACCGCAGGAAGAGATACCGGTTTCGGCATCCGTTCCGGCTGTTCATCATGCTCTCCTTTCGTTGATGACGGGTGTCTATCCCGCATCCGTGCCGCACCATCCACAACCGCTGCGTCATGTCTACATCGAGGACAGCTCATTGTTGGACCGGATTCCAGTAGACAGTTTTCAAATGATGACGATCAATAGTGTCATCTATTTTGACCATCCGATGCGGCACGATCTGCCGATCATCGAACTGATGAGCCGGACCCCGATTTTGTTGACGTTCTCAGATCGTTTATCTCCGTCACTTGCGTCACAGCTGACAGTCTTATCTCGCGACGCACTTGCCGAGCGGTTACAAGATTGGCAGCAAACGGGGCGCATTCAAAACGAACAATCGATGGGGATTCTCGATTATGCGACAGTAAGCGGATTACGCGTCTCGCATCGCCTGTTCTTTTTTGCGGATGGGATTTACGCTGATCGACAAAAAACGATTCAGTTGAGTGCGGATATTTCAAGCGATATTGAATGTCTTCGAGAACAGCAACCGCAACCAGAGGCGCTCGCGTCGCAAACGGAACTGGAGTTGTTTCCGTTGTTGTATCAACTGGCAGGGTCGTTTCAAGGGACGAGCCGTTTCATCACCCCTTACTCGGATCTTGAATTACCCCGGACGTCTGGACGGATTGGACCGTTAACATTGATCGGCATTCAAAATGAGGAAGGGTGTTTTGCGTTCGATCGAACGACGTTACGTCTGTTCGAGACGAACGAAGCGTTCCTCTGGATTTTAGAAGCGGATCAAAAGGAACAATTCGACGTGTTGCCAGAGCGACTCGGCGCAGATTATGCGGAAGCGATTCAGCATTACAAGGAGTTGATGTATCATGGGTGAGGTCTTATTTGGTCCGTTTTTGCGTAAAGGTAGCTATTCCCGTGTCCAAGTGCTCGATCATGTACAGGCAGATGAACGAATTGGTCGATTGTACCAAGAAGCACAACAGTTAAATGAAGTCGATGAGTTGATGCTCTATCGACGTTATCTACAAAAAGGAGAGCGGATCCTATTTTACGGAACGTTTGATCCATCCCTGTTTAATCTTTTGTCGGACGAAGGATATGATCTTTATTTGATCGAACCAGAAGCTGCGCGGACGAAACAGATCGCGGAGCGCTATCGACATAAGATCTACGGCTGGAGTCATGACGTGACGGACGTCGTCGGACCTGAGTATTTTGATCGAATCATCTTACCGGGAACGACGATTTTACGTTATACACGCGGAGAACTACTGTTGTTCTTCCGAAACATCCGTCAGTTGCTACGACAGGGTGGACGCTTGCTCGTGTCCTTGCATCACATCGATCATCTGAAATCAATTGTCCACCCGATTGCGACACGACGCTTTCAAAAGACATTACTTTTCTATGGCTATCACATCGATGGGGAACGTCTCTTGTTCAACGCTTATCTCAAATCCGGACAAGAGGAAAAAGTCAGTTATGCGGTCGAATATCTATACGAACCAAAAACGCTGTTTGAATTTGCAACCTTATCGCGTTATCATGGACAATTTCTATATGAAGGAAAATCAATGATGGTATTAGAGTTCGAAAAACAATAAGTGCAAAATATAATGTAATAATAAAATAAAAAATATATGTAATATATTGGTTTGAATAGGTCTAAAGACCGGGTAATGAGATACAGTAGTTTCCTTTGCATGATTCAAAGTACATCATAAGAAAGAGGAGCCGGATGTATCATGGAAAATCAGAGCGGAAGTACCTTTCAACAAAGTTGTCTATCGTTCATTGAGACCTTGTTTCCAGACGAACCTTTTCATTTCTTAGAAGAATCGAAAGCGACGGACGCCTTTGGTTATCCCGGTCGTCAATTGTTTTTCGCTTCACCTGCCCGTACTCTGAAATTCACTGTACTCGAGCAGGCGCATAAGCATTACGCACGTGTATTCGTATCCGAGAAAACAAGCGAAAATACGTTTTTTCGTCAGTTATTAGAAGCAACATATGACGACAATCAATTATACATCGATCATATCGTCCAAACAGAATAACAAAAGAGATCAAAATCAGCTGATTTTGATCTCTTTTTTTACGCTTCGATAGAAGAAAGACCCCGCTTTAATGCTTGATCAATGGACGTTGCCATCTCATCTCGGACAGACGATGAGACGAGTCGACCATCAAAATAGATTTCCTTCGATAGACTGAGATGAACCAGTAAATCTTCAAGAATGAGCTTTAGATCAAGCGGTTGCGATGGTTCAAGCGCTTGGTGCATGAATTCACTCAATGAAGGATGCTGAACATACTTCGGATCGATGAGATCAATGATCGTCGTGTCTAAAGCAAGAGCCAATCGTTCCAAAACTTGAGCAGAGGGAATGCGCTGACCACGTTCGTAAGCGGAAATGTCCGTTGCTGATTCACCACACCGTTCACCTAAAAATTTTTGAGTATACTTGTGTTGTTTGCGCAATTGCATGATTTTTTTACCTAGTGCACGATTCATGGCACTCCACTCCTATTCTTCAGCTCATTCTTTATAGTACTAATTAACCACTTTCAGTATAAAAGAAACCTGATAAATGTAAAATATCGTTTTTCAAGGAAACTAAAAAAATGAAATGGGTTAAAATAGAAATTGATTTTTGGAGAAAATCGCCTATCGTTTCTGTCCATGCTATTCTAAAGTGATATCAAATAAGGGAGTGTCTTCATGAAAAAAATCACCTGGTCCGGCTATGTCGTCTTTACCGTCCTATTGATCCTCTTCATCTCAAGTTCGATGCCCTATCAGGCACAATCGATCAAACCTGATCTATCTCGCTATATCCCATTAGGATTCGTCGATCATCTACGATTCATCTCCTTCTCGTATCATGGAGAAGTCAGTGTAGCGGCGCTCGGACGCAGTGGATTCATTGAATTTTTCATTCGTAAAGCAGCCCACGTCTCGACGTTTCTCGTATTAGGTATCGGCTTGATTGATTTGACGCGTCGTCGTTTGACACCGGGTCTTGCCGTCTTGTTCGCTTACTCATTAGCAATCACCATCGCTGTGTTTGATGAGTTTCATCAAATTTTAACGGGTGACCGGACTGGTCTTGTCCAAGATGTGCTACTCGATGGAACCGGAGCATTGATCGGAATCGGATGTTATCTGCTCGTTCGTAGGAAAAAAGTACAGCGCCAAGCAGGAAGTCTTTCTTTCTGGCACGAAAAGAAAAGGCATCACTTTTAACGAAGGAGATTGCCACTATGAAGACTTCTCATTTGTTGATGACAAGCGTCGGTCGCCGGACGAAACTGGTCGAGTACTTCGTTCGTGAGATGTCGGACGGTCACGTCAGTACTGCGGATTGTAATCCACTCGCACCGGGTCTTTATATGACGGAACGTCATCATCTTGTCCCGCGCATCGACGCACCGGGGTATATCGATCACCTACTAGAGTTGTGTCAGCGGGAAGGCGTAACGGCGCTGTTGTCATTGATCGATCCCGAACTGGAGTTGCTCGCAGCGGCAACGGAACGATTTGAAGCGATCGGTGTCACGGTTCTTGTCTCCCCAATGGATGCGTGCCAGTTATGCTTTGATAAATACGCTATGTATACGTATTGTGTTACGGAAGGGATTGCCCATGCACGGACATATGCGACGCTCGACGCATTCAAAAATGCGCTTGCGCAAGGGGAAATCGCATTTCCAGTCTTCGTAAAACCACGTAACGGCAGTGCTAGTCTTCATGTCCAGGTTGTCTCCTCCCTTCAGGTCGTCGAAGGAATGTTCGCTGTCCATCCGAATTTATTGATTCAGGAATACTTAAGAGGACAAGAGCTTGGCGTTGATGTGTATGTCGATTGGCTGACGCATGAAGTGACGGATATCTTCATTAAGGAGAAACTCGTCATGCGCGCAGGAGAAACGGATAAGAGTCGCTCCGTCAAACGCGACGACGTCTTTGAATTGATTGAGCAGATCTTAGCGGGAACTCGTCTCGTCGGGCCACTAGATTTTGATCTGTTTGATGTGGACGGCACGCTCTATTTATCAGAAATCAATCCACGATTTGGTGGGGGGTATCTTCATGCCTATGAGTGTGGTGTCAATTTTCCGAAAGCGATCCGAAACAATCTCCACGGGCAACGCAATCCTCGACGAATCGGGGCGTATACGGAAGACATCTATTTGTTGAAGCACGATACGGTGACACTATTGCCAGCATCTCTACTTGAGCAGATCGAAAAATCATGATACGCACGAAAAGGGAGTGATCCGGTAACGTACCGGGTCACTCCTTTTTAGATGGAAGAGAAGGATTAGGAAAGAGAAACGCGTGCACGCTTGAGGCATTGCACGGCGGAGGTCCAGTTGCCGAAGAGGGCGTTGATCGTCGAGGTGCTCGGAACCGAGCGACCTTCTGCCCATTTCCGATAATGGATGATGCTGAGAGAAGGTAATTCTTCTTGTGCCTGTCGCAGTGCTTCAAGGACGTCTTCTTCGACCCATTTCCGGCGAGGTGGAGCGATGTCAAGGCAAGCGAGAGCATCTGCCCACGAACCATATTTACGGGCAATCGTCGCGACTGTCGGATGTCCATTTTCCTGTGCCCAAATCGCATACGTCTGTGTTGTCAAACGCGGAAGGACATCGGAAGCTTCAAGTAAAGCAGTGATGATTCGTTCTTCCGTCATCGAGATGGAGCGTGCCATCTCGATCTGTGCTTCTTCAAGCGCACGTGACCAAGAGCCGAAACGTAAGTTGATCAGCGTCAAGGATGGACCGTGTTTGGCCTTTGCCCACTCCCGGTAGCTATTACTATGGAAAGGATGTAAACGTGTCGATGCTTCCTTGATGAAAGCAAGAATCTCTTCATCTGAAAAATATGGACGGATCGATGAGAGACCAGCGGCTTGGAGTGCTTCACGCCAAGAGCCGAATACATTAATGATCGTCGTGATCGATGGAATGTCTTTTCCGACCGACCAGCGCGCATATGTCTTTGCGTCGAGAGAGGGATATTCGATACTAGCTTCGATCAGGCTATCGATGACTTGTTGTTCTGTCCATTTTTTCATGATGTCATACCCCTTTCGTGTAGGTGCGTCTAGGTGTGGGTACTGTCGTGAGGTGGAAGTCGACGAATCGACGCATAAGCGAGAAGGCTGAGCCAAATGAAATAAAATCCACTCGGTCTGACGAGAACACTTTCCGTGAATTGGAGTAACCCGAGCCAGCTGGCTAGCAAGAGCGCGAGGAAAGCGAGATCCGTCGTCTGAATGCGAAGCAGTCGATAAAACAGATACAGAAAGACTGCACCATACAGCAGACAGCCGATGAGACCGAATTCGTAGAGAAACGTGATCGGTGTACTATGAAATGTATAAAGAATCCGTTCACCGAGTTGTTCCTGCAGTCCACGCGGGGCACTTCCAATCCCGTGACCGAACCAGAGTGCGTCAGCGGAAGCGTGCCATCCTGCTTGCCAAAGCGTAAATCGTCCGTTAAGACTGAGCAAACGGGGAAGCAGACCTTGAAATGCGAAGACGGCACATAAGATCAGGCTTCCTGTCACATAACAGGCAGCGACCTGCATCCGGCGTCTCGTTCCCGGAACCATTCGAATACTCGTCAAGAGTGCCAAGAGGACGAAGGAGTAGATTCCTGTCTGCGAACCGCTCCTTAGCAAGGCAATGACGATCAGCAGTAAGAAAACAGCGTGCAGAAGACTTTGCCAACGTGGAAACTGTCGCAGTAGATAGAACCAAGCAAGCAGTCCTCCCGGAACGAGCCACGCTGCGAACGTATTCGGATTGTTCGTCAGTCCAGCGAGGCGAAGGAATGAACCTTGCTCTCCGACATACAGCTGAGGAAACGACAAAGGACCGATTCGAAGCCATTGTAGGTTTTCGACCGGAACATACTCTGTGCCAAACGAGACGATGAGTGCGTAGGAAGCGAGAAAGACGGCTTGTCCGTAAAGGAAGTAATACAGAAGACGATGCCATTGGTCGATCGATGTACGTGAGAGCGAAGAGACGATGCCGACGAAAAGCCAAGTCGAAATGAGGTAAAGCGAAGCAAGGACACGATCCGTATTCGCATTAAAAAAGAAAAATACGATATGAAATGTCAGATAAATCAGAAAAATAAATCCGATTTGATGTCCAGTTGTGCGATTGACGCGATAGAACGGTCGTAAGATGAACCAACAGACGCTGAACAGAACGATGTAGGCAGGAAGCAACCAAAGTGACCACTGTTTCGGTAACACTTCGTCCGTAAAGGATAGAGGACGAATCCAAGCATCGAGCATGATCCAAATGACTAGGATGGATAAGGCAAACGATGTGGGTATATTGGCTGATTTTAACATGATTTCTAAAGACTATCCACCCTTCATATAGGACTTATTACCGATTCAAATACTTTTTAATCGTCAAATTTGTATTTACCCTCATCTTTTAAAAAATCATGCAGACCAATGAAAAAATATTAAGAAAAACGCAATCATTTTTTCGTGAATCGCGTTTTTTTTGTGACATGAGTTCCTGCTGTGAACTCGCGTCACGCAAACGAGATAGCTACCGAAAAAAATATAATCATTTTCACCAAGCTCTAATTGTTTTGGAATTCGATTGGAAATAAGGTGTAGACATAACCAATGTCCATCCATTCGGTCAAGCTAGAAAGAGGTGAACAACAGTGAGCTCGATGCATCAAAGAAAAACCTTTGGAGATCATCTGACGACACTCCGACGCGGCTGGTGGCTACTGGCACTCTTCACGATGCTCTTCGCAGGTGCCGGATATGCACTCAGCACGTATGTCATTCCGAAGACATATGAAGCGACGGCCTACATCCTCGTCGTTCCTCAAGCAAACGCAGAGGCGACATCGACGCCGACACTCGTCAGTACCTATCAAGATATCTTGCGAAGCCCAGAGGTCGTCGATCAGGTCGCCCAAAAGATGAACGTCACCGACAAGCGATTATTCGATTTGACGGATCGTCTGACGGTCTCGAGCAATCTCGATTCGCAAGTCATCGCCTTATCCATCACGGATCGTTCAGCGGAGCAGGCAGCCATTCAGGCAAATACGATGACGGAAGTCTTCCAGGATTATCTCCCGCAACTGATTAACACGAGTAAGACGGAAGTCTTCTCCAGTGCACGAATTCCAACGAAGCCCGTATCCCCGAACATTTTGATGAATACGGGAATCGGTGGTGTCCTTGGTTTAATGCTCGGACTCCTGATCGTCTATTCGCGCTCGTTAAGCAAAAAAGAAGTGACACGTGAAGCGACCGACAGTTATCCGAAAGTCATTCCCCGGACGCACTCATGAGAGAGGAGAGGAGACACCATCATGCAGCATTCCCCGCTTACCCCGTATCGTCGGCAGTTGAAGATTGGACTCCTTCGCCTGATCGACGCCGGAGTCATCGCACTCGCAACCGTAGTAACGTTCTACTTCTTTAATCCGCTCCATCTCACCGTCAATTTCGAGTTACAGGATGCGCTCGAAATCGCCCTCATCCAGTGGATTGCCCTCACCTTCGTCGCGCATTGGATGCGTTTCTATCAAATCATCTGGCGCTATGCGAGTTTACGCGATCTCGCCGTTCTCCTCGTCGTCGTCCTTGCCAGCAGTTTCGTTTTACTTGGTCTTGAATACGCGTTGTTCGACTTCGCGGTCGAACGGGCAATCTTCTTGCAGACGGGACTTGTCTTGAACGGTATCTTATTCGTCCGGTTGTTGATTCGTGGCCGTAGTCTCAGACTCGTTCCGGAGCATAAGACGCTAGGCAAACGGACGCTAATCATCGGTGCCGGAGCTTCCGGACAGATGATCACGAAAGAACTGAAACAAAAGAAATCGCATATCTTAAACGTCGTCGGATTACTCGATGACTCGCTTGAACTACGCGGGATGCGAATTCACGGTGTTCCTGTCATCGGAGCGATCGAGCAACTTGAATGCATCATCGAGGAACAAAAGATTGAAGCGGTCGTCCTCGCGATCCCGTCCTTATCGTATCCGCGACGAATCGAACTGTTGAATCGAATTAAACAGACGCAAGTCGAGGCGCATACGTTACCGATGCTTGTCGAACTCGCTTCCGGTAAGGTTTCGATTCAACAAATCCGTGAAGTCTCAATCGCTGATTTACTCGGACGGGAACCAGTCGAGCTTGATATCACGGAAATCGAACGAAGCGTGCATGGAGCGACGGTCCTCGTCACCGGTGCCGGTGGATCAATCGGTTCCGAGATTTGCCGGCAACTGATTCGTTTTCGTCCTGAACGACTTGTCCTTCTTGGACACGGTGAAAACAGTATCTACCTGATTCGCCGGGAACTCGAGTGTCTCAGCCAGGACATCCAGTTCGAATCCGTCATTGCCGATGTACAGGACAGTGACCGGATGCTTGAAGTCATGCGACGCTTCGAACCGGACCTCGTCTATCATGCGGCAGCCCATAAGCACGTTCCGCTGATGGAGGATAATCCGAGCGAAGCCGTCAAGAATAATATCTACGGAACACGTAACGTCGCCCGAGCAGCAGAAGCGGCTGGAGTCAAACGCTTCGTCATGATTTCGACCGATAAGGCAGTCAATCCGACGAGCGTGATGGGCGCGACGAAACGAATCGCTGAGATGGTCATCCAGCAGATGGCAAGAAATAGCGAAACGACGTTCGCTGTCGTCCGGTTCGGCAACGTCCTCGGGAGCCGCGGTTCCGTCATCCCACTTTTCAAGGAACAAATCGCGAAAGGCGGGCCGATCACGATCACCGATCCCCGGATGACACGTTACTTCATGACGATTCCGGAAGCGAGTCGTCTCGTCATTCAAGCGAGTGTCCTCGCAAAAGGTGGCGAAGTGTTCGTCCTCGATATGGGTGAACCGGTCCACATCACGACACTTGCGAAAAACTTGATTCACTTGAGTGGATTTACGGAAGAACAGATCCCGATCGTCTATAGCGGGATTCGAAAAGGGGAGAAACTTTACGAGGAACTGCTCGCTCGTGATGAGGTGCATGACGAACTCGTCTTCGATAAAATCCTCGTCGGAAAGACACGCCCGTTCGGCTCCGTCGATCCGTACTTGCGTGAGATCGCCCAAGCGCTCGATCGGGACGAGACACTTCGCCAGTATTTATTAGAAGTGACGAACGAGACTGATGCCGACCCAGTCGCGCCGACGATGCGGATCGCTCGTAAATAGAGAGGGGGGAGAACGATGAAAACGGTCCGGCTGTCTCGCTTCAATCTCATCTTCATTGCGGATACAGCATATTCATTGCATCAATGGATGATTTTGACGCTCCTGATCAAATGGAGTACGCCGCTCAATATCGGCTACTTCAATTACGCCCTTGCCATCACCGCACCAATCGTCATGTTCTGTTGGCTGAATGCCAGTATGATCCTGACGGCAGAACGGGCTGGACTGACGAACTTCTGGCTCTTCATCAAGACCCGTTTTTCGCTCCTCTCGGCAGGTGTGTTCGTCCTCCTTGGTGTCTATTATTTCTTCGGTGAAGCGAACATCTTACTACTGACGTTACTCGTCTATCTCAATAAATACATGGAGTCGTTCGCTGATCTCGGATACGGCTTCTTACAGGGACACACTGCCTTCAAGGAAGTCGCCATCTCGAAGATTTTTCGCAGTCTCCTGAATGTCTCAGGCGCAGCACTCGTCCTCTTTACGACCCATTCGATCCAGGGATTCGTCATCGCCTTGATCACTGGTAACTTGATCATGTTACTCGTCTACGATCTCCCGACGATTCGCCGGGTCGGTCGTGGTTTTGACAATCAAGCGCTCGACTTACGATATCGATCCGGTAAGGAGTTGTTCCTTAAAGCGATGCCACTCGGGTTCGTCGCTCTACTGATCGCCTTGAACGCGAACATCCCACGGTTATTCGTTGGACATGCGATCGGAACCGAAGAGCTCGGATATTATGCAAGTATTGCCTATCTACTCGTACTCGGTAGTCTGTTCATCCACTCCTTGATTGCTGTCTTATTGCCGAACTTCTCGTCAGAGACTGGAGAACGCCAAAGTTTACCGGAACTGCGCAAGCTGACACGGTCGATGTTACTGATGACGAACGTCGTCGGGATCCTCCTGATTCTTGGAGCAATCTTCTTCGGAAAGTGGGGTTTGACGATTTTCTACAATGCGTCGTTCGTCAAATATCATCTGATTTTCGTCTTGATGATGGTCGCGTCGTTGTTCTTCTATAATTCGACCGTCATTCAAGCACTACTGACCGGCTTCCAGCAGTTTCGAATCCAAACACTCTCGATCTTCGGCAGTGTCGTCGTCAATCTCGTCGCTTGTAGCCTTTTGATTCCGTTGTACGGACTATACGGGGCGACGATTGCATACACACTTTGCGCGGTCACTCAAATCGTCCTACTGTTACCCGCGCTCTATCGCTCCTTGTATCCACGAAACGTCGCCCTCGTCGTCGAACAAAGCAGTTAAGGAGGGAAGAAGATGCGACCAATTCTCTTACTCATCGTCATCGAAGCGCTCGTTTGTCAATTCGCCCGGTCGCTCTTCCCGGACACGTACGTGACCGCCTTGCTGCTCATCAACTCGGTGTTGTTTCTCTATTACCTACTCCGCCAAGCCGAGACGACGCCGCTCTATCTCATCTTCATCACCGCTTTCTTCGTCCGATTGGTTTTGATGTTCATCGATCTCGAACTGTTCCGCTTACCGCCGCACAGTGGGGACGATACGGAAGCCTTTCATCTCGAGGGTGTCCAAATCTTCACCGACCCGTCGACCTTTAACGATGTCGTCCGCGGCACCTACTCCAAGTTTCTCGGAATCTTCTATCTGATGTTCGGACCGGAACGGATCCTAGCTCAGTTCTTCAACGTCATCCTTGGCGTCGTCGCCGTCGTCATTCTAGCAAAGACGTTACAGCGATTACGTTTACCGGAACGATACGTCTTCGGTGCAACACTCATCTTCGCGTTCTTCCCGCAAGGATTGTTGCTCTCACCGATTCTCTTACGGGATCAGATCGTCGCTCTTGGTATCGTCTACACGCTTTATTACATGGTGCATTGGACGGAAGAGAAGTCCGGCAGGTACATGATTCTCGCGTATCTCGGCTACTTCGTCAGTACGATGTTCCACTCCGGTCTTGCCGTTGGAATCGTCGTCTTACTCGTCTACTTCTCGTTTTATAGCCATGAGACACGACGCATGGACTTTGAACCGACCAAGGTACAGCGACTAATTTTCCAAGTACTCGTCGTCGGCTTCATCGTCTACAGCTTCCAAGACGTCTTGTTCGCGAAGTTCACCCACGTCTCGGAAAACGGACAGCTGTTCAGCGGGATGAGTTACGATCGTGGCGGCTCCGCTTACTTGAACGGATTGACGGTGACAGGTCCAGGCGACATGATTCTCTACTCACCGATCCGGATGATCTACTTCCTGTTCTCACCATTCCCGTGGCAGTGGTCGAGTGTCATGAACATCCTGATTTTCTTCCTTGACGCCGTCTTCTATTTCATCGGTTGTTTTGCCATCATTCGGTCGTTCAAACTGATTCGTCAGCATCCGTTCGGCAGCGTCCTCTTCTTCTTTTTCCTTCTTTTTGCACTCAACGCGTTGATCTTCGGTCTTGGAACCGGCAACGTCGGAACGGCCATTCGACACCGGTATAAGTTGTTCCCGATGTTACTCATCGTCTATACATCCGTTCACTACATGCGCCTGCAAGCGCGCCACTACTTCGAGGAGGTCGAACACCGTGCCGAGTAAAACGATCTTAATCACTGGTATCGCTGGCTTCATTGGATTTCATGCCGCACGTCGTTTCATCCGGGAGGGTTACCGGGTCATCGGACTCGATGAAGTAAACGACTATTACGACCCGACGTTAAAAGAAGCCCGGCTTGCTGAACTCGGCACGAACTACACGTTTTACCGGGTCTCACTCGAAGAGACGGGAGACGTCGCGCGAATCTTTGAACAGGAATCAATTGATCTCGTTCTCCACTTGGCAGCACAGGCAGGCGTACGCTACAGCATCGACCGACCAGACGTCTACATGACATCAAACATCGTCGGTTTTCTCTCGATTCTAGAAGCGTGTCGCCATCATCCCGTCGAGCAGTTGATCTACGCTTCATCGAGTTCCGTCTATGGATCGAATACGAAGATGCCGTTTGCGACGACGGATGCCGTCGATCATCCGCTAAGTCTTTATGCCGCTTCGAAAAAAGCGAACGAACTGATGGCACACACGTACAGCAGTCTCTACGGAATCAAGACGACAGGCCTTCGCTTCTTCAGCGTCTACGGTCCATGGGGGCGCCCGGATATGGCACTGTTCAAATTCACGGAGGCAATTGCGAAGGGCGAACCAATCGATCTCTACAACTACGGCGAGATGGGACGGGACTTCACCTACGTCGACGATATCATCGAAAGCATCTATCGTCTGTTCCAGACTGAACCGGAAGTCGACGCGACGTTTGACGCGTCAAATCCCTTACCGGATCGTAGCAACGTCCCGTATCGCGTCTACAACATCGGTAGTCATAGCCCGATTCGCTTAAGTGAATTCGTCGCCTTGATTGAACGACGCCTCGGTAAGACGGCGATCAAGAACGGGATGCCGTTACAGCCGGGTGACGTCCCGGAAAGTTTCGCCGATGTCTCCTCACTATTTGAGACAATCGGCTACCGACCACAGACGACGGTCGAAGCTGGTGTCCATGCATTCATCGACTGGTACGAGAGCCATTACTTGATGAAGGAGGAAATCCAAGATGGCGCTTAAAGAGAATATCTACTATCGCTCTCCAATTTTCATCCAAAATTGGCTGACCTCGTTATACGGTCGGAAGTTGATGCAAGAACGCTACGGTCACTTCTATGAGCAAAAGATGAAGGAGCTCCGGATGAAGGACCGGACGCGGGATTACCAAGCGGAACAACTCGAACGTCTGAATGCCTTTCTCGCGTTTGTTGTGGCGCATACACCGTATTACAGACAACTCTTTCACGAACATGACATCCAGTTACCGTTTACGTCACTCGAGCAGCTGAAGACGATTCCGATCCTTGAAAAAGAGACGCTTCGCCAAAACAATGATGCGTTCATGTCCCGTGTCGATGCGCCGGTCCGCGGACGGACAGGAGGAACGAGCGGAAAGTCGCTCCAAGTTGCGTTCATGCGCGAGGATGTCCAGGAACGGATGGCCCATCTTGATTACTTCAAGGAACTCCACGGTTTCAAGGCCGGAATGCGCCGGGCAAGCTTCACCGGTCGGACGCTGACAGCCGTCGATCAAACGAAACCGATCTTCTGGCGGATGAACCGGCCACTCAATCAGTTGCTCGTCTCGATCTTTCACATGAAGGAAGAGAACTTCCCAGCTTATATCGAGGAGCTGAATCGTTTTCAACCACGCGCACTCGACGGAACACCGACGGCGATGGTCGAAATCGCCCGTTATATGCTGAAGCACCACATTCAACTGGATATCCCGCTGATTGCCATCTTCCCGACATCAGAAACGGTGACGGAGGAGATGCGCTCCATCCTTGAGGAAGCGTTCGGCGTCCCGGTCTTTGATCAATACGGTTCCTCGGAAGGGGCACCAATCATCTCAGAGTGTCGCCATCATAAACTGCATCTGCACCACGAAACTGGCATCATCGAACCGTATGGAGAGGACGGAGAAGTCGTCGTCACCTGTTTTACGACACGCGGCACACCGCTGATTCGTTACCGGATCGGTGACCGGATGACACTTAGTGACGAGACATGCAATTGCGGTTTGAATGGTCCTGTCATCGCTTCGATCGACGGACGGGGAACGAGCTACATCGTCAGTGAGAAGCGCGGCAAAGTCTTCGAAGGAGACATCACGACGATTGCCCGGGAACTGCCGAACTCAGTCTTACGGCTCCAAGTCGAGCAGCATGCGCTCAATCACGTGACACTCCGCTATATTCCGGATGCGAAACGTTTCCAACCGAAGCACGAACAGATTCTCTTGAACGAGATGCGCAAGTTACTCGGCTCCGAGATGAAAATCGTCCTCGAACCCGTCGAACACGTCAAACAAGAACCGAACGGAAAAACATTGATCGTCAAACAGTCGATGAAATAGGAGGAACCCAACATGAACAAGGCAGTCAAACACATCGTAGATACGACAGCAGCCCATACGGGTGCACTTCCCATTGCCAACCGTTCGATTGCCGTCGTCGGACTCGGCTACGTCGGACTTCCCGTCGCCGTCGCCTTTGGCGAAAAAACAGACGTCGTCGGCTTTGACATCAAGGAACAACGCGTTCAAGAACTCCAAGAAGGCATCGACGCGACACTCGAACTGAGTCCCTTCACGTTAAAGAACGCGACCGTTGATTATGTCTCAGAGCCATCGGCACTGCAGGCGAGCGACTTCATCATCATCGCCGTTCCGACACCAATCAATGCACAGAACCAGCCGGACCTGACACCACTCTTACGGGCGTCGCACCTCGTGGGTCGCCAGCTCAATAAAGGCGACATCGTCGTCTACGAGTCGACCGTCTACCCTGGAGCTACGGAAGAAGATTGTATCCCGGTCCTTGAAGAAGCGTCCGGCTTATGCGCTGGTGTCGACTTCTTCGTCGGCTACTCACCGGAGCGAATCAACCCGGGTGACCATGAGCATACGTTCAAGACGATTAAAAAAATCGTCTCCGCCCAAGATGAACAGACACTGGATATCGTCGCGGAAGTTTATGAAGCCGTCGTCGAAGCCGGTGTCCACCGTGCCTCATCGATCAAGGTCGCGGAAGCAGCAAAAATCATCGAAAACACACAACGCGACCTCAACATCGCCTTGATGAACGAACTCGCAATCATCTTCGACCGGATGAACATCGATACACTTGAAGTCCTCGAAGCAGCCGGTACGAAATGGAACTTCCTCCCGTTCCGTCCGGGTCTCGTCGGCGGTCACTGTATCGGTGTCGATCCGTTCTATCTGACGATGAAGGCTNNCTTGGCTACCACCCGGAAGTCATCCTTGCCGGTCGCCGGATCAACGATACGATGGGGCGTTTCATCGCCACAGCGCTCGTTAAGAACTTGATCAAACAGAACATGCCGGTGCTCGGCGCCCGGGTCACAATTCTTGGATTATCGTTCAAGGAAAACGTCAGCGACATCCGCAACTCGAAAGTTGCGAACCTCGTTCATGAAATCGAAGAGTTCGGAATCGACGTCCAAGTGACGGACCGACTCGTCGAAAAGAGTGAGGCAAAACGTGAGTACGGGATCGACTTACTCGAGATGAGTGAACTCAAACCAGCCGACGTCGTCATCTTCGCCGTCTCACACGAAGAATACGTCGAAGGCGGTTGGAATCTGGCACAACACTTACTGAAGGTCGGCCGCGGGATCGTCGTTGACATCAAAGGCATGTTGCCACGGGCAGAACAGCCAGAGGGGGTCCACGTATGGCGCCTCTAAAAATCCTTCAAGTCTGTGCTCTCGATACGACGGCAGAGACGATGTTGCAGCCGCTCTTACTCGCTTTACAAAATGCAGGGCACGACGTCGGCATCGCCTGTGCCGACACGGGTGCCTCGGTGAAACTGGCAGCAAAGGGATTCCGGATGCATGACATTCCGATCGAGCGGCGAATCGACTGGACGAGTAACTGGCGGACGATCCGTGAAATCACGCGAATCTTGAAAGAGGATGGTTACGACGCCGTCCATGTCCACACACCGGTCGCCGCTGCCCTCGGACGGGTCGCCGCCAAACGTGCCGGGACGAAGCATATCGTCTATACGGCACACGGTTTTTACTTCCACGAGAAGATGGGGCGGATGACGTATCAGCTAACGTATTCAGTCGAAAAGTGGTTGGCACGTCTCGCGACCGATTATCTGCTCCTTCAAAGCGAGGAAGATTATCAACTCGCCCAGCGCAAACGCTTTAAAGCGAATACCCGGCTGATGCATCTCGGAAATGGCATCGACTTGACCCGCTTCTACCCACGACCACGTGAAGCCGGAGCGCCGTTTACGTTCTTATTCATCGGTCGGATCGTCGAAGAGAAAGGAATTCTCGAACTGCTCGATGCATTCGAGGATGTCGTCTATCGTCACCCGGAAGCCCGTCTCGTTATTGCCGGTGAGATGATGGCAAGCGAGCGCGATCAGACGACGAAACACTTATTCTTACGGCGGATCCGCGAGATTCCAAACGTCGACTACCTTGGATTCGTCGAAGACGTACCGGGTTTGTTCCAACAAGTCGATGCCTTCGTCTTACCGTCGCATCGCGAAGGCGTACCACGATCAATCATCGAAGCGATGGCGAGCGCAAAACCAGTCATCGCGACAAACATCCGCGGCTGTCGTGAGGAAGTCGTCGAGGGGAAGACAGGCTATCTCATCGAAGTCCGCGATATCACGAAGCTTGCCAAACGGATGAACACACTCGTCGAACATCCTGACCGTGCCAACGAGATGGGACGGAACGGATTTGACCGTGCCATGAAACATTTCAACGAAGCCGACGTCATCAAACGACAACTTGATCTCTTTTCAGCCATGTAAAAGGAGGACGTCATCATGAAACGCACATTCGACTTCACGGTTAGTCTTATCGCTATCTTGATCCTGATTCCCGTCTACGCCCTCGTCGCCTTAGTCATCTATACGAAGCTCGGTCGTCCGATTTTCTTCAATCAAGTCCGCCCGGGTTACAAGGGGGAGTTGTTCAAAATCTACAAATTCCGCACGATGACGAACGAAACGGATGCTGAGGGAAAACTTCTCCCGGATGCAGACCGGATTCCCGCATCACTCGAGTGGATTCGTCGCTTAAGCCTTGATGAGATTCCGCAGTTCTTTAACATTCTTCGCGGACAGATGAGCTTCGTCGGGCCGCGTCCGTTACTCGTCAGTTATTTGAACCACTATACGAAGGAGCAGATGACACGGCATGATGTCCTTCCTGGTCTGACGGGCTGGGCGCAGATTCATGGACGAAACGCGACGACGTGGCAACAACGCCTCGAGCAAGATCAATGGTACGCAGCACACCAGACGTTCCGACTCGATCTCTATATCCTGTTCAAGACGTTCAAGATGGTCATCTCGTCAGAAGGGAACTCGACAGCTCATCAGACTGGGATGGGTGAGTTCAAGGGTCTCGACGGAGGTGTTCCCCATGATGTCGTTAAGCGATGAACGGTTGATCCGGGATCCGCGCGAATGGGATGCACTCGTCGCGACCTATCAGCTCGATTGTTATTACGAACATGCTTACTTCGAACTCGCGAAGGAACACGACGAGATTCCTGAGTTATTTTATTATCCGACGGAGTTTGGGACGTTGATCTATCCGTACTTGCGGCGACGGATTCCAGGCACACTCTTTGAGGACATCACGACACCTTACGGCTATGGGGGTCCTTCCTTCAAAGGCATCTGGTCACTCGATCAGATTCGCGAAGCGCGCGAGCGATTCGAACGCTATTGCAATGAGACGGGAATCGTCACAGAGACGGTTCGCTTCCATCCACTCTTGCACAATCAAGAACTGGGTCAATACTGGTGCCATCAAACGGAGATCCTGCAGCCGACCGTGACACTCGAACTAACGGACCCGTTCGAGATGATCGAAAGCGACTTTTCGCAAATGACGCGACGCAACATCCGGAAGGCACGTCGAGAAGGCGTGACGATTCGTCTGGGACGCCCGGAAGAATACCGGGACTTCGCGCATCTCTATCAGATGACGATGGACAAACATCAAGCGGATGCCCGGTATTACTTTGATCAGACCTACTTCGATCACTTCGCGGACGGACGGATTAACAACGTGCTGTTGCTAGCTGAACATGAAGGGCGCATCATCGCCGGGTGCATCGTCTTGACCGGTCGCCAGTTCGCTCATTATCATCTCGGTGCGTCTGATCCCGTGTCGTTAGTCCTTCGACCCAATCATCTGTTATTCGCTGAGATGATTCGTTGGGCAAAACAAGCCGGTTTTCAAGCGCTTCATCTCGGTGGAGGCACGACACGATCGAATACGGATAGCTTGCTTGCCTACAAACGATCCTTTAGTGCGAATCAAACGTTTTTTGGACTCGGTACGTCGATTCTGGATGCCACGATCTATGAGCGTCTAACGCGACAATTCGAACGACAACATCCGGAAACTCAAATGGGTCACTGGTTCCCGCTCTACCGGACACCGATTCGCCATCTGTCACCTCGAAGGGAGGAAACATCATGAAACACATCCCACTCTCCATCCCGCATTTAAGTGGTCAAGAAGCCCGTTATGTCACCGAGGCACTCGAGACGAACTGGGTCGCCCCTCTTGGACCAAATGTCGATGCCTTTGAACGAGATATGCAAGCGTACACAGGAGCTGGTGCAACGCTTGCGACGAGCAGTGGGACAGCAGCGATCCATCTGGCGCTCGCGACAATCGGTGTCACGACGGGGGATGATGTCTTCTGTCAGTCCTTGACGTTCATTGCCTCGACGAATCCGATTCGGTATGTCGGAGCGCGACCTGTATTGATCGACTCGGAAGAAGAGACCTGGAACATGTCGCCTGTCGCACTCCGGCGGGCGTTGATCCAGGCGGCAACACGTGGTCGACTTCCGAAGGCTGTCATCGTCGTTCATCTGTACGGTGTCGCCGCGCAAATCGAGGAGATTGCTGCGATCTGTGAAGAGTACGATGTTCCGTTGATCGAGGATGCTGCAGAATCACTCGGGACTCGTGTCAACGGGCGGATGACCGGAACGTTCGGAACGTTCGGAATCTATTCATTCAATGGCAACAAAATCATCACGACGTCAGGCGGCGGGATGCTCGTCGCCAATGATCCGGCTCTGATCGAACGTGCCTTTTATCTTGGAACACAAGCGCGACAGCAGGTCTTGCATTATGAGCATACGGAAGTCGGCTACAATTACCGAATGAGTAATGTCGCTGCCGGGATCGGACGGGGACAGCTCGAAGTCCTCGATCAACGCGTCGACGCACGGCGGAAAATTTTTGATCGTTACGATCGTGCCTTTGCGCCGGACGGCGTCAAGTCGCAAGTCGAGCAGACCGGAACATTCGCCAACCGTTGGCTCAGTGCTTTTCTCTTACCAGGCGGTCAAGTGCAACGCGACGAAATGATCCAGACGCTCCAACAAGCGAATGCCGAATCCCGTCCGGTCTGGAAGCCGATGCACTTACAGCCCGTCTATCGCGACGTACCATTCGTCACAGCAGAAGGAGATGATATTAGTCGTCGCCTATTTGAAGACGGAATCTGCCTTCCGTCTGCTTCACAAATGACGTTCACCGAACAAGCCGTCGTCATCCGAAACGTTCGTCACGCCTTGCAGACGACCGTACGCCGGAACGTCCAGTCATGAATATATGGGAAGGGGACATCGTCATGCGCGATATGGAGGAAGCGATCCACGCACTCCGTCTCGCTGCGAACGGGAAAAATGAATTGACGGCCAATACCTATTTCCGCTGGCAATTGAACACTACTCATCCAAGCGTCGCGGAAATCCTGATGCTGTTTGGGTCGTGGCAAATCGCCTTGGAACGAGCTGGCATCGGACATGCCCGCTTGACGTTCACGAAGTCGGAAATCATTGACGCCTTGCGTCAGGCACGGGAGGAACTCGATCCTTTCACAAGCGCGACGTACCGCGAATGGGCGCAACAAAAGCAAGCACCAAGCCTGACGGATATCGTCCATCAATTCAACTCGTGGCAGCAGGCATTGTCAGAAGCGGATATCTTGAAGGAACGCGTCCAGGAAATGGAACAACGGATCATCGAGTCATTACTTGAAGCGCAAGGTGCCTTGCCGGTCTTGACGAGCCAGACCTACACGAAGTGGGCGGCTGGTCAAAATCGTCCGACCGTCGCAACGATTGCCCGCCGGTACGGCTCTTGGTCAAACGCCCTTGAAATCATCGGCATCGAATTCCCGCGGAAACGTTGGCGAGAAGAGGAAGTACTCGACGTACTTGCTGCAGCCGCAAAAGAGACGGAAAATCTGACGATTGCAAGTTACCAACGGTTCAGCATCGGTCGTGATGCACCAAGCATCGGTGTCATCACCGCCTTGTTCGGTAGCTGGCGCAATGCGTTGCTCGTACTTGAAGCACAACGACCGTCCTGAATTCAGATCGAAGAAAAGGAGAATGGATGATGAAGAAGTGGAAATGGATCGTACTGACACTTACGGGGATTTGCCTGCTCCTTCTCTTTCGTTCAGGCGGATATGTGTATCATAAAGCGAGTCAGACGCTCGAAGAAGTCCAGGTACCGGTCAAAGCAAGCGTTGAGACAGAGAAAGCCGTCGAGCAGAAAAAAGGACTCTCGTTTCTCTTACTCGGCGTCGATCAACGAAAAAATGAGACAGGACGGAGTGATACGATCATCGTCGTGACGATTGATCCGAAGACGAATAAGAGCCAGATGATCAGTATCCCACGTGATTTGAAGACCGAAATCATCGGTAATGGATCAAATGATAAGATCAATCACGCGTATGCGTTCGGTGGTCCACAGATGTCACTCGACACGGTTAGTCATCTGCTCGATATCCGGATCGACTATTTCGCTGAGATCAATCTAGCGGGCTTTACGGATCTCGTCAATGCGGTGGATGGGGTCAGAGTCAAGAACGATATCAATTTTTCGTACTATGAGATGCAGTTCCCAAAAGGAGAACTATTACTGAACGGGAAGGAAGCACTCGCCTATGCTCGTATGCGGCACGATGATCCACGTGGGGACTTCGGACGACAAATCCGCCAACGGCAAGTCGTTCAGGCAGTCGCTGATAAAATGACAGAGGACTTCTCGATTCGTCGCTTCAATGCTGTCCTCGACGCCCTCGGGAAAAACGTCAAGACGAACGTACCATTTTCCGTTGCCCGGACGGTCGTGACGGACTACCGGGATGCCTTACGAAATGTCGAGACCTTATCACTCGACGGAAAAGGTGGCATCGAATCGGACGGCATCTATTACTGGCATCCGACGAACAAGTCGTTGAAAGAGGTTCAAGCACAGCTGCAGAATGCATTGAAGTGATTGGCATGGAGAGAAAAAATGCGCTAGCAGGACTGATTGATAACGAAACGAACGCTCCTCTCATCCGCGCTTTCCTCAGGCGGGAAATCAGCCGCGGCAACCAACATTTCATGCAGTTTGCCGGGTCTGATTCATCCCTGACGAAAGTACCGATGGCACTTTCTTTTCCTGTAGGAGTCGCGAATGAACGATAGCGTTCTCCATCAATCAAAAAAGATGTCCATCTCCGATTCATGACCGGAAATAGACATCTTTTTTTGATGAATCGATTAGCATGTCACGACGAGCGGATCGTCCGAAGCATCGAGAATTTCATCATCGTATAGAGGAAATAGACGACAGTCAGAATGGCAGCACCGCTCCATAACCATTGGTATGCCGTACTGAAGTAGCCAAACCGAAGACCGATCAGTGCCGGGACGATCAACGTCAACCAGCTTAATACGAGGGCGACGCGGGCAGTAATCGCATCAATCGGGCGATTCATTCCCATCCCAAGGAAAAACAGGCTCCAGAGCAATACCCAGAACAACCATGTCATCCCACCGATGATGTCTGCTGTCGTGAAGCTGACAAATGCATAAAACAAAGCGGCGATCGCAACGAACAAGGAAAACCAACCGACACCGCTTCCGTCAAGATTGAACAGAAATGTGATGCCGACATACACATACGTAAAGGCAAACAAGTAAATGCTCGCGTAACCGAACGTTAACGCCGGATCACCGACAGCACCGATGACAAGATACGTTGCGATGAACGTTTGCAGTAGACCCGTGATGAGACTGAAGACACCAGCACTACGGAGATCGACTTTTCCAAACAAGGTCAAACTATTTAAAAAGAGCGCAACGCCCCCAAATAACAAACTGACATTTCCCACGTAAAAACTCTCCTTCATTAAGACGTCAGACGTCTGATTCTAAAGTTAACTCTAAGATGAATTCGCTTTCAGCGCAAGTATAATTTGAAGGAAAAAGAAAACAGTCTGGATCCCGAAACGGAAAACCAGACTGTTGATGAGTTGATTATTTATTTAAGACGGAGCGAAGTGTCGTCTCGGTTTGGGACAACGTTCCTTTCAGTGTGACGAGACCATATCGTGTCGATCCTTTTTTGATGAAGAAGACGCGTGTGTAGCCAGATTCCGGTGTGTAACCAGTCTTGCTCGCATAAACACGTGTATCTCCTGGAAGCGACGTATTCGTATGATACCACGTCAATGTCCGTGCATACGGTCCTTTAACGGTCGTCTGATACGACTTGCGTCCACTGATCGTCATGAGCGTGCTGTACTTCGCATATGTATTCGCGAGTTTTTGCATATCAGCAGCTGTCGTGTAATGACTTGGATGATAGAAACCGTGTGGGTTCATGAAATGACTCGCACTCATTCCGATTGAACGGGCGCGGTTATTCATGTACGAGACGAACTTCGATTCAGAACCTGCTGTCCGGACAGCGATCGCTTTTGCTGCATCATTACCAGAGCGGATCAGCATCCCGTTCAAGAGTTGACGCATCGTGACTTTATCGCCAACACGGAAACCCGCTACGCTACTGCCAGCAGGGACAGATAACATCGAAGACGTCAGGGTGAACGTTTGATCAAGCGTGCCTTTACGTGCTGCTTCGTCATACGCGACGATTCCCGTCAACAGTTTCGTCGTACTCGCTGGATAACGGCGGACGAAGCTTTCTTTCGTCAATTGATAACTTGACGATCCAAGCTTGAAATACCGCATCGATGCAACCGGATAACTGCCACTCGATGGTTTAGGGCTGCTCGTCGTCACTTTTCGGGCAACTTGGCTAGAGACGTAATAATAATTGACTTTCCCTTTGACCTTATACCAACCGTTCGAGTACGAGACTGCATTGAACTTCGAGTTGTAGGATGCGAGTCGTTTGATGTTCTTTGATGAGGCCGTGCTTGGTGATGTCCGGACGTTCGCTCCAGCTTTCGAGTAGACGACGATTTTGTACGTTTTTACGGAGCTACTCGACACTTTTTTAGCGACTTGGTTCGATAGATAACGATATGTACCTCCGTCCTTGATCTTATACCAGCCATTCGTATACGAGACGGCTGTGAATTTTGCCTTGTACGCAGCGCGTCGGACGATCGTCGCAGACGAGGCTGTACTCGGCTTCGAGCGGATGTTCGCTCCAATCGTCGAAGTGACGACGACTTGGTAACTAGCTGCCTGAGCCGGAATGGCGGGAAGACACAAAGCGAACAATAATAAGAGCGTAAGACTAGTACGGAGCAAGCGCTTCATAAAAACTCATTCCCTCCTTGTTCAAATATGGTTTTATCATAAAACAAAAAAAGGAAATTCACTTCTTTTCAAAAAAAGGAATTTGATGCCTGTAAAGGGCTGTTTCTCATCTTTTCGTGTCAATTAACGTATCATAGGGAATGTAAGCAACAGTGGAAAAGGAGGAGTTCATATGAAATTAGCCGTCATTGGTCTAGGTGATATCGCTCAAAAAGCCTATTTACCGGTCTATGCTGAAAGATCTGATATCGAGGTGTATCTGATCTCGCGAGATGAAGAGAAAGCAAAACGATTGCGAGCAGACTATCGCTTTGCAGGAACATACGCGACGTTTGCTGACGCCGTAAAGGAGGGGATCGATGCGGTCATGATCCATTCAGCGACTGTCGTCCATGCGGAGCAGGCACGGCAAGCGCTTGAAGCAGGAATCGCCGTCTATGTTGATAAACCGGTCTCGATGGAGATCGAAGAGATTCGCGAATTGACTCGTTTATCAGAAGAGAAGCAGTTACCGTTCATCACGGGATTCAACCGTCGCTTCGCTTCAGCGCATCAGCGCTTGCTGGAAGTGAACGATCCGAATCTCGTCCTCATGCAAAAGAATCGGACGTCGTTCATCGAGGACGCTAAGCCGTTTCTGTTCGACGACTTCATTCATGTCGCGGATACGCTGCGTTTCTTGACAGGACGCAGTGAGATTGAAGATTTGCACGTTAAGAGTAAGCAGGACGCAAGCGGGTTGCATCACGTGACGATTCAATTCGTCTCAAACGGCATTACGGCGATTGGTGTCATGAACCGCAATAACGGCATCACGGAAGAACGCGTCGAAGTGATGGGACCGGAAGAAAAACGAATCGCAACGGACGTGACGACACTCGATCAATTGACGAAACAAGGCACGCTTCGGTATCCGCTCGATAACTGGGAAGCGACGCTAAAGCGCCGCGGGTTCGTCGATATGCTGGATGCATTCCTTCGGACGGTCAAAGGGGAACCGTCCGAGTCGGTCGTAGCTTCTGATAGCCTGGCGACACATGAATTATGTCAGCAGGTGTATGAGAACGTTCAAGCAACACGTTAAATTAAAATCATAAAAAACCGCCGCTTCACTCGGGAATCGTCTCAAGTAAAGCGGCGTTTTACTGGTTATTTATCTGACAGTTGTTTAAGTTGATAGATTCGCTTACCGCCTGGTCCTTCGAACGTCACGCGGAGCGTCGAACGGACGAAACGGTAGCTGACTTGTCCTCCGGATAAACTGACACGAGCGGAGAAATCGGGTTCGAAACGGACGATCTCTTCATCGTTTCGGAGCGCGTCCGGGAGACCGAACTGATCAAAGCGAAGCGTCGCGATGAACGTATCTTGCTCGTCAAAAGAGACATGGATGCGTCCGGTTCCGTCGAACGGCTCATCTTCAAGTGTGCTTCGTTCGACTTCGTATGTTCCTTCAAACTGTTTGACTTGTTGCAACGTCTCTCTTGCACTGAAGGCAATGGCTTCTGCTCGTTTTCGGACAGGATGATCCGTTGCGAGTTGAAGACGTTCGATCGCCTCCGCCGTTTTTAAGACGTCACGCAGTTGATAACCGGCAAGCTGTCGCTCAAGCTGAACCATCAGCCGAGCAGCCGGTTCGTCAATGTCTTGTTTCGATTGTTCGACAGCGCGGGTGTAGGTCTGTTGCTCGAGTTGTTCTTGAATCTTGGATGTTTCGGGCGAACACGCCATCAGGAGACAAAGGGGCAGACAGAGGAGCACTCGTTTCATGAGATCACCTCCGTTCGATTGACATCAATGATTTGCAGATGATCCGTATGCACTTTCAAACGATAATGGACACGGTAGGTCACAGGCTCTGAACCGTTTGCTGTCGCGATTTGGTACGTTTCCTGTGTACGCAAGTGATATGTGGTACCTTTTGACGTGAATTTTTGGAATGTCACGGCAAGAACACTTGGAGCGACAGGAGCATCAACGGCATTCGTCAACTGCTCGAGATGGTCGAACTCGGATTCGAACACCTTCAAGGTCGTAAACTGGATGGCGGAAAACGTTTCGATGGAATCGTATTTCTTTGAATACGTCGCAAGCTCTGGAATCGTCCGAGTGTATTGGCGGACGAAACGAAGGACATCATAGGACGTTGGAGGACGGTCTTTCGAATACGTTTGATTGTACGCTGTTTGGTCATCGGACCATTCCGAAAGCGCGAGTGCTTCGACACTAGGCGTTTGACCGGCTTCAGGGGAAACGGGATCTTGTAGCGAATACCACAGGAAACCGGCTCCTCCGACGAGAAAAAGCAAAAGACAGGTGCTGATGAGCCAAGTCCGTGAAGAAGACGGAACAGGTGGTTCAGCTGGTTGTTCTTTTTTGATAACAGGATGTTGGCAATGCGAACAAGTCGTATCGAATTGACGAAGTGGTGTTCCACATAACGAACAGCGTTCCATGAAATAAGACCTCCTGTGTATGTAAAATGAAATGTCAGATAAGGTAATGGTAATTTGAAATTAGTATCATCGTAACATTAATTGGAAACGCAATCAAAACTTGATATGAGATTTTTGAAGGGGGAACTTACAGATGGCACGTCACTTGATTTTAATGGATGCGTTCAAAGGTAGTATTTCTTCGAAGGAGGCAGCAGAAGCCGTCGCCTCCGGGGTTCGAGCGTATGATCCGACAGCGATCATCGATTCCTCACCTGTCGCGGACGGTGGGGAAGGAACGCTTGAAGTCTACCTCGCGCTTGGATATGAGGAAAAGACGGCCGTGACGATTGATCTAGCAGGTCGTCCGTGTGAAGTACAGTATGCCGTAAAAGATTCAGACGCCGTCATCGAAGTCGCGCGTATTTGTGGACTGTCGATGCGTCAAAGCGGAGATGATCCTGTTCGAGTGAATACGCGTGGCGTCGGACGTTTGATGGAACAGTTACGCGATCAAGGAATAACACGTATCCGACTGGCGTTAGGGGGAACAGGTACGACGGATGGGGGACTTGGATTACTCGCGGAAGTCGGTTGTCGTCTTCAAGATGCCTCGGGTAAGCCGATTTTGTTCCATACGAATCCGTTACTTGAGACGCAGACCATTCATTGTTCAACGTATCCGGTTCAGCTGGAAGCCCTCGTAGATGTGACAGCTCCCTATCATGGTCTAGATGGTCCAGCTTATCTGTTTGGTCCACAAAAAGGACTACTATCGGATGCCATCACAAATCTCGATCAACGACTCGAACAGATCGGAAAGTTACTTGGATTAGACAGCGTCAAAGGAGCGGGGGCAGCCGGCGGACTCGGTGGAGCTGTGTATGCGCTTGGTGGACGGATCGTTCCGGGCGCATCGACGATCCTGCAACACCTTCGTGTAGCAAAGCGGATGCAACAAGCGGATTATGTCTGGACAGGGGAAGGACGGGTCGACCGTCAAAGCCAAATCGGTAAATTGCCAGGTGAGGTCACGCGGATGGCGAGAACAGCTGGCGTCCCTTGTCTGATCCTTGCAGGAATCGTCGAAGAAAACATCCCGCAGGCACTTGATTGTCGATCGATTCATGTCGATCAGAAGATCACCCTCGATCCGGAACAGACGAAAACGCGCCTACAGGAGCAAACACGTAAGTGGCTCGAGGAACTTTCGCTGAAACAGGGATGAAGTCGGAAAAGTTTGGGTAAATAACTGTATATTGCCATACTTTTAGAGAAAGTAGGTCATCCTATGATCAATCAATCGATCCAATTATCGTTTCGCCAAGTTCGAGCGCTTGTCGAACATACTTTGCTGTTATTTAAAGAGCTCGATCAACAATTAGCGAATCGTGGATACGAACCGGTCCTACCGGATGTCGTCCAAACGGAACATGGTTTGAGCATCCATCAGACGAAAGAAAGTGCGGAGTCACTCGTTCCACATTTCCTAACGCGGACGTATGTCCGACAACAAGAAAAAACGAATCAACATGGATTATTGATCTCTGTTCAATATACGCATCCTCTCCATGAACGATTCGATCCCGTCGTCCTCGTCGGCGATGTGACGTTCAAGCAGGTGAAGCATGCCCACAAAATCTTGAGTGAGAAACCGTGGCTCCTGAAGTATGCTGCCTTTGAATCGACGATTGCGCAAGAGTTCGGTGCCGATGGTACACGATACACGACGCAACCGATTGAAGAAATCGAAGAGCTGATCGTCTGGGGGCATCCGTTCACGGAAATGCGCGATATCGATGATGTCAAACGATTGGCGGAAGAAATGATCAGTCGTCACCTTGAGCCGGGGACAACATAAAAATAAGCTTCCGTTCCTTCAAGGGAGAAGGAGGGAAGCTTATTTTTTAGACTTGAACGAGCAATCGTTCGATCGCTGCCGTCAAATCCGTTGGATTCGTTTTTGGAGAGAACCGCGTCACTTCTCCATCACGAGTCACGAGGAATTTCGTGAAATTCCACTCGATGTCTGTTATACCGTCCGTCGTTGGTGCTTGTGCTTTCAGTTCTTCGAATAAAGGATGTGCTTGTTCACCGTTGACATCGATTTTTGAGAAGACGGGGAACGTCACGCCGTAGTTGACTTGGCAGAACGACTGAATCTCCTCGTCCGTTCCCGGGTCTTGGTTCGCGAACTGATTACATGGGAAACCAAGTACGGTCAATCCTTGCGAACGATAGTCTTGATGCAATTGCTCGAGTCCTTCGAACTGTGGCGTCAAGCCGCATTTGCTGGCTGTATTGACGATCAGCCATGCTTGAGCTGGGTAGTCACTTAAGGATGCCGACGTTCCGTCGACGCGTTGAAATGAATGATCTTGTAACATATCAATTCCCCCTTTTTAAGTACTTCTCTAGTGTAACAAATCCGTTTTCTCGTCGTCTGCTATCGTTACTTGCGAGATGACAGAAACATCACAATCGGGTGTCAGCGACGTTTTTTCGACGAATTTTTGTTACGATTACAAGGAATATGGAAGGAAAGGAGAGATGCCACATGAGAAAAATGTTGAAACAATCGCGGTTCGTCATGATCGCGACGCTTTGTCTCGTCCTCGTCGGAAGTTGTATTACCTTATTGACGCTTGGATTCGAACGCGATATTGTGATTCTTGTTTCTGGAGTGGTTGCCCTATGGGTGACGATGCTAGCTCCTTTGACGGTCCATGCCAAAATGAATCAGCAATCATAATTCTGATTTGCTTATGAAACCGCAGAGCGATTCGATCTAAAAAGGAGCTCCTCCATTTTAGATGAAAGAATCGATTTCTGCGGTTTTTTTTCTTCTATAGCATAGAGTTAAAAAACACTATTTTTCGAAAGTAAGTCATTAAAAAATCAGACTATTTTTTTTCATTTTTTCTATTTACAACCTTAAAAAAACGGAGTAATATCCATCTCATCAACGAACACTAACATGTTAATGCTTCGATCTCAAAGTACGCCGAATTCATGATTGAAGCGGGGGACCCAATCGTCACGACACGTGACACGGGGTGAATCCTTTCCGAACGGGAAAGGTAGGGCGAAATCCTAGGTATGCCCGAATCCGACAGCTAACCTCGCAGGCGTTTTTAGGAGGGAACGACTCTTTTTCAGTATGCCAAGTTATAAAGGCGATGCTGGGGCCGTTTTTCGCCTCACATCGTCTTTTTGTCGTGCTTAATTGTAAAAATATTGAATAATATGGGGGTAATTTCATAATGGGAGAACANNGTTCGGAATGATTCGACTGATCGAACGTGTCCAGTGGAAAGCGGGTGACCGGAAATGACGTGGTTTTTACTAACGACGGGTTGTCTCGTCTTTTTGTATCTCGGTTATTGTCTGATGTATCCAGAAAAATTCTAATCGCATAGGGAGAAAAGAAAAACATGTGGACTCAATTCCTAATCCAATTTTGGATCCTACTCGTCATTGCACTTTGTGCAGCGGTCTTGCTCGGTCGCTACATCGGGATGTACTTCGCACCGATCGCAGAGCGTCGGGTCGATACAATCGGTAAGGTCGAACGACGCCTTCTATCGTTACTTGGTGTCGATGAAAAGAAACAAGATCAATCCTGGGTCGGCTATTCAAAAAGTCTATTAGTCGTCAATCTACTGTTTTTCATCGGTGGGTATTTGTTGCTTCGCTTTCAAGGAAGTCTACCGCTCAATCCGAACGGCGCCGCTAATCTTGACTGGTCGACAGCGCTTCATACGACGATCAGCTTCATGACGAACACCGATCAACAGCATTATTCGGGTGAAGCGTTATCGTATCTCTCACAAACGTTCGTCCTCGGAACGATGTTATTCGTCGCACCGACGATGGCATTCACGGTCTGTATCGCTGTCATCCGTGGTCTTGCGAATAAACCGCTCGGTAACTTTTATGCCGACTTCGTTCGCTTCATCACACGTATCCTGCTTCCGATCTCATTCTTCTTCGGGATGTTGATGATTTTACTCGGCGTACCACAGACGTTTGGTGGCGCAATCAGCGTCACGACGCTTGAAGGGGCGAAGCAGTTGATTTACCGTGGACCGGTCGCCGCGTTTGAAGTCATCAAACAGCTTGGTAACAACGGCGGTGGTTCCTTCGGAGCAAACGGTGCCCATCCGTTTGAGAATCCGAATCAGTTCGTTAACTTCATCCAGATGTTCTTGATGTTATTGATTCCAATGTCACTTCCTGTCGCGTATGGAAAAATCATCGGT
Source organism: Exiguobacterium sp. UBA3491 (assembly GCF_002377745.1). Taxonomy (NCBI): domain Bacteria; kingdom Bacillati; phylum Bacillota; class Bacilli; order Caryophanales; genus Exiguobacterium; species Exiguobacterium sp. UBA3491. The sequence continues at coordinate 243,623 of NZ_DFQK01000021.1, forward strand.
TCTGCGAAACAGGGGCGGCTTTTCCTTGGTGTCATGACGATTTTATTTATCATGATGACGTTCGGCATGGCAGGTAGCCTATTTGCGAACCCGACTGCACACGGTCAGGAATTACGCTTCGGTCAAGTCGGTACAGCGCTCTATAGCTCGATTACGACAGCAGCTGAAACCGGTGCGGTCAATGCGATGCATGACTCACTCCATCCGCTTGCTGGATTGATTCAGCTCGGAAACATGATGCTCAACGTCGTGTACGGCGGTGCCGGAGCTGGATTCTTGAATGTCTTGCTTTATGCTTTCGTCGCAGTTTTCCTGACAGGTCTCTTGATCGGTCGGACACCAACGTTCCTCGGTAAGAAAATCGAGACGTTCGAAGTGAAGATGATCGCGATCGCACTTCTTGTGCCACCATTCTTGATTCTCGTCGGAACGGCAATCTCCATGTACGTCGCACCAGGCGTCGCTGGCATCTCGAATCCAGGCTATCACGGGCTATCACAAGTCTTGTACGAATTCACGTCAGCGACAGCCAATAATGGTTCCGGATTCGAAGGGCTCGGGGACGCGAATGTCTACTGGAACGTCTCGACATCGTTTGCGTTATTTTTCGGACGTTACATCCCATTGATTTTAATGCTTGCGATCGTTGGTTCGCTGAAAGCGAAGCCATCCGTGCCGCAAGATGAGTTTTCATTCAAAACAGACACACCACTCTTCGGAACAGTCTTCCTCGGTACGGTCGTACTCGTCGGTGCATTGACATTCTTGCCAGTGCTCGTACTTGGACCGGTCGCGGACTGGCTGACGATGTGAACAGGAGATAAAAGCATATGATGGAACGTATCATGCATCCGACGTCCGACGAACACCAACCGAATGGGCAGCCGGATCAGCAATCCAAATCAGCAATCAATGGCTCGATTGTCCGCCAGGCGACAATCGACGCCTTTAAAAAAATGAATCCCGTCAACATGATCAAACAACCAATCATGTTCGTCGTCTGGATCGGTTGTTTGCTCGCAATCGGCTATACGATCTTCATTGATCAGATGCGTGGTTTTAACTTGACGGTCAGCATCATCCTCTTCTTGACGGTCTTGTTCGCGAACTTCGCAGAATCAATCGCCGAAGGACGCGGGAAAGCACAAGCAGACTCGCTAAAAGCATCGAAAGCGGACGTCATGGCTCGTAAACGTGTCGGACAATTGATTGAGAGCGTCTCGTCCGCGACACTCCGGAAAGGCGACATCGTCTTCGTCCGGGCCGGTGAATATGTACCAGGTGACGGTGAGATCATCAAAGGTCTTGCTTCAATTGATGAATCGGCGATCACAGGGGAATCGGCACCAGTCATCAAGGAAGCGGGGGGTGATTTCTCGTCGGTCATCGGTGGAACACTCGTCGTTAGTGATGAGATTGAAGTCCGGATCACGAGTAATCCAGGGGAATCGTTCCTCGATCAGATGATTGCGCTTGTCGAAGGCGCAAGCCGTCAAAAGACACCGAACGAGCTCGCTTTATCAACACTGTTGACGAGCTTGACATTGATTTTCTTACTCGTCGTCATGACGTTACCCGTCTTTACGAACTATCTTGGATTCAATCTTTCTGGTCCAATCTTGATCGCTTTGCTCGTCTGTTTGATTCCGACGACGATCGGTGGTTTGCTGTCCGCGATCGGCATCGCCGGGATGGACCGTGTCACCCGTTTTAACGTCATCGCGATGAGCGGGAAGGCGGTCGAAGCAGCAGGGGATATCCAAACAATCATCTTAGATAAAACGGGAACGATCACGTTCGGAAACCGGATGGCGTCAGAGATCACGCCGGTCGGTGGACGCTCTGTCGAGCAAGCATTCGAAGGGGCGATCATCGCTTCTTTAGCCGATGAGACACCGGAAGGACGTTCTGTCCTAGAACTCGCAGAACTACGAGACATGCCAGTCGAACGCGAGTGGTTAGATGGAGCAGAAATCATTCCGTTCCGTGCGGAAACACGGATGTCAGGTCTGGATTTGACGGATGGTCGTCGTGTACGGAAAGGGGCGGGTCAAGCAATTCAAGAATGGGTGACAGAACAAGGCGGAACGATTCCGAATGATTTGCAAGAAACGATCGATTCAGTCTCACGCTTAGGTGGAACCCCACTTGTCGTTGCGATAGATGCGACGATTCTTGGAGTCATTTACTTGAAAGACACCGTCAAACCAGGAATGCGGGAACGGTTTGATCGGTTGCGTGAGATGGGGATCAAAACGATCATGTGTACCGGCGACAACCCGTTGACGGCAGCAACGATCGCTCGCGAAGCAGGCGTTGATGACTTCGTCGCCGAATGTAAACCGGAAGATAAAATCCGTGTCATCCAGCAAGAACAAGCAGCCGGTCACCTCGTCGCGATGACAGGAGACGGTACGAATGATGCACCAGCGCTCGCGCAAGCGGACGTGGGTCTAGCGATGAACAGTGGGACACAAGCCGCGAAAGAAGCAGCGAACATGATCGATCTTGATTCGAACCCAACGAAGATCATCGAAGTCGTCGAAATCGGGAAGCAGCTCTTGATGACACGGGGAGCGTTGACGACATTCTCGATTGCCAACGATGTTGCAAAATATTTTGCGATCATCCCGGCGATGTTCATGGTCGCGATTCCACAAATGGAAGTACTCAACATCATGCGACTCGATTCCCCGACGACAGCAATTTTGTCGGCCCTAATCTTCAACGCGATCATCATTCCGATGCTGATCCCGCTCGCGATGAAAGGTGTCTCGTATAAACCGATGACAGCCGATCAATTGCTCGGGCGTAACTTACTCATCTACGGTCTTGGCGGTGTCATCGTACCGTTCATTGGGATTAAAATCATCGATGTCTTGCTTGCAAGCATCCTTTAAGGAGAAAACGAATCATGAAACAAGCCATTCGTGTGACGATCTTCATCACAGCATTATGCGGGATCGTCTTTCCCGCCTTGCTGACGCTGTTCGGTCAGATTCTCGTGCCGGATAAAGCAGCCGGCTCACTCGTACAGGAAAACGGAAAATTCATTGGATCGGAATTGATCGCGCAACCGTTCACGTCGAAACAGTATTTTCACGGACGCCCCTCAGCGGTCGATCAATTAGCGGGGTCATCTGCTGGGGATAACCTAGCAGCATCGAACCCGGAGCTTGGTACGAAGATAGCGGCATTGCAGAAACAGAACCGAGAGGACGGCGCTTCGCTTCCGGACGATGCCCTCGTGACATCCGGTTCTGGTTTCGATCCGCACATCTCAGTCGCTTATGCTTTGGATCAAGCGAAGCGTATCGCAACCGCACGCGACCTATCGCGTGACGAGGTACGCAAGCTAATCACGAAAGAAGCCGGGACGCATGATTACGTCAATGTCCTCCTTTTGAACCTGG
>NZ_DFQK01000021.1:247099-295011 GCF_002377745.1 Exiguobacterium sp. UBA3491
GGAAAGCTGAAGCTTTATATCGGCTCAGCTCCTGGTGTCGGAAAGACGTATAAGATGCTTGCCGATGCACGAACCTTGACGCTTGAAGGCAAGGATGTCGTCATCGGTCTGATCGAGACGCACGGTCGAAAAGAGACGGCGGAGATGGTCGGACAGCTCGAACAAGTCCCGTTACTTGAAGTCGTCTATAAAGAGAAAGTGTTTCCTGAGGTGAACGTGGACGCGATCATTGCCCGTCACCCGGATATTGTCTTGATCGATGAACTGGCGCATACGAATGCTCCCGGATCAGAACGGAAAAAACGCTATCAAGATGTCGCGGCACTCCTTGACGCCGGGATCAACGTTTACTCGGCCGTCAACATCCAGCACTTCGAAAGCTTACTCTTTAAAGTCAAAGAAGTGACGGGTGTCGAGGTCCGGGAGCGAATCCCGGATCCATTTCTCGGAGAGGCCGATGAGATCTTACTCGTCGACGTGACGCCGCAAACGTTACGGGAGAGACTCGAGCAAGGGAAAATCTACAAGAAAGAAAAGATTGAACAGAGTCTGAATTCGTTCTTCTCGCTTCAGAATCTCGCTAGCTTACGGGAGTTATCGTTACGACAAGTCGCGGACGAAGTCGACGATCAAGTCTATCAATCACGTTTGTTGATTGAAAAAGACCCAGCGACATTACAAGAACGGATTCTCGTCTGCATCCAGCTTAATGATAACGCGCGAAAGTTGATCTATCGCGGATTTCGCATGGCAAGTCGATTAAAGGCGGAACTGTATGTTCTGACGATTTTACCGACAGCGGAAAATCAATTGAATGCGAAACAGAAGGAAGTGCTTGCGATGGTGCGGGAGAGTGGTGCCTTGTTCGGAGCAAAAGTGCTGATCCGGATTCAAGGCGAACGTTCGATTGCTCAAGCGATTACCGCCGCTGCCAAACATCATCGCATCACGCAAATCGTTCTCGGTCAATCCGCGCGGACCCGCTGGCAGGAAATCCGACGTGGATCGATCATTAATGAAATCATGCGTCATGTCCGCGGCATCGATATCCAAATCGTCGCCGATGACTTAGAACGCTAGGGGAGCCCTTCCGCGTAAATGCAGGGGTTTTCTTCACAAGATCATCAGTCTATCGTTTCATAAGACGAACGAGTCAGTTGGTCATCCTCCCTTTCCGCAGGCGGGAGGTAAGCTGCGACATCCTCGCATTTCATACCGTCTACCGGGTCTTACCTATCCCTGTCGAAAGCGTCGAGCGCGCTTTCTTTTCCTGCAGGAGTTGAGGATGATCCTGCTCGTTCGCTACTAATGAAAAAGGAAAGACCGTTCCGGTGGGATCACCAGAACGGTCTTTCCTTTTTTGATGTTGGAACACATTCATTGATTTAAAGACGTTGGTTCATCGTCTCCTTAACGAGCGAAGACTGGAATATCAAAGACAGCTGTGTAGCTATCCATCTGTTGATAGAGTGAATAGATCCGAGACGTTTGCTTAACGGCCCATCCCATGTCTGTTGCGTATTGATGGCTACCAGGACGCATCGGACTCCAACGCATCTTGTAGAGCGTGTTTTGTCCGTATTCATTATGGATGTACTTCGTGCTGATGAATTCGGCACCACCGACGATTGCCGCTTCTGGTGTAAACCAGCCCATTTTATAGGCATAAGCAGCGCCGGTGTTGATCGCATCATAATCATACGCACCGATTCCATACATGTTATAGACTTTACGTCCATTCCATGTCACACCCATTGCCAGTTTTGATTGTCCATTGCCTGTCTCAAGTAAAGCGTGTGAGATCAAGTAAGCTTCGTTGACGCTGTATTTTTGACCAGCATCGATGAACGCTTGTCCACAACTACCGTTGCTACACTTGTTGAAGATCCCGAGTCCTTTCGTTACGTTCGCTAACATCTTATCAAGTGTCGCAGCCGATGCTCCTGTCGTTTTCGAGAGATCGAGGAACTGATAGAAGGCAGAAGAGTTGCGGTCGACTTTCAGTGGATCGGCAACATCACGGACGTCCGTTTCGAGGGCATTCAACCATTGGATCGTTGAGTAACCACTTGTCGCACTCGTGTAGACACGTGGCTTTGTCGTATAGAAGCCACTGACTGATTGATAGACGCGAATCATTCGACCAGGTTGGAACTGACCGTAGACGTGACTCGCCGTCGAAGCACCAGAGCGGATGTTAAGTGGTGTCGTCGCTGTGACAGTCGCAATGGTTCCATTGACTGGATCAAGTGCGCCGCCGAGACGGACGTAACCCGTACTGACATACATCAATTTATCTTTATAGATATCCGTTTGTGGTGGTGGGTTCAGTTTCATCTGGGCGCTGATGAAGGTATCGAACGTATACGGTGTCGCGACAGAATTATAGACGTTTAATTTCGAAGAAGTCGTCACGAACGCCCCCTTATACGCGTACCCACTTTTTCCATCATACGAAATCTTATACCAATCACCGATTTGACCGGAGACAGTAACGACGAGGTTTTTCGGAATCGTCTTGATGACGTTGTAGGAGCTACCGACATAAGACCGTAAGGCAGCGTCTGATGTTGCCCGTACATACATTTTGTCCTTTGATTCATATTTGATCGATGACGTATTTTGTCCGGTACGGATATAACCCGTTTTCCCGTCGATCGTTACTTTATGCCACGACGTGTTCGTGTACGACGTGATCAAAGCAGAAGTGTAATAGACATTTCCGAACGCGAGTGTCGTGACATTCGATGCTTGATCGTCCGGTGCTTGTTTGACGACGAGCGATTCATTCGCCAGGAAGCGTGCACCTGTGATCTTTTTCGTTTCGGTATACGGTGTCAGTGTTGATTTTAAGACATAGCCATTTTTCCCAGCGTAGCTGATCTTTAACCACTGATCGAGACTGCCTGTTACTTGAACGACGGCTGCTTTTGGCAGCTTAGCCACTGTCGCATAAGCAGAACCGGCATCCGACTGGAGTGTCGTATCCGTCGTTGCTTGATAGCGGTGATTATTAACGCTCTCATAGGTGACCGGTGAACCTTGATTGATTTGAACGTAGCCGGTCTTCCCATCGACTGTCAGGCGATGCCATTGCTCGGAATGACCATTCGTGACGACTTGATTCGTCGTGTAGACGTCTCCAGAAGAAAGGCGAACGACGGTTTCTGCTGTCGCATGGTGCGATGCTTTCACTTCGACGGTACGTTCAAGGCGATAATAAGAAGAAGGAATCGATTGCGTCATGACTTTTTCCTTGGCGTAACGTGAAGCGATATAACCCGTCTTCCCGCTGTAAGTCACGCGATACCAGTCATCGATCATTCCAGTGACGGTGATGCTTGTGCCAGAAGGAATCGTTTTAACGGTCGCGTAATTGTTTCCGGCATACGAGCGAAGTGGAGTCGAAGCCGTCGTCTGCATGACGATCCGGTCCGATTGGTACTGCACGCTCTTGCCTTGGTTGACTGGGATGTAGCCCGTCTTTCCATCTTTGCTTACACGATGCCATTGCTGTCCGTTTGACGTGACGAGCTGTGTCGTGTAATAGATGTCACCGCTCTGCAGTGTTGCAAGTGTCGATGCTTGTGCGTCGGGTGAAGATTTGATGGAAACTGCTTTTTCAAGCTCAAAGCGTGCACCTGCAATTTTCTGCTTCGTTGCAAGTGTCGTAAACGTGTTTGATGCGGCATATCCCGTTTTACCGTTATAACTGACCCGGTACCAATTCCCGATTCGTCCAGAAATTTTGATGACGGTATTGCTCGGGATCGTTTGCACTGTTGCATACGATGGACCCGCATAGGAACGAATCGCCGTCGATGCCGTCGTTTTTAAAGAGAGGTTTGATTCAGTTTCGTAAGCAATCGCTGTCCCTTGATTGGCTGGTACGAATCCGATTTTGCCTTCCTTCGATACTTGATGCCATGTTTCGCCGAGCGGATTCGTCACACGTGTTTTCGTATAATAGACGTTTCCGGCACTCAGTGTCGCAAGTGTTTTTGCATTCGCGGCAGGTGTCGTTTTGATGACGAGTGGTGATGTCAACAAGAAGCGTGAAGACGGAAGCTTTGTTTTTTCTGTGTACTCTGCCAACGTAGCGGATAAGACATACCCTGTCTTTCCGGCATATGTGACTTGATGATAAATTGCCGTCTTAGCATTCGAAGTGACGACCGTACCTTTTGGTAGACTCGCTAGACTTTGTTTTGCCTCGGCTTGACTGTAAAGTGGTGTCACACTTTTTGTCTGATACCGTGTTTGTGGAATCAGTGTCACATTTTGCTTTTCAGAAGAGGCGAACGCATCTTGATGCATGTAGCCTGTCTCCCCGTCGTACTGGATACTGACCCATTTTTCGATCCGGCCGACGACTTTGACGTCTTTTCCAGATGGAATGGTCTGAACTTTGGGATAACCTGTTCCGGCGTACTGACGCAAGATGTAAGCATCGATCGTTTTTAACGTCGTGTTCGTCACCTTTTTATAGGCGACCGCTTTTGCGCCAGCAATGACATAGCCTGTCTTGCCGTCATATTTGACGCGGTACCATGTCTCGCCATATGGATTCGTCACACGTTGTGACGTGTAGTACACATCCTCTTCGTTCAACGTGCCGATCGTCGTTGCAGTATCCACTGCTGTCTTTTTGATCGGTGTCTTTTTGAGGACAAGGTAGCGCTGTCCTGAAACGGATTGTTTCTTTTCGTACAGCGTGAGGTATTTCGACGCAACATATCCCGTTTTTCCAGCATATGTGACCCTTCTGAACGAGCCAGAAGCATACGTGGATGAAACGACAGTTCCGGTCTTGATCGTCAACAAGCGTTTCCGAGAAGATGCCGTCTTATCGTACAGATAACTATCGGTAGACAGACGATAGGTCGTCGCTTTCGTCGTTGCTGCTTCAGCTACGGGTAAAGATGTTAAAACGATGCTGAAAACGATGAGAAAGCTTGCGAACACCTTCAAGGTCTTCGAGAATGATGTCGTGTTCAAAGTATCTTTCCTCCTAGTAGATATTCGTCTGGATGGACGGAATCGGCTTCTAGGATGTCTAAGTCTAAGTTGTTAAATCTATTGCCTGTCCTTACTATCGACAATATCGGATTTTTATGAATAAGATGTTGGATATTTTTGAAAAAAGGGGACTGGTTTTTTGAAAAACCCTCCTGTTTTTTAAACAAGAGGGAATATGGTTAGATATTGAGACGTGCGAGGATTTCTGTTAAATTCGTCGTCGGGCGTTCACAAGCAAAATCATGACAGAGGTAAGCCATTGGCTCGTCTGGTTCTGGATAATCCGCGAGGAGTGGGACGTGCGGAAGAAGATCGCGCTTCGTACCGATCAACAAAGCAACTTCCGGTAAGCGTAACTGTTGCAGTTGCTTGATTTCGAGCGGGATGTCTACTTCTTCCGGAAGCAAGATAATCAATTCCTTCGGTTCCATCTGCCGGTAGGTGAAGGTACTGACAAGTGAGGCGAATCCGGTCGGTTGTTGCTCAACTTCCTCTATTAAGGTTGCGAGAGCCCGTTCAGCACTCTCTTGATAAACGAGACGACCAGTAAGACGACTGAGCGTGAAAAGGGCGTTCAAGGCAACGCTATTTCCGGCAGGTGTGACGCCATCATACAGATCGAGTGGACGAACAAGTAGTTTGTCGGAGCGTGACGACGTCAGATAAAAATAACCATCTACTGTCTGGAATTGATCCTGCAGCACATCTGCGAAAGCTAAAGCTTCCTTTAGATGGAGAGCATGGTGTGTAGACTGGAATAGTTCAAGATGTGCATCAATCATGTACGCATAGTCATCGAGGAAACCGTGACCGGTCACTTGGCCATCGCGGTAATGGACAGCAAGGTGCTGTTCGGTACGAACGAATCGTTCGAGGGACGTCATGGCACGCGTTGCGACATGCGTATAATGCGGTTCGCCAAGGACACGGCCGGCTTTAGCGAACGTCGAGATCATCATCGCATTCCACGATGTCAACCGTTTATCATCACGGAACGGTCGCATGCGTTCATTTCGCGCACGAAGAAGAATTTGGCGCTCGTGTTCGAGTTGCGACGCTGTTTCAGCAAGCGACAAGTGAATAGAACGTGCGAATGCCTCGAGTGTTCGTCCTGTCCGGTAAAAGACGTTCCGTCCATCAAAGTTTCCCGATGATGAAGCATGATAGAAGCGGGGGAACAGCGCGTCTGGCCCGAGTAGGTCGGTCAGCTCACGCTCCGTGAACGTATAAAAATGTCCTTCGCCCCCTTCGCTATCTGCATCCAGTGCGGCATAAAAGGTGCCGTCCGGTGCGGTCAGCTCCTGTTCTACAAACGTCAGCACTTCTTCTGCATAGCGACGGAAGCGAATTTGACCCGATGCTTGATACGTTTCGATGCATACTGTCGCAAACCAGGCATTGTCATAGAGCATCTTCTCGAAATGAGGAATTTCCCACTTGGCATCGACCGTGTAGCGGAATAGACCGTAGCCGACTTGATCCGTCATCCCGCCGTCACGCATCGCGATCAGCGATCGCATGACCATATGAAGTGCCGTCTCGTCTTCCGCGAACTGATAATAATCGAGCAAGAAACGGAGCAGGGCAGGCGACGGGAACTTCGGCGCCTCTCCGAATCCGCCATGTTGACGATCAAATCGTCGCATCGCTTGATCGAAAGTGTCATGAATGATCGATTCATCCCAAGTACGGGTAGACGTCGCAGGCTGCAATACGTCGCGAAGCGTCTGCGACATATTCTGACCGACTTGTGCGATTTTCTCTGGTGAACGGCGGAATTGTTCGCTGAGCTGGAGTGTCACTTGACGAAAACTCGGACGATTGAACTGAGGCGTTTTTGGAAAATACGTGCCGATATAAAATGGCTGTTGGTCCGCTGTCATGAAGACGCTCAGCGGCCAGCCGCCTTGTCCATTCATGACTTGAGCAGCCGTCATGTACAAATGATCGATGTCGGGACGTTCTTCTCGGTCGACTTTGATCGAGATATAGCGTTCATTTAAGAGTCGTGCCGTTTCTTCATCTTCGAAACTTTCGCGAGACAGCATATGGCACCAGTGACACGTCGAATACCCGATCGATAAAAAGATTGGCTTACCAGTCTCGCGCGCGGCAGTGAAGGCATCCTCACCCCAGGGATACCAATCGACAGGGTGGTGGGCATGTTGCAATAGATAGGGACTCGTTTCATGGATAAGTCGATTCGACATGATGGATTTCCCTCGTTTCTTCTATAGTAATGAGTCCTCTTCACGATACTCGGCTTTTGTAGCAGGTGCAACTCTGATTCCAAGACGAGGGAAAACGATTTTCTAAAAGAAAGATTGACTTTATAAAAGAAAGTATGATAGATTAATATAAGTCATGAATCGGGGATGATCACTCATGTGAGAATCTTCAATCCATATCATACAATTAAATCGACAGGTCAGGATTTTTAGACCGCTACTGACAAATGAGTCAGACATAAGTCATCGCTTTTATTTTGTCCTTCTTCATACTACGGGAAGAAGTCGACCCAGCAAGATAAACCTTCCAATCGATAGTTTTCCGCTCATTCCCGAGCTATTTCTAAAAATCCCAGTATCATGCGTCCGTTGCAGACGCATCACGATTCTTGCTAAAATGCTTGATTCAGCTGGCGCGGCCAAGGAGCCGTAACAACGAAAGAGAGGTAGGGCTTTCGTCGTTTCAGGTGTTTTGATCACCTGTAATCCTCGATTCTCATGACAACCAAAAACAACGACACGCTGATGAGGCGTTTTTTTTATGCCTTTTTTCGGGTAAAGCGGAAAGAAGGGGGTGACGACATGCCATGGAATGAGAACAACTATCCGGATTCATTCAAGAACTTTGATCCACCGCTTCGAAAAAAAGCGATTGAGATCGCGAACGCTTTGTTAGAAGAAGGGTATGAAGAGGGACGCGCTATTCCGATTGCGACATCACAAGCTGAAAAATGGTACGAAAGTCACAAAAACGAACAATAAAATATTGTAAGCGGTACCATTTCTTTCATTTGCGAAGGATGGTATCTTTTTTTACGAAAAATATACACTCTTTTGAATATGATCTGATATTATAAAGAAGTGTCAGAAAATTCAATAGGGGGTCACATCATGAAATACGGCAGTACGTTTGGAAAGTGGGCATTGGCCGGAGTATTGACTGCAGGAATCCTTCCACAAGCGGGTCTTGTCGGGGCAGAAGGCGAAGGCGTCATCTTGTCTGAATACATAGAAGGAACAAGTAACAACAAGGCAATCGAGCTATACAATGTATCGGGGCAAATCATTGATTTAGCAGACTATACACTCGTTCAATACACGAACGGTGGACCATCTGAGTCCAAAATCACATTATCGGGGAAAGTAGATCCAGGTAAAACATTCGTTATCGCGAATGCAAGTGCGAATGCAGACATCAAAGCAAAAGCGCAAATGACGACGGGTTCGTTGAACTTCAATGGAAATGATCCGGTTGCATTAAAAAAGGGCGACGTCGTTCTTGATATCATCGGACCGCTCGGTTCATCAGTTGATTTCGCAAAAGACACAACACTTGTTCGGAAATCAGGTATTACATCAGGTGTTAAGACGTATGAACCATCACAGTGGACGAGCTTTCCTGTCGATACACTGACGAATCTCGGTAGCCATCAGACGGAAGGCGGCGATATTCTCGTTGCACCAACGGCTACTCCAGTTGGTGAGGTCGAGCGTGGGGACCAAGTGACACTGTCAGGTGAAGGAACGATTCATTATACAGTTGATGGTACGACACCGACTGTTGACAGTCCGGTTTACACATCACCGATTACGATCAATGACGAAGTGACGATTCAAGCGGTTGCTGTCAAGGATGGGAAAACGTCAGCTGTCTCGACATTCAAGTACTACATCGCACCACCAATCACTAAAATCAGCAGTATCCAAGGCGTCGCGCACACATCACCATACGCAGATCAACTCGTCCGGACGACGGGCGTCGTCACGTATGTCGTTGATGCGAACAACTTCTATATGCAGGATCCAAATCCGGATAACGACAGCCGGACATCAGAAGGTATTCTCGTCTACGCGAAAAACCACGGTGCTGCCGTTGGACAAAAGGTCGCGACGACAGGTTACGTCAAGGAATGGATCCTTGGCGGATACAGCGATAAATTCGATACGGATCTAGCCGTTACGGAAATCAGTACGGTCAATCTCGTAAAGGGTGCGCTCAACGAAGGGTTACCAGCGAGTATCGTCCTTGGTGATAAAGGCGTCTTGATTCCGACTCAAGTCGTCGATAACGATTCCTTCGCTCAGTTTGACCCGGAAGAAGATGCGATCGATTTATACGAAAGCTTAGAAGGCATGCGTGTTGCTTTACCGAACGCGATCGTCACAGGACCACAAGCGAACCGGACGATCCCAGTTCGTACACAAACAGACGCAAATAAGGTCTATACGAAACGTGGCACACCGATTCTGACGAAGGACAACGTCAATCCGGAGCGCTTGTTCGTCGAGATGGGAAGTTCATCGTATCGTGCGAAAGCCGGAGACACATTCGATGGAACGATTGAGGGTGTCATGAGCTACAACTATTCGGCTTACAAAGTACTCGCAAAAGCAGCAGACCTTCCGAAACTCGTTACGAGCGAAGTGGAACGTCAACCGACGAACATCGAAACGGGTGAATCACGCCTGACTGTCGCTTCATACAATGTCGAGAACTTCGCGTCGACAGCGGATGCTGGAAAAGTTGATCGTGTCTCGGAAGGCATCGCGACATTCCTGAAGACACCAGACATCGTTGGTTTGACAGAGATGCAGGATAACGACGGCGCAACGGATAGCGGCACAGTCGACGCTTCGAAATCATTTGAGACATTGATCGCAGCGATCGAAGCAAAAACAGGTGTCCGGTATGCGTATACGGACATCGCACCAGAAGATAAAAAGGACGGCGGGCAACCAGGCGGAAACATCCGTGTCGGGTTCCTCTACAATCCAGCACGTGTATCACTCGCACCAGGAGAAAAAGGTGGAGCGACGGAAGCCGTGGCAGTTGAAAATGGCAAGCTGACGAAAAACCCGGGTCGCATTCAGCCGACGGATCCGAACTTCGCGAGTTCGCGGAAACCGCTCGTCGCGGAATTCCTCTTCAATGGTGATTCATATCATGTCATCGTCAACCACTTCAACTCAAAAGGTGGCGATGGAGCTGACTTCGGTAAAAACCAACCGGTCGTTCGTAAGAGTGAGGTCCAGCGTCATGCGATTGCGAACATCGTCCAAAACTTCGTCTCTGAATTGAAGACGGAAGTCAAAGATTCGAATGTCGTCGTTCTTGGTGACTTGAACGACTTCCAGTTCTCAGAAACGTTAGACATCCTGAAAGGGAAAAATCTCTGGAATACAGTCGATGATCTTCCGAAATCTGAGCGTTACTCATACGTCTACAACGGAAATGCGCAAGTGCTCGACCATATCTTAATTTCGAATAACTTGAAGTCGTATACATCGTCAGATATCGTCAACATCAACTCGGATTACATGGAAGCAGACGGTAGCGCGAGTGACCACGATCCAGCGATCATCTCGATTCAAGGTGCACAAACGGCAGTACCGGTCAAAGGAAAAGCAGAAATCGGCATCTGGCGTGCTGTTCAAAAAGGGAAGCATATCTTCATTGAACGTAAATTGGGTCGCAACTGGGATAAAGCCAGTGAAACACACGCCGATCAACAAGGTGAATTGCTCGCACTTCGCGTGTCTCAAGGGCGTCCATATATTCAAGTGAAGACAATCAAAGGCAAAACGATCTGGCTTGAATTGTCGAACAAATACAAACTAGCTGAAACAACGAAATACCAATAAAATCAAAAAAAGCGGACTTAGCGGTCCGCTTTTTTGCGTGCTGGGATAAAGAGTAAAAGAAGTGAGAGTGTACTGATCGAGAGTGTGGAAATTAAGGCAACGGGTAACGGGATGGCACGGAACATATACGTGAAGTGAATGATGATCAATAATAGAATGATAGCGAGACCAGGAATGAATTGTTTTGAGAGCAACATACCGGAACCTGGAACGAGTATTTCAAATCCAAGTCGTTGATTGAGACGAACATCTTCGTGGGCATTGGCTAAGCTAAAGGATACAGTCAAGGCGACAAGGATCATCCAGCCGGAGAATAAGTATTGTTGAATGGGTAAAAAGGCAATGGATTCATAAATGAAATACAGTAAAACCATAGGTCAGCTCCTTCATATCATTATGTTATTTGGAAAAGCATTGAAAGTTTGGCTTACGAATTTTAATGATACCGAGTCAAGATTCGGAGAGCAACCAAAATTCGCTGAGAATGAAATAAAAGAATGTTCACACATTTTAAGAAAAGGGGAATATACTTTAGTCTCTGTACTAAATGTTTTCAAGAATCGTTTAAAAGAAAGCATTTCACTAAAGGAAGAGCGTTCTCATGAAATGTGTCAGGTTTGTGGACGGAAGATGTGATTTAGACAAATGAGAGTCAATGACTGTTCGGGGGAAACAATTTCTTTTAAAATAAAGGTAATGAGATTAAAGGAGGCGAAACGACGACATGAAAAAATGCTTGATCATCGGAGTAGCAGCGGTAGCCTTTTTCGGCTACGAAAACATTCCAATGGAACAGGCAGAAGCCGATTACCCGAAAAGTGGCGGCAAGCTGATTGATCGATATAGCAGTGAGTATCCCGGATATGACTGGGAAGTCAGACGGACTTCAACGGAAGAATTCGTCGCCTTAACGAAGGATGGTAAAGACTACGGAAAGTATCGTTTCAAAAACGGTGTGACGACACAAGGTGCAGTATTGAATAAGGATACGGAATCCTCCTTGAAGAAAAAGGGGTGGTCCGCAGTGAAGTCCTATCGTAAAGGCAACACAAACTACATGCTGAATCTGGACCATGCCGCCGTTTATGAGAAGAAAGGCAACTATGTGACGTACTTTTTCGATCAACATGACGGCAATAAAGTCAAAGCGACACTTGCGATTCCGAAAGACGTCGAAGCGAAGAAAAAAGGCTTCTACGGTACATCGTCAAAAGCGCTACGGACGACGGATGAGAAACTGATGCTTCGCTTGATGAACTGGGAACGCGTTGATTATAAGTTGAGTCCGTTAGCACCGTACACAGCATTGAAGCCGGTCACCCGTGGTCACAGCGAAAACATGGCGAAACATAATTTCTTCTCGCATACAGATCCACAAGGTCGTGATCCGTTCGACCGGATGAAACGCGGAGGAATCACGTTCAGCTATGCTGGCGAAAACCTCTCGATGGGGTATCCGAACGTCTTTGCGGCGCATTGGGGTCTAATGAATTCACAAGGACACCGAGAAAATATCTTGAAAAAAGAGTACAAGCAAGCCGATGTCGGTGTGGCATTCCGAGACAACGCACCGTACTTCACGATTAATTTCCGAACACCTTAAGTATGTAAAAAAGAGGATGACATTTCACGATGTCGTTCTCTTTTTCATGAGATTGTTTGTTTTATACTAAAGGCAGGAGGTGGGGCGATTGGAAATCCGTCGATTGAATCCAGAAGATGCAGTAATTTATAAAGCATTGCGATTAGAAGCATTACAGAATCATCCGGAAGCATTCGGTTCTGATTATGATGCAGAAAAAGATCGGCCGGTCGACCAGTACGCTATGCGTTTTCAAAGTGAACAAGCAGCGACGTTCGGTGCGTTTCATGAAGGAGAGCTCGTCGGTGTCGTCACGATTGTCTGCTCCGATCCGGTCAAGATGCGACATCGAGCGAATTTATTCGCGATGTACGTCACACCACGCGCCCGAAAACAACAGGTCGGACGGCAACTCGTAGAAGAGGCATTACGTACATTAAAGCAGCATCCTGTGATCGAGCAAGTCCATCTCTCGGTCGTCCGGACGAATGAAGCTGCTAAAGCGTTGTATCGATCACTTGGTTTTGAATCATACGCGATCGAACCACGGGCGCTGAAAGTCGATGATACCTATCATGATGAAGAGCTGATGTGGTATCGGTTCTAACACAAAACAACCGGATTTCAAAGAGATTGTCTCTTTGGAATCCGGTTGTTTTTTATCAGTTTGCCCATTCAGGCTTGCTGAAGCCTTTGAATGATTTTTCGATGACTGTGTTGAACGCATCCGATTCGACAGCTGCCTTCAAATCTTTTGCGACTTGTGAGTCCGCATCTTTCGTTTGGACAGCGACGAGGTTCCGGTACTGCTCGTCCATTGTCTCGAGCGCTAACGCATCGAGTAAATCGAATTTCGCAGCCAAAGCGAAGTTCCCTGGAACGGCTGAGATATCGACGCTTTCGACGGCGCGTGGTAGTTGAGCCGCCTCGAGTGGTTTAATGACGAGTTTCTTCGGATTCTTAACGATATCTTTCTCTGAAACAGTCAGTGGATCAACATCTGGCTTCAGTTCAATCCAGCCTTGTTCCGCAAGTAAGTTCAACGCCCGCGCTTGGTTCGTCGGATCATTCGGCGTCGCGACTTCAGCACCCGTCTTGACGTCGTCAAGTGTCTTCGCCGTTTTACTATACAGTCCCATCGGTGCCGTCGGGACAGTGATGAGTCCTTTAAGGTCGAGCTTCTTTTCTTTAGAGAACGTCTTCAGGTAAATCGAGTGTTGGAATAAGTTAGCATCGATATTGCCGCTACCGAGTGCGATGTTAGGTTGGATATAATCGCTGAATTCGACGATTTCGACTTTATAGCCTTTCTTTTCGAGTTGCGGTTGAATCGCTTGTTTGACCATGTCGCTATAAGGTCCGCTTGTCGCTCCAATCTTGATCGTCTTGTCTTTTTCATCAGCGCTGCTGTCTCCGCATCCTGCGAGGATTCCTGCACCAAGTAAGGCTGTAGCTAAAAAGGCATATCGTTTTTTCATGATTCAACTCTCCCTTTATATGTATGATTAGCGCTTGTCTGTTTTTCGCGCCAGTTGATTGCCAAGTGCTTGAATGCTCTGGACGATGACGATGAGGACGACGATCGTCACGATCATGATGAGATTATCATAGCGATAATAGCCGAAGCGGATCGCGAGGTCACCGACACCTCCGCCGCCGACGATCCCAGCCATTGCCGAGAAGCCGATCAAACTGATCGTCGTTAGCGTGATGCCCTGAATGATGCCAGGGAGTGCTTCTGGTAAAAGGATACTGACGATGATCCGTAATGGTTTCGCACCGCACGCTTCCGCTGCTTCGATCAAACCAGGTGGAATCTCACGCAGTGATGTTTCGACGAGTCGTGCGAGAAACGGAATCGCTGCGACACTGAGGCTGACGGATGCTGCTGTCGGACCAATCGTATTATCAAGCAAAAATTTCGTTAATGGAATGAGGGCAACAAGCAAGATGATGAACGGCAAAGACCGGACGATGTTGACGACGAAGTCAAGAACACGGCGGACGGCAAGGTTTTGAAAAAATAATCCGCGGTCGGTGACGAACAAGAGAATCCCGAGCGGAATCCCGACGACCAATGCGAAGGCAAGTGAAATTCCGACCATCCACGCCGTCTCACCGAGCGCCTTCAACAACTCGGGTAACATCGTTTGAATACGATCAAGCCACATCCTGAATCACCTCGAGTGTATGAAGTTCCGTCGCGAGCCAGTCGAGGGCAGGTGCGATTTGATCGGAGGATCCCGTCAAGCTGACGATTAGGACACCAAAAGCGACGTCTTGGATGTAATCGACTTTTCCGTGCAGGATGCTGACCGAGATATCGTATCGACGGATGGCTTCCGACAACGTACTTTCACCGGTCTTCTCGCCCGTGAACTGTAGGCGGATGATCTTTCCCGGTGTCGCTTGCAAGATGCGTTCCGGTAGCTCGATCTGGAGTGCCGTGTCGACGTAATGTTGTGTCACCGGATGTTTGGCTTGACTGAACAAATCGTATGTAGAGGCAACTTCGACGACTTCCCCTTGCGACATGACCGCGACACGATGGCAAATCTGTTTGACGACATCGATCTCATGCGTGATGAGGACGATCGTCAATCCGAGTCGTTCATTCAAATCTTTCAACAAATCTAAAATCTGCAGCGTCGTGACCGGATCAAGGGCAGAGGTCGCTTCGTCACATAACAAGACGGTTGGATCATTCGCGAGTGCCCGGGCAATCCCGACGCGCTGTTTCTGTCCGCCGCTCAACTGACTCGGGAAGTTCGTCTCGAATCCTTCGAGTCCGACGAGCGAGACGAGTTCACGGATCCGTTCCGGAAAATCTGCTCGTTTGACGCCGGCAGCCTTCAGTGCAAAAGCAATGTTATCTGCGACATTACGCGACTGGATCAATTGGAAATGCTGAAAGATCATTCCTGTCCGCAAGCGAAGTTGACGCAAATCTGCTTTTGACATCCCGCCGAGCGAGACACCGTCGACCTTTACCGTTCCTTGTGTCGGATGCTCGAGACCGTTGATCAGACGAAGCAACGTACTCTTACCGGCACCGGATTCACCGATGATCCCAAAAATTTCTCCTTTTTGAATCGTCAAATCGACATCTCGTAATGCAA
Organism: Exiguobacterium sp. UBA3491; assembly: GCF_002377745.1. Taxonomy (NCBI): domain Bacteria; kingdom Bacillati; phylum Bacillota; class Bacilli; order Caryophanales; genus Exiguobacterium; species Exiguobacterium sp. UBA3491. The sequence goes on from NZ_DFQK01000021.1 coordinate 262,690, forward strand.
AAATCGGGGTCCGGTCTCGGACGAACCGTTTCGTAATCTGTTTGAATTCAATCATCTGCTCATCTCCTCATACAAAAAAAGTCGCTTTTTCCTAGTAGCAGAGCAACCAGAAAAAGCGACGAAAGTGTAAGATTTCGTAACTTATCTCTCAGAATGAATCCATTCTGTAGGATGTGGCACCGTTCCTGATAGGTGGTTGCCGGACGTCGTTGGGCCTAATCCCTCGGTCGCTCTCGATAAGTAGTTATGCTGTTGGGATTTACTTTAACGGAAATGATTCCCATCTGTCAAATGTTTTTTCAGAATTATTCTGCAACAGGTGTCCGGAACAGGTTGAGCGTTCCGATTCGATCGACGGCTTCTTCTAGACGTTCGACGTCAGCAATCAAGCTGATCCGGACGTAGCCTTCACCGTATTCGCCGAAGAAGGATCCAGGGGTTACAGCGACGTGTGCTTCGTCAAGCAGGTGATCGGTGAAGCTTTGGGACGTGTAACCTTCAGGAACAGGAAGCCAGACGAAGAAGGAACCGCCCGGACGTGGTCCACTCCAGCCAATCGCATCGAGTTTCGCGAACAACGCATCGCGTCGTGTTTCGTACAGACTACTTAACTCGCGGACACATGTCTGGTCACTCGTCAGAGCGACGGTCGCTGCATGTTGGATCGGTGTGAAGGCACTGACGTAGAGATGTTCCTGATACGTCTCGATGCTTGAGATGACGGACGGATTTCCGATCGCGAAAGCGATTCGGAAGCCAGACATGTTGAAGCGTTTCGAGAGTGAGAACAACTCGATTCCGACCTCCTTCGCCCCTTCCGTCTGCAAGAAGCTTCGTGTGGGACCATCAAAGCTGATGCCGCCGTAGGCTAAATCATGGACGACACAAATATCATGGGCATCCGCGAAGGCAACGGTCTGTTCGAAGGCTTCTGCTGTCGCTGTCGCACCTGTCGGATTACTCGGGTAATTGAGGAACAACATCCGGGCGCGCTCGACATCTGTCGTATCAAGTAAATCGTAATCCGGCAGGAAGTTATTTTTCTCAAGCAATGGAAGCGTAATCGGGTAAGCGCCAGCAAGTGCTGCTCCAGACAGGTAATCCGGGTACCCCGGATCCGGGACGATGACACCTTCTCCAGGATTGACGATCGTTTGTGGTAAGGCGACGATTCCGGCTTTACTACCGAGAAGAATTGCGACCTCGGTTGCCGGATCGATCGTGACGCCGAATTCGTTCGCATAAAAGCTCGCGACGGCTTGCTTTAGAAAATCATGTCCACGAAATGGTGGATATTGAAGGTTTGTTGGCTCATCGATCGCCTGTTTCAAGGCGTCGAGAATATGTACGGGCGTCGTTTGATCGGGTGTTCCTTGACCAAGGGTAATGACATCATGCCCGGCAGCTTTCACAGCACCGATCCGGTTCGCAAGTTCAGCGAAAACGGGAGCAGGAAGCCGATCGATGGCGATGGATGGAGCGAAATGTTTCATGGATGTGTGCCTCCTTCGTAGTATTGTCGTCAAGGATAACGAATATTCAGTCAAAAGAAAAGAACTTTTTTGAAATTCAAAAAAATCGTCCAATAAACAGGTACAGATATGTGGAGCGGGAATAGAGAGTAGGGAGAGGAGTGAGGAGATGAAGCGAGCTAGCTGGAAAGAAGCAGTCGTCTATCAAGTCTATTGGCGCAGTTTTAAGGATTCGAATGGGGACGGCATCGGTGATTTGCGAGGTGTCATCGACAAGCTAGATTACATCGCATCGCTTGGTGTCGATATCGTCTGGTTAAATCCATGTTACCGTTCTCCAGACATCGATAATGGCTATGATATTGCCGATTATTACACGATCATGGACAAGGCGGGAACGATGGGCGATCTACAAGAGTTGATCACAGCGGCTCACGCACGCGGCTTAAAGATAATTCTTGATTTGGTCGTCAATCATACGAGTGACCAGCATGACTGGTTCCGTCAGTCGCGGGACCGAATCCACGACAAGGATGATTGGTACATCTGGAAAGATGGAACGAAAGAGACGCCCCCGAACAATTGGCGGTCTTACTTTGCGCCGAGCCCGTGGACGTGGAGTGAAGAGCGCGAACAATATTATTTCCATTCCTTTGCGAAAGAACAACCGGACTTAAACTGGGAACAACCGGCTGTCCGGCAAGCGATCTACGACATGATGAACTGGTGGATCGCTCAAGGGATTGACGGTTTCCGGATGGACGTCATCAACTTGATCAAAAAACGTTCGCTTGAGGATGTCGTCAATCCGTTTAATCTATCGTATCTCGGGAATCAACCAGGTGTGCACGACTTCCTTCAGGAAATGCATGCGAACGTCCTTGCCGGGAAAGATTTGTTCACGGTCGGTGAGATTCCGTTCGTCGGTCCAGAAGACGGTCTGTTATATGTCAGTGAAGAACGTGAAGAACTTCGAACGCTGTTTCACTTCGAAATCGCGGACGACATGGAGGCAATGGACCTTTTACGATTCAAGGAAATTCAGAAACGATGGTATGACGTCTTATACCCATTAGGTGTCAATTCACAGTTTCTCAACAACCACGATCATACGCGACAAGTGACCCGCTTCGGCAGTGAACGATACCGAGTCGAGAGTGCGAAACTACTCGGTTTGATGTTGCATACATTACCTGGCATTCCATACGTGTATCAAGGAGAAGAGATTGGGATGACGGGGATTCGCTTCTCGGATCCGTCGCTCTATCAAGACGTCGCCTTTCAAAATCGATACGCGGAGCGCGTCGCTGGCGGCGAGGATCCGGAGGTCGTACTCTCGTCAATGCAGTTACTCGCACGCGATAACTCCCGCACGCCGATGCAGTGGGACGGTACGCACGCGGCAGGCTTTACGAGTGGGAAACCGTGGTTAGCGGTCAATCCGAATTACACGGACATCAATGTCGCGCAAGCAGAAGCCGATCCATCATCCGTCCTTGCCTTTTACCGAGCATTGATTCAGATGCGAAAGGATCATCCAATCATGGTCTATGGTACGTATCGCGACTTAGCTCTTCATGATCCGTATCTCTACATCTATGAGCGGGAACTAGAGGGAGAAGTGTGGCGGATCGTTCTCAACGTGCATGACGAACCGATGCAAACTGCCTTCGTTTTATCGCAAGATAAGTTGCTTGTGTCGAACTATCCAGATGTCTCGGATGAACTACGTCCTTATGAAGCACGTGTATATCGATATGCTGTTACAGAACAGAATTGAACTACTGGACGAAAAAACATCCGCGACGTGTCAGGAACGCGTACGGATGTTATTTCATGTGTTATTTGAAAGGTGACGATTTTTTCGTCTGTAAGACGTGCGTGAATCGATCGACGGCTTGGCGCATCTCGTAACTTGGTCCAAGGATGAGGGGACCATGTCCGACGGCAAGAATATCCGGAGACAGTTCCGTTAATTGATCAGCGGAGCGAAGAGCAACGTCCGGATCCCATGTCGCAAGTGCTGGGAACGGAAATTGCCAACGGACGTCACCGGAGACAGCGAGTCCCCCTTGTGTCTGAAAGGCATCTCCGGCGATTAGCATCCGACTACCTTCATGCCAAAGAGAAATCGAACCAGGTGTATGACCTGGCGAAGCGATGACGCTGAGGCTACCGACTTGTTGACCACTTTCGAGCAATCGATCTGGACGTGTTTTGATGTTTTTCGGAATACCGCCTTTTAAAGGGGTCGTTTCGCCTTCGCGTAGCGTCTCGTCTCCACTGAGCAATGCGGCATCACGGTAACTGATGCAGACTTGAGCGAGAGGAAAGGCATTCGCAAGGAAATCGAGCGAGCCGACATGATCGGCATGTGCGTGTGTCAGGATAATTGCGCCGAGCGGTTTTTCTTGCTTTCGAATATAGTGATAAAGCGCCTTTGCGTTGATTCCGAGTCCGGCGTCAATCAATGTCAAACTGTCTGCTTCTTCAAACAGGTAGCAATTGACCGGGAAAAAGAATGGGGTCGTCTGCAATTGGTGTAAACGTTCGATGATCGTGACACGCATCGGCTTCACTCCTTCAAAAAGTAAATAGACTTCTTCTTTAGTATCGTCTGTTTTTGAATAGGCGTCTAGACGGATTATGTGTAAAAAGAGGCACCATCTATTACTAGATGATCCCTCCCTTGCTAATTATTCAAATGTCACCGCGAAGACAGCACCGGCATGTGGTGCATCATCTCCGTTGGCAGCTGTCGTGACGAGTAAGCGATCTTCGTAAAAAATCGGACATGTCGGATTCGAGACAGGGAAGTCGACGTGATCCAGTTTTTCGCCCGTCGTGAGATTCCAACGTGTAATACATGATCCGGCGTAATGTGCGATCCAAGCATGACCTTCAGCATCCTTCGTCATACCATCCGGGAATCCTTCTTCCTCTTCGAGATCAACGGCGACGCGTTTATTCGAAAGTGGGGCATCGGGAGCGTAGTCGAAGGCATAGACTTTTTTCGTTGGTGTATCGATATGATAGAGCGTCTTGCCATCTTCTGACCAGACGAGTCCATTGGAGTTCGTCAAGTCTTCGTGTAAAACATCGATGGAACCGTCATGACGCAGACGGAACAGCCCAGCTGTTTTACCGTCTTCTTCATTAATGCTACCAGCGACATATTGTCCGGTCGGATCGAGCTTGCCATCGTTCATCCGATCAGAATCCGGTAATGACAATTGATGTTCGAGAGACAGATGTCCTTCCTTGAGATCGAACGTGCCAAAGCCATGTGCTGATGTGACACGCAATAAGTCCGGAGCGTCCGTCAAGGCAATCGATGTAATAGCGCTTGGCAACGTATATGGTTTAAGTGCTTCTGTAACAAGATCATATGAAAAGAGCAGTTGATTCGGAATATCGACGAAATAAAAGCGTTTTGTTTTTGCGTCGTAAACAGGGGATTCACCTGTCTTGCAGGTGATATCAATGAATAGGGAAACGGTCATGAGTACTCTTCCTCCTAAGCGGACGGCTCTACATGCTGTCCAAGTAATAACAATTTAGTATACCTGTTTTGATACGCAATCAAACCTAAGTCAAGGTGTACACTCGCAACGACTTTGGGAAAAGAAACGTTAAAAAATAGCCTGCTTCCAAAGCAGACTATCGGTATGAACGTGACGTCAGCGGCTTTTCACCAATAGGTTGACCGCTTCCTTCACGAGTTCTTCTGTTTGTCCATCGCCATTTTGTTCTGCTTCCTTGACACAATCGATCAAATTCGAGCTAACGACGACGCCGATCGTTCGGTCAATCGCAGAACGGGCAGCGGAGAGCTGGGTGATGACATCGCGGCAATCTTGCCCTTCTTCCATCATCCGTAAAATACCTCGTAGCTGTCCTTCAATCCGACTAACACGGTTTTTCATCTTCCGATCATAATCCATCTTTATTCCTCCGATTCCCGTTGACCTGACGTCATGTAGTATCTTTATGCTATGCCCATTACGGTATCGCTGTCAATTCAGCAGAATTTTAAGCTATACTTTTCATAGAATGAGGGAATATGGATGTGGTGAAGTTTTTTACTTAGAAAATGGGTGAAATCGAAAACGATTTGGTGTCAGCTTGCGTATACTATATGATAGGGCTGACGTCAGAAGGAGGAGAAGGATGCACACTCAATCCGATGAATCGCTTTATCATCTGATGCGTAGCGGTGACGAGCAAGCTCTCGAGACATTATACGATAAGTACGAGAGGTTATTGTTTTCATTCGCCCATCGCTTTACGAATAATGACCGGTTGTCCGAAGAAGTCATACAGGAAGTATGGATGAAGATTTGGAACGGTCGTGTTGATTTTGATACACAAAAAGGAAAGTTTTCATCGTGGATTTTAACGATTACACGTAACGCGGCACTCGATTGTCTCCGTCGTGAAAAACGACAACCGACGATCGAAGTCGAAGAGCGGGATGGTGGATACGACGAGCCGGTCGAGCGGACGGTCATGCAGCGTGAAACGGCTGCTGAAGTACGCGGCGCGGTCAGTGAATTGAAGCTAGAACAGCAAGAGCTGATTGAACTCGTTTACTTCCAGGGGATGACGCAACAACAGATTTCAGAGCAGCTCGATTTACCTCTTGGAACGGTCAAGACGCGAATCAGGAGCGCGATTCAAGCATTACGAAAACGAATGGATGGGAGGGAACGAGATGGAAGAACGTTGTCATGACTTAATCGATTATTTTAATGGAACATTATCCGCAGCTGATCGCGACGCGTTCGAAGCGCATCTTTCGACGTGCGAAGAATGTCGTGAAGCGCTTTTAGAAATGGAAGAACTCATGCTTCCCATCGCTGAATCGCTTCCGGAGCGACCCGTTCCTGCAGGTATGAAAGCACGAATTCTTGGAGAAGTCCTTGGTTCAGCAGAGGCAGCGTCTCCGAAGGAAGCACCGATGACTACTCCGGTAGACATTAAAAAAGCACGTCAGCAACAAACGAAGAAGAAGAGTGTGCCACTCGGTTGGTTGATGAGTATCGCCGCTGCCTTGATTCTCTCGCTTGGTGCGAATGCCTACTTCCTGTCACAGGAAGAGAGCACAGATACACCAGAGACGTTAGCCATGGATGAGATCAAAGGGATGGGGAACTTTGAAAGTACCGAGTCCATTAAAGGATCGAGCATGATTTTCACGCAAAACGATAAATCGTATATGCTCGTTCAACTGAAAGATTTACCACCGCTTCAAAAAGGTCAGCTCTATCAATTGTGGACGCTCGAAGGAGAGACACCTACTGCGAACGGTGTCATCGAAAAAGATGGAGAGGCAGCAGCTGTCTTCCCGCTTAAAGGAGACGGAAAAGTTGATGCCGTCGCCATCACGGTCGAACCCGAACCGGATTTAGAAAAACCGACGGGTGAAATCGTCGCATCGGTAGCACTCTAAAAATGATGTTTAACGGATCCGTCTCGAGCGGATCCGTTTTTGTGTAAGATGTCGAGTGGATTAGGTAAAAAAGTGATGGAATGATAAGAAATCAAACGAATTTCTAAATTTCACTGAAAAAAAGAGTCAGAGCAGACGATAGTTAGGAGAATGACATTTCATAAGGAGAGACCTCATACAATGAATGAATGGATCATCTTAACGAAACACTACGAAGTGACATTGGTCGTGTTATCGGTGCTCGTTGCCATCCTCGGCTCATATGGTTCACTGGAGTTAAATCGTCGTCTAGCGAAAGCGACTTCCTTAAAGAAGCGTGCCTTGTTCCTCTCGTCGTTGACGATGGGGTTATCGATCTGGGGAATGCATTTCGTCGGGATGGGAGCATTCTCTCTGTCCGTCACGGTTCGCTATGATTGGTTTTTAATGTTCTTATCCGTCATTCCCGCTATTTTGGCTGCTTTCATTGCCTTTCATTTGTTGTACTCGTCGACGATTACGCGAAAGAAGGTCATTTTAGCAGGATCCCTGATGGGGTGCGGAATCGCTACGATGCATTACCTTGGCATGATGGCGATGGAGTTCGGTGGAGCCGTTCGGTATGAGAAGAGTTTATTTTTTTTATCCGTCCTGATTGCAGTCACTGTCGCCTATATCGCCTTGCTACTGCTTCATCGCTTGAGACATGTCGCTAAGAAACGAATCTTGATTCCCATCGCAGTCGTGATGGGGTTTGCCATCTCTTCGATGCATTATGTCGGAATGCTCGGCACATCGTTCTGTATTCCAGCCTCAGATGCCGGACTTATCGGTGATGCTCCAATCACGTCGAACATCTTGAACGAAGTCGCGATACCGGTCTTCTTGATTCTCGTGTTGATTGCAGGTCTCTACATTCACCTCGAACGTCGTGCACTGCAGATGATGGCGTATACCGATCATCTGACGGGATTACACAACCGACGATGGCTCGATCATCACATGACAAGAGTCGATGCCCAGTATGGTCGTGCTAAGCAGGAGATGGCGATGGCGTTACTTGATCTTGATGGATACAAATGGGTCAATGACACATTCGGATTCGATAAGGGAGATGCGGTCATCCGCCAATTCGCAGAACGGATGTTACAGACGTTGAAGGAAGATGAAGCGTGTATTCGTTATAACGGGACGCAGTTCTTCCTCATCAAACGTGTCTCACAAGAAGACATGACGGATGTCTTCGAACAAATTTTAGACGATGTACGTCTTCCGATTGATCTCGAAGATCAACCGGTTCATTTGACAGCAACGATGGGCGTCATCCTCCCGAATGCGAAGGAATCACTTGAGATGCGGATCGGTCAGATGGAGAGTGCGCTTCGGGCTGGCAAAAATGAGGGGCGTGATCGCTTCATCGTGTATGATGACTCACTACACTCGGATCGTAGAGAGCAATTGATTGTCGGATCCTTACGCCGGGCGATGACGGATTTCAAGGAGTTCACCCTCGTCTATCAACCGAAGATCGCCCTTGCGACGGGAAAAGTTGATCAAGCGGAAGTCTTGATCCGCTGGAATCATCCGAAGTTTGGATTCATCTCACCGGCGGAGTTCATCCCGCTTGCAGAAAAATACAGTTTGATTCACCGTTTAACTGAGTGGGTACTCAAAGAAACCGTCGCCCAGATGGAGATTTGGAAGAAGGAAGATTATTTCATTCGCCAAGTCTCGGTGAACTTATCAGCGATGCATTTCCGGTCCGAGTCACACAACTTAATGATTAAGGAAATCGTCCACCATTCATTGAAGAATGGGAGCGAACTACAGCTACAGCTTGAAATCACGGAAACATCCGTCATGGAGAACCTCGACCGGGCAATGATGATGCTCGGTGAACTGAAACAACTCAGTCTGACGATCGCACTTGATGATTTCGGAACGGGTCTATCATCATTGACACACCTGAAGCATCTCCCGATTGATATCCTGAAGATCGATAAATCGTTCATCGATGAAGTCCCGCATGACGAACGCGGAACGGCAATCACGGAAATGATCATCCAGCTTGCGAAGAGTCTCGGGATCGAAGTCGTCGCGGAAGGCGTCGAGACACTCGAACAGCATCTTTTCCTGAAACGTCTCGGTTGTGATTATGGACAAGGTTATTATTACAGTAAGCCGATGCATGTGAAGGATCTGAATCAGCGGATGATTGAAGAGACCGTTCTAAATGTCGGATAAAGCAATCCAAACACGACTTTCGTTCGTATACTAGATAAGCATGCGAGGATGATGCATGCGACGTCTGGGGGGACGCAAAGCGCTGGATTTTCTCACCAGCTTGTGCACGACGCAGACAGACATCTAGTACATTCAATCATACTCAGACCATCCAAGCTTTTAACGTAGCACCTGTCTGTTCGAACACAAACAAAGGCAACTTCCATTGCGGAAGTTGCCTTTTTCGTCTGTGCTTATGAACGAACCGTGAGGACACAGCCTGTCTGATCCGTAACGAGCACGTTCGTATTGAAGTATTGTCCATCGCTTTTAAGGATCAACGCTTTTTTCTCCGCGTTGTAATCGAGCGTCATGTTTTGATCGAGGAAATGACTCGACCATCGTTTGACAAGAACGGGTCCGACATTCGAGTCGATCGTCATGTCTTCCGGGGTCGCTTCATCGACGAGACGAATACTGAAGATACCAGAGTTTCCGCAACCGCAACCTTCTGTATCGTAGTAGAGGTGTAGTTGACCGGATACTTCACCGCGTAATTGATTGATTCGTTCCTGAGCAGATGGTGTAAATGTGATGTTCATGGTCATTCACTCCTTTTCTCTAGTATACGCCGTTCGAATGAGAAAGGAACGTCACTTGCTCACGCTGACTCGACGGCGCATCCGTACAAGAAGGAAGATATACCCGGCTAACAATAAGACGACGCTACCGAGAACCGCCGTATCGACGAGACCGTTATCCGACTCGAAATTGATTGCGATGTACGCCCAGACGAAGACGAGCGGATAAATCGGATCGCGGTTTGCGAACATGAAGAGAAGGGCGACGATGACACCGACGACAAGCATAATCATCGTCCAACCGGCATCTCCGATTCCAAGCCACGATGTCACGCCCTCTGCGTTGATCGTTAGGAAGATGTCGGCGATCGTTGCGACCGATACCCAGCCGAGATAAAGCGAGAAAGGTAGCTTGAAGCGTAAGCCTTTCGTCTCGCGGTCGATTTTCGAGTAGATGACGATTAATGACAGCAAGAGACCAACGATGACGACGACAGATACGACGAACAATTCGAAGGTGAATGAGACAATCCAGCCAGCATTGAATAAACAGCTGATCAGGAACCATGGTCCGATTTTTTTCGCCAGTTCATGTTCCTTGAATTTTGGGATCGTTTGGAGAATCAACCAAATGAGTAAAATCGTATAGATCAATCCCCAAATCGAGAACGCATAACCAGCCGGTTTGAATAACGTAAAGATGGAGTCAGAAATCCGTCCTGTCTTTCCACCATCGAGGGCGTTCACAGCAATCGTAAAGATGAAGCCGACCCAGTTAAGCCAAATCCATTTATTTTTCAAACAAAAAACCTCCTTTATTCTCTAAAGAAGGTTTACCCAAAAATCATTTTCATTAGTCATCATGGTCGACGCGTCGGGTTCAAAAAGGACATGCCGATGGCGGGGTTTCCGGTATGTGAACCGAGAACCGGCGTTAAATCATCGATTCGGACCCGGACGTCGAACTGTGCTTCGAGTCGATTTTTCCAATCGAGCGCCAGTTCATACGCTGTCGCGTGGAACAACGAGATGTCCGTCACTTGACCGCGCTCGAGAATCAAAACAAGGTGATCAAAAATCTTCGAATGGGCTTTTTTGAACGTCCGAACGGTTTGGTATGGAACGATCTTTCCTTCTTCGAAGTGGAACAACGGACGCAGTTGCAACAAGTTACCGACGAATGCCTTCGTCGAGGAGATCCGTCCACCGGCTTGCAATTGATCGAGGTTCGCGACAGTGAATTCGATATGGTGGTCGAAGCGACGCTCCAGAATGATCTGTTCGACGGATTCAATCGAGTGTCCCGCTTCGACGAGCTCCATTGCCTCTGCTAAGAGCTGACCAGCCGGATAAATCCCACAACGAGAATCAATCGCGATCAAGCGGAAGCCGGCAATTTCTGCGCCTTGGACGGAAGCGTTGTACGTTCCACTCAGTTCACTCGACAGGTGGACAGCAAAACCGATGTCGTAATCTTCTTTTAGTCGTTCGTAGTGTTCGGTAAAACTACCGATGGAAGGTTGACTCGTCGTCACTTTATGTTTTGCATCAATCCAGCTATAGACGGTTTCCGCATTTACATCGACCCCATCGATGAAACTTTCGCCATCCTTCATGACGAGTAAAGGGACAACCGAGAGATCGTCGCGCTTTGCGATCGTATCCGGTAAAATCGTCGTACTATCAGTGATCCAAGCAATCCGCATTACAAGTTCCTCCTAAAATTAGTACCTGATAATAATTGTAGGTGTAAGCGCTCTCGCTGTCAAATGAACATTAAAAAATATCGAACGTTTTAGTTGATTAAATAATGAAATACGCTATAATCGGTACGTGATTAGTAAACTTTTAGTCATCTTATACTAAACTAAGCCGATGAGAGGAGGACGTCGATTGTACTCAATCGGACAAAAAATCAAGAACCTCCGTCTTCAAAAGGGATTGACGCAAGAGGAACTCGGGGAAAGAACAGACCTGAGTAAAGGGTACATCTCGCAACTCGAACGGGAAATCAGTTCCCCATCGATCGAGACACTGTTTCATCTCCTTGAAGTCCTTGGCATCTCACCGAAGGATTTCTTTGATGAGGACGCACTCAATCAAAAAGTCGTCTATGGAGAAGAAGATGTCACAACATATGCGGACGAAGAACAAGGGTATCATGTCACATGGCTCATTCCGGAATCGAATGAAAAAGAGATGGAACCGGTCCTGCTGACACTTGCGCCAGGGGGAGCCTTCAAGACGTATGAACCGTCGGGGGCGGAAACATTTGTCTATGTGCTCGCGGGGAACGTCACATTGATGCTCGGACGTCAGTCTTTTTTAGCGAAGCAAGGGGAGACACTTTACTATAAGGCTTCAGAAATTCATCAATTACGCAATGAGTCAATGCAAGAGACAAAGGTCCTCGTGACCGCAACCGACTCATACCTATAAAGGAGGAACTAGATTGGCAGATACTACGATCATTCAATTCAAGGACGTAACGAAACGTTATGACGATCAGACCGTTCTTGATCAAGTCAGCTTTGAAATCGAACGCGGAAAGTTTTATACGTTACTCGGACCGTCGGGGTGCGGAAAAACGACGATCTTACGACTTATCGCCGGTTTTTCGGAAGCGACAGAGGGAGACATTATCTTCGACGGGAAACGGATCAATGATGTGCCGGCGAACAAACGTCAAGTTAATACCGTTTTCCAAGATTACGCACTGTTCCCACACTTAAATGTCTTCGAAAACATTGCTTTTGGTCTTCGGATCAAGAAGGTGAAGGAAGCGGAAATCGCACAACGTGTGACCGATGCATTGAAGTTCGTCAACTTGTCCGGTTATGAGAAACGGGAAATCACCGAGATGTCGGGTGGACAACGGCAGCGTGTCGCGATTGCCCGGGCAATCGTCAATGAACCGGAAGTCATCTTGCTTGATGAGCCGCTCTCGGCACTCGACTTGAAATTGCGGACAGAGATGCAATATGAGCTCCGCGACTTACAACGTCGCCTTGGAATCACGTTCATCTTCGTCACACACGACCAAGAAGAGGCACTCGCGATGTCAGATGAAATCTTCGTTCTCAATCACGGCGTCATTCAACAATCGGGAACGCCGACAGATATTTATGATGAACCGATCAACCGCTTCGTCGCGGACTTCATCGGCGAGTCGAATATCATTCCTGGACGTATGATCGAAGATTATCGAGTTTGGTTCGCAGAAAAAGAATTCGAATGTGTTGACCGCGGTCTTGAGCTGAACGAACCGGTCGAAATCGTCATTCGTCCCGAGGATCTTGAAATCACGAACGTGACACAAGGAAAACTAAAGGTTACGGTCGACTCACAGTTGTTCCGTGGGGTGCACTATGAAATCGCCTGTATGGATGAAGTCGGAAACGAATGGCTCGTCCACAGTACGAAAAAAGCGACGGTTGGTGAACAAATCGGTCTGACGTTTGATCCGGAAGCGATCCACGTCATGCGATTGAACGAGACGGAAGAAGAATTTGATAAGCGTCTGGAATCCTACGACGGGGTGTTATGATGCAGAAATCACGTAACTGGTATCTCATCCCGTATCTATTCTGGATCGCCTTATTCGTCATCGCACCAATTGTGCTCGTCGTCTATTATTCATTCCTTGATCTTGATGGCAATTTCTCATTTGAGAACTACCGGAACTTCTTCACATCGACGTATCTAACGATGACGCTTAGTTCGTTCTGGTATGCCTTTTTGATCACCTTGTTTTCACTCTTGATCGGTTATCCGACGGCTTATTTGCTGACGAAGACGAAACATAAACAACTTTGGCTGTTGCTCGTCATCTTGCCGACGTGGATCAACTTATTGTTGAAGACCTACGCCTTCATCGGATTGTTCAGTACGTATGGTCTCGCAAATCAAACGCTTGAAGCGATCGGAATCGGACGGAAGCAAATCCTGTTTACCGATTTCAGTTTTGTCTTCGTCTCGGTTTACATTTTCATTCCGTTCATGATCCTACCGATCTTTAACGCGATAGAAAAACTGAGCCCATCTCTCGTCTTCGCGGCACGTGATCTCGGAGCTTCGAATTTCACGACATTCCGTCGTGTCGTCTTTCCGTTGACACTTGACGGTGTGAAATCAGGCTGTCAGCTTGTCTTCATTCCGGCATTGTCACTGTTCATGATCACGCGTTTGATTGCCGGGAACCGCGTCATTACGCTCGGTACGGCGATTGAACAGCAATTCCTCGTGACACAGAACTGGGGCATGGGCGCTACGATTGCCGTCTTCCTCATCATCGCGATGGCAATCATCCTTGCCTTGACAAGTACGAAACGGAAGAAAGGAGCGACGACTTGATGAAACGTCTGAAACTAGCAAATCTTTATTTGATCGGTGTCTTCATCATTTTGTATGCTCCGATTTTCTATCTCGCATTCTATTCGTTCAACAGCGCTGATAACACGACGAACTTCGATTCGTTCACGTGGGATTGGTACAAGGAAGTCTTCCAAGATTCACGCTTGTTGATCATCGTCTTGAACACACTCGTCATCGCGTTGTTGTCAGCTGCAATCTCGACGATTCTCGGAGTATTCGGAGCGATCGGGATCCAGGCGGTCCGCAAGAAACGTGTCGAGACGTCGTTGTTGACACTCAACAGTATCTTGATCGTCAGCCCTGATGTCATCATCGGAGCATCGTTTCTGATCTTCTTTACGATGCTTGGAATCCAGCTTGGCTTTACGTCAGTCTTACTCTCTCATATCGCATTTTCGGTACCGATCGTCGTCATTCTCGTCTTGCCGAAATTACAGGAGATGAGTCCAACGCTCGTCGATGCGGCGCGTGACTTAGGCGCGAGTCGCTGGGATGTCTTAACGAAGGTCGTCTTGCCGTACATCACACCCGGTATCTTTGCTGGATTCTTTACGGCATTGACGTATTCACTTGACGATTTTGCGGTGACATTCTTCGTGACAGGAAACGGCTTTACGACGTTATCTGTCGAAATCTACTCACTTGCCCGCCAAGGGATTTCGATGAAGATCAATGCGTTGTCGACCGTCATCTTCTTGTTTACATTCCTGCTCGTCATCGGCTACTACTTCTTGAACCAACGAGCTGCTACGAAGCTTTCGCGACCGGAGGTGAAATGACCGTTGAAAAAATTGATTCAATTATTCGTCGCGATTTTCTTGATCTCGGGTGTCATCCTATTCACCTTGAATCAGTTAAACGAGACACAAGGGTATTCAGGTAAGAATGTCCTGAACATTTATAACTGGGGCGATTATATCGATCCGGCACTGATCAAACAGTTCGAAAAAGAGAGCGGCATCAAGGTCGTCTATCAGACATTCGACTCGAATGAAGCGATGTTGACGAAAATCGAACAGGGAGGAACGACGTATGATATCGCCGTCCCATCCGACTATGCGATCGCAAAGATGATCGATGAGAAGCTCGTCCTGCCGATTGATCATCAAAAAATCCCGAATCTCAAAAATATTGATTCACGTTTCTTGGATCTATCCTTTGATCCAAAAAATAAGTATTCGATTCCGTATTTTTGGGGAACGGTCGGTATCGTCTACAACAAAGACTTGATCGGAAAAAAACCGACGAGCTGGAAGGATCTATGGGATCCGAAGCTGAAGAACCAGATTCTACTTGCCGATGGTGCGCGTGAAGTGATAGGTATGAGTTTGAACAGTCTCGGTTATTCCTTGAATGAGACGGATGAGTCGAAGCTACAGGAAGCAAAGGCGAATCTGATGCGTTTGACGCCAAATGTCAAAGCGATCGTCGGGGACGAAATCAAGTTATTGCTTGCGAACGAAGAAGCAGGACTTGGTGTCGTCTGGTCTGGAGATGCGAACGAGATCATGAGTGAGAACGACAAACTTGACTACGTCATTCCAAAAGAAGGCTCAAACGTCTGGTTCGATAATATCGTCATTCCAAAGACAGCTAAAAACGTCAAGGGAGCACATCAGTTCATCAACTTCATGTTACGCCCAGATATTTCAGCGAAAAATGCGGACTACGTCGGTTATTCGACACCGAACAAAGAAGGCTTAAAGTTACTCGACAAGTCGGTTCGGACGGATAAACGATTCTATCCTGATAAACAAGTCACTGATACGCTTGAAGTCTATGAGAACCTCGGGAAGAAGATGCTCGCGCATTACAATGAGTTGTTCTTAGAGTTTAAGATGCATAAGAAATGAGGAAAGACCTAGTGCTAGGGGCACTAGGTTCTTTTTTTATTTCTCTTCATAAAAATAAATATAAGTTCCCAAAAAAAAACTGTAAAAACTGAATAATTTTTTGAAATAGGGGAATGAGTTTATTATCAACGCCTTTTTACAGGCACCGGGGAGGACATCATCATGAAACAAGTTTTAGGAATCATCTTAACTGCCGCTCTCACTGTCAGCATCGTGTCAGGAACTTCATATAAACAGCAACCGGTCGAGGCATCAAAACAATCAGACGTCAAATGGCTTCAAGAAATTCAAACACAAGCGAAACAAGCGCGCTCACTCGATGGAAAAGTCGTACTTGAAAAAACGACACTTGCACAAGTACATAAAGCGTACAAAGGGGAAAGGAACTCCAATTGGTGTCAAAGTGGAAATGGTCTTGCTTCAGCAGATCGCTCCCTACATTACTGTTCAACGTATGGTGTGAAGGACACAAAAGCTAAAGTTAGCGCCATCGTCTATGATCCAAAGCAAATCAAACGGACGGTGACGGTCAAAGAAGCTAAAAAAGCATATCCGACAGCGAAACTCGATAAAACATTCAACGTCATGACTGTTTCCTCGAAACAGGTCAACATTTATCTAAATTTAAATTCCGACCGTACACAAGTCATGTCAATTCTAGTAAAATATAACTAACGAAAAAGGATGACCGATTCGGCCATCCTTTTTATTTAATCGTTTTATAGAGTGGTACGAGATGTGAATAGGTATTTCGAATTATTTCGAGTAATTCTTCGCGTGACAGTTGATGAACTTGTTCTGCCGGAATATGGCGACCGACAAGGAACTCTGCTTTTTTGACGTCGTGGAAACGTTGTAAACCTTTTTGAAGATCCGTCGCGTGAACAGGAACCGCGTCTTTTTTCATATGGTCATAAGAAACGACGAAATCATCCGGAAGAGTCGTCAGCAGTTCCGTATGCTGTAACAGTTTTGATGCATATTATTGTTTGTTCGGTAACTCATAAATATAAGCGAGCCAAATGAACAAGTGATCATCAAATAGACCGACTTGGAAGTGCGGATGTTTTTTATATCCACGTTTATCGGGTGAGAATGCCATCCATGTATCTTTCGGAGGATTGACCTTCCGCCGAGCATGTTGCGCGATGTGGACATGGACATCTTCTGCTGTTGCGACTGTCAAGTCAGGTGCGACTTCTTGACCGATGTCGCGGAAGACAGGCTGAATCCGTTCACGAATCGCCTTCATCCGGGGTTCTAATCCATCAATCTGAAATGTATCAAATGCATGTTGCGTGAATGTGTTTGTCATGAAAAATATCACCTCACATCAATTGTATCAAAGCATACTATCGAAGTTCGACATTTTGCTTGAAAAGTAGAATAATGGACATATCGATTTCCATTAATATACAAATATATACTTAAGAGGAAGGGGAATGTTTTGTGCGTCGTTTTCAACAATATCTCCTCCGAAGCTGGGTCGTTTTTTTCGTAATCGTCATTGGCATCGATCTTTTTGCGAAGTCAAAGGATTATAATCTCAGCATCGATTTGTTTACGTTCTTATTGATTACCGCCTTGTCGACGATTTTCGTCATCGATCCTGTCCGCCGTCGTCATATGAGTTTTACCTTTCATTTTGGATTTGTTCTCTTCACGTTCTTATCATATGGTTTGTTATCAGCGATTTTCGTCGGTCAACTGACGATGCTCATCTATCAGTTGCGGACGATCCATACGCCGATCGGACGTCGTCGGATGTTGCACAACTATCCGTTCAATGTCGCGCTCGAGTTGTTTCTGATCGTGCCAGCAGGTCTTGCCTATAATGCCCTAGGTGGAACACACGGAGACGCATTCCTGTTGACAGAAAACATCGTTCCGTTACTAGCGATGGTCGCGATCCTTTGGATCGTACTCTTGTTACAATACCAGTTATCTCGATTTCTTCTCGGAGAAAACATTCCGAGTGACGTCATGTTCCAGCTCTTACGCTTTGAAGCAGTTGTCATCACGGCAGAACTGTTATATGGGATCTTCAGTACACTCGTCGTCCAAGGGAATGGGAATAGTGGACTCGTCATGGCAGCATTTGCATTGTTCATCATCAAACGAGCACTCGGGAGTTCGGTCGAAGCGTCTGATCGTATCGAACATTGGGAGCAAATCGAGCGATTGAAAGAAGCAGCTTGGAAGGACGGCGATGCACAGTTCATCATCGAGCGATATCTGCGACAGCTCAACCAATTCGTCAAACCGGATATCGCTTGGATTAAGTTTGATTTTGAAGAAGGCAAGCAGACTGTCTACTATTCGTTGAAGGATGGACGAAAGTTAAAAGCGGATCATGTCGAAGGACGAATCATTGAAGATATCATCGAAAAAGAAGAAGTCCTTCTTTACGGCATGCAACAGGAATGGGATATTCGTCTGTACGATTGTCTGCCAGAAGAAACACAGTCTGTCCTCTTCATCCAACCGGAGGCGACGGAGACGATTAACTGCTCCTTATTCCTTGCGTCCCATGCGAGTGGAGAGTTCACGAAGGATTTCGGATACGAGTTATACCGTGCTTTACGTGTTCTATCGTGGGCCGTTGAACGAGCGCACGAGCGAGAACGGTTACTGACGGATAGTCGAACAGATGCGATGACAAAATTGCCAAACTATCGTGCGCTACAAGAGTGGGGCGATCGTCGTATTAAACAACGCGATCTGTATCCGTTCTCTGCATTGATGATTGATTTGGATCACTTTAAACAAATCAATGATACGTATGGTCATGAAGTCGGAGATGTCGTTTTATTTGAAGTCGCGAAGTTATTGATGCAAGCAACACGAATCACGGATCTCGTTGCGCGTTACGGGGGAGAGGAATTCGTCATCTTGCTACCAAATACGGATCTTGATTCCGCACAAATCGTTGCAGAACGGATTCGTGAGACGTTACATGCGCATCCTATTTTAGTTGAAGGTCACACCCTTCAAATCACAGCAAGTATCGGAATCGATACGTTAAAGGAACTTGGGGATCTTGCGAGTCTGATTCGAAATGCGGACCGGGCGATGTACGTCGGTGCCAAGTTCCAAGGACGCGATCGTGTCGCATCGTATCAGGAGTGGAAAGAGAAGGTCATTTAAAGAAGCGAATAGAAGGTGGCGGATGCGTCACCTTCTTTTTTGATGTAAAAAATCCTTCCAGTTCAAATGAACGAGAAGGATTGAAGAAGGTATAAGTTCATTGGGCTTGTTGTTTACTAAGGCGAATCTCGTTTTCGATCGCATGGATCGCGGCTGACCAAGACCCATAGCGATGAAGTAAGGCTTTCGTCGATGGTTTGTTGTTTCGCTTTGCCCATTCTCGATATGCTTCAAAGGAGAGGGAGAAGCCAACTTCTTCGATTGCTTGACGCAGGGAAGCAGCAAGTTCAGCTTTTGAATAGGTGACACTTGCTTCGAGTCCTGCTGCGGTACAGGCGTCATGCCATGAACCGAACATCTTGACGATGTGATAGTGACTCGGGGCATGATGGACGGATTTACGCCACATTTGATACTTTTTAAGCGTGATCGTCGAGCCGACGTCTTGTGCATACCGTTCGAATGACTTTAAGATCTCGTCTTTCGTGTATTTAGGTGCCCGCTCGAGTTCCTCCGGCTGTTGATCGACATTCCACTCGTATCCAGCAGCCGATAAGGCTTCTGGCCATGAACCGAATTGACGAATGATGTTTTCTGGCTGAGGCCAGTCATTCACGAGAGCATAACGGCGATAGACAGTGCGGCGTGGACGATCCTGGATGAGTTCACCGACCGCACGGATGGCTTCAATCATCTCAAGCTGCTCTTCTGTATAACTCTGTTGACTCGTAAGTACACGTTGCTTCATGAGTGAGTCCTCCTTCCTAGTTCGATGTAATATTGAGGCAAAAGTCCTCTGTATTAGATATATCGGTACATTTCCATTAACTATAAATAATTCCCGCAAAATATTGTAAATAAAGTGAATCGGATTCTTTGCTTAGTATAAATGGAAGTCATGGAAATGAAAACAGAATGACACGAAATTTTAATTCTATTCAGAAAAATAGGACAAACGGCTCATATGGAAAAAAAGACCAGACACGCTCGTCAGCGAATCTGGTCTTCGGGTATAACTTATTTTCCTTCAATGGAAGCCCATTTGTACGAAGTATCGGCACCAACTTTGTGGTTGACGATTCCTTTGACATACGGTTTACGTAGGAAGGATGCTCCACGTTGGTACATGACTGAGATGGCTTGATCATCTTCAAGGAGTGTTTTCTCAGCATCTTTCAGTGACTGCCAACGTTTCGCTGCATCGACTTCTTTTTGAGCCGATTTGATGAGCGAATCATACTTATCGCTTGTGTATTTACCACGGTTGTATGGCCCACCCGTTACCCACATATCGAGGAACGTCATCGGATCCTGGTAGTCAGGTCCCCATCCTGCGAAGGATAGTTCGAACTCACCTTTTGATTCAAGATCCAATTTGTTTTTGAACGGTTGTTGTTTGATCGTGACTTCAAGACCTGGAAGGTTTTTCTCCCACTCGCCTTTGAGGTACTCAGAGATTTTCTTCGAGTTGTCATCATCGTACGAAAGAAGCTCGAGTTTCACCGATTTCTTACCGACTTCTTTGAGACCTTTTTCGAACGATGCTTTGGCTGAAGAAGCGTCGTATGAACCGAAGCCTTCGTTTCCGTCACGGAAGTCTTTACCGTCTGGACCTTTTGCGAAGTCTTTTGGTACGTAGTAGTATGCAGGGATCGAACCGTTGTTCAAGAGGACTTTCGCCATCTGCGCTTTATCGTATCCCGAATCGATCGCTTTACGGATATCCTTGTTTTTCAAGAGTTCATTCTTGAAGTTCATTTGGATGTAGTACATTGATGCATCAAGACGCGTATCGAACTCTTTGCTATCTTTGTACTGATCAACGAACTCACTCGTCAGACCGACTTGGTCGACATCACCTTTTTCGTAAAGGTTGACGCTCGTTGAGACTTCCTTAACGATCTTGAAGTTGATGTCATCGAGCTTGACGTTGTCTTTATCCCAGTATTGGTCGTTCTTCTTAAAGCTCCAGCCGACTTCCGTCTTCCAATCCGAGAGAGTGAATGGTCCGTTGTAGAGGAATGTATCCGGCTTCGTCGCAAAGTTTTTCCCTTGTTTTTCGACGAATTCTTGCTTGAGCGGCATGAATGAACCAAAACCAGTCAATGATTTGAAGTATTCAGCCGGTTGCGTCAACTTGACTTCGAGTGTTTTGTCGTCGACCGCTTTAACTGCAACGTCATCTGCTTTCCCTTTACCCGTGTTGTACGCTTCCGCACCGTCGATGATATACATGATATACGCATATTGCGAACCGCTCTTCGGATCGAGGACGCGTTTCCACGCATATTCGAAGTCTTTTGCTGTGACATCGCTGCCATCCGACCATTTTGAATCACGAAGTTTGAACGTGTATGTAAGTCCATCTTCCGAAACATCCACACTCTCAGCAACACCTGGTGTCGCTTCTTGATTCTCGTCAAGACGGAACAGACCTTCTTGAACGTTGTTCAATACCGTGAAGGATACAGAGTCCGTTGCGACTGTCGGGCTAAGAGCCGGAATGTCTGAACCGCTCGTTAAGTTCAAGACTTGTTTGTCTGAAGTTTTGTCGCCTGACGTCGAGCCGCCTTCTTTTTTACCTTCATCTGTCGTCGAACATGCCGCAAGACTTGATCCAGCGATTGTCAGTGCTCCGACGAGTGCGAGTGCCTTTTTCTTCTTCATAAAGTAAATCCCTCCCAAAAGAAATAGATATATATGGTGAAACGATAAGAACCGATAGGATAGCGATCCGGTGTCCGACTAAAAATAAGAGGGGTCATCGCCTTTTATTCTTAAGCTATGGAAAGCACCGGATCAACTTGTTATCAATAATAAATACAATATTCAGAAAAATCAATAGGATATTTTCAGATTATTTCAAAATCATTAAATTTGTGTGTGATACCAACGTTTTCTTACATGAAATTATTTTTATGTAAGGATAAAATTAGAAATATTAATAATCTGCACATACAAAAAGAACCAGTTGGATGATTCAACTGGTTCTTCGAATTATTTCCGTTCTTGTACGTATTGAAGTGCTTCTGCGACATGATCTTTTACTTTCACACTACGCCATTCCTTGACGATTTCACCGGATTCATCAATTAAGAAAGTCGAGCGTACGATTCCATAATATTCCTTACCGTAGTTCTTCTTTAATTGCCAGACGCCATATTGTTCACAGACTTCGTGATCGACATCTGATAATAATTGAAACGGTAATTCGTATTTCGCGATAAAGTTCTGATGACGCTTCTGGCTATCGGCGGAGACGCCGAGAATGACGGTGTTGTTCTCTTCAAAAGCTTGCGTCGCATCTCGGAAATCACATGCCTCGGTCGTACAACCCGGCGTTGAATCCTTTGGATAGAAATAAAGTACGACTTTTTTTCCACGATAATCCTCAAGGGAGATTGGTTCTCCTTGTGCATTTGGAAGGGTGAATGTTGGTGCTTGCATGAAAAATTCCTCCTTATCCTAATTCCATGTTTAATTGATCCGCATATTTTTCAAGCTTCTTTTGAAGGCTTTCTTTTAACGGATCGAGTGCGATCAAGTACTTCTCATAATCCGTACCGGCTTTCGCCGTCTTCATGAGGAGAGGCTGTTCGTCCTCATACCAATCCGCATAGTCTTGATAGTAATCAACGAGCGTCTCTGGGTTTCCTTCATTCTTCAGCGCCTCACCGTAAATCATCAGAATGTTACTGTTCATCTCAAGCGCCATATAATCCGTTTGTGCATTGACGCGAGAGAAGACGGCATCCTGTTCTTTTTCATCCGTTTTCCCGATTTCGTCTGCTGCTTTCGCATTGACACCATACTCATCGGCGTTAAACCCAGTGAATAGGTCACCAAGCGTCGAGAAGACGGCCGGGTCGAACGTCGTCGGTGTCAGAACGATCTTCCATTCATCGTCTTTCTTCAATAACAGCTTCGATCCGCGGTTCGGGAGAATGGATCCCTTCGCATCCTTGAATTCATGGATGATATAAGCGACGTCACCCTTTTGGAACGACTTGACGATTTTACCGGGAATGACGTTCAAGTTCTTCGCACCAACGGCGAGGGGTTCAAGTTGTTTTGCGTCACCTGTATATTCAATCGATGCGAGGTCTTTCGCATCTGCTCGTCCCGATTGACCGAGCGTTTTTTCATAGGTTTGATAGATATCGAGAACGGCTTGTTCAGCCTTCTGTTGTTTCGTTTCCGTCGTCTTCGGGGATTGGGTATTTGTAGAAGACGGGGAATCGTTTCCGCAACCGACGAGTACGAGACTGGTCGCAAGCAACACTACGAGCGATCGTTTCATTCGAATTCCTCCTAGATGGGTGTTCCGTGATGATTTCATAGCTAATCTTGTCTCTACCATACAGGAAATTCGCTTTTTTGAGTAGGATATCGGTACACTAAACGAAAGGGGAGTGATAGGTATGAAAATTCATATTACAGACGAGGCATTGCAATACTTTAAAAATGAGATGGAAGCACAATCGGGCGATACGATTCGCTTTTTCGCAAAATATGGTGGATCAACGGATTTAACGCAAGGTTTCTCCGTCGGCGTTCATATGGAAGAAGTCGAACGGGCAGCGGTCGAGGAAGTCGTCGACGGTATTCATTTCGTCGTATCTGACCAAGATTACTGGTTATTCCAAGGACAAGACGTCAAAGTCTCGATCGAAAACGAAGAGATTGTTTTTTCACAAGCGAAGGAATGATAGAGGAACGAGGAGAGACCGAATCGGTCGCTCCTTTATTTTTTTGACTAGAATAATTGTAAGCGGACTCATGCTTCTGTACAATGGAGAATGTAAGCGATTTAAAGTAGAGATTAAAGGGGGAATAGAGATGATTCCGTACAAACACGAACCATTCACGGACTTCTCACAAGAAGCAAACAAGAAAGCGTTCGAAGAGGCACTTGCACTCGTCACGCAAGAACTCGGCAAAGATTATCCGCTCGTCATCGGTGGAAAACATGTGACGACGGAAGATAAAATCGTCTCCGTCAATCCGGCCAACAAAGAAGAGATCGTCGGACGTGTCTCAAAAGCGACACAGGAACATGCAGAAGAAGCGATGCAAGCAGCAGTCACAGCCTTCGAAACATGGAAATTCGTCAATCCGTCTGTACGTGCGGACGTCCTATTCAAAGCAGCGAACATCATCCGTAAGCGGAAGCATGAGTTCTCTGCCTACCTCGTCAAAGAAGCTGGGAAACCATGGAACGAAGCCGATGCGGATACAGCAGAAGCAATCGATTTCCTCGAATACTACGCACGTCAGATGCTCGTCTTAAAAGACGGCAAAAAAGTCGAGAGTCGTCCAGGCGAATACAACCGTTACGATTATATTCCACTCGGTGTCGGTGTCATCATCTCACCATGGAACTTCCCGCTCGCGATCATGGCTGGAACGGCAGTCGCAGCGATCGTAGCAGGGAACCCGATCCTCTTGAAACCCGCATCGACGACACCGGTCGTCGCGGCGAAATTCGTCGAAGTCATGGAGCAAGCTGGTCTTCCGGCAGGCGTCTTGAACTTCGTACCTGGTTCAGGTGCAGAAGTCGGCGACTATCTCGTCGATCACCCGAAAACACGTTTCATCAGCTTCACAGGATCACGTGATGTCGGTCTTCGCATCAACGAGCGGGCATCAAAACTGAACGAAGGTCAAATCTGGCTCAAACGCGTCATCGCAGAAATGGGCGGAAAAGATACGATGGTCATCGATGAGTCGGCTGACCTCGATTATGCAGCGGACATGATCACGAAAGCGGCATTCGGATTCTCAGGTCAAAAATGTTCAGCTTGTTCACGTGTCGTCGCACTCGACTCTGTCTATGACGAGTTGCTCGAAAAAGTCGTCGCGAACACAAACAAACTCAGCATCGGTAACCCGACGGATGTCTCAAACAATGTCGGACCAGTCATCGATGCAGCAGCCTTCAAGAAAATCACGTCGTACTTCGACGTTGCAAAAGAAGAAGGACGCATCGTCGCAGGTGGTACGGCTGACGATTCAACAGGATTCTTCGTCTCACCGACAGTCGTCGCGGACGTTCAACCAACGGATCGTTTGATGCAAGAAGAAATCTTCGGACCAGTCGTCGCCTTCACGAAAGCGAAAGATTTCAAAGAAGCAATCGATATCGCAAACAACACGGAATACGGATTGACAGGTGCTGTCATCACGCAAGACCGGACGAATCAAGAGTACGCACGTGCGAACTTCCACGTCGGTAACCTCTACTTCAACCGGGGTTGCACAGGCGCAATCGTTGGCTACCAACCATTTGGTGGGTTCAACATGTCAGGTACGGATTCGAAAGCGGGCGGACCGGATTACTTGACTTTACATCTTCAAGCAAAAACTACTTCAGAAATGTTCTGAAATGGTGTTTAATAGACGAAACGGGTGTGCGACCTGCACACCCGTTTTTCTTATATCACGGAAAAAGGGGGAGCAAGGATGAACGGAATGTGGTTCGCGATTTTGCTATATCTCGGCCTGATGGTCGCACTTGGCGTCATTGCGTATTATCGGACGAAGAACATGAATGACTATATGCTTGGAGGACGTACGATCGGTCCCGTCGTCACGGCGCTCTCTGCAGGAGCAAGTGACATGAGTGGGTGGCTGTTGATGGGTTTACCGGGTGCGATGTATGCAACTGGTCTGTCCAGTGGATGGATTGTCGTCGGATTATTACTTGGCGCTTATGCCAACTGGTTACTCGTCGCGCCTCGTCTGCGTGCGTATACGGCACATGCAGGGGATGCAATCACGATTCCCGATTACTTTGAAAAACGATTCCACGATAAAAGTGGTGTTTTGCGTACCGTTTCAGCTGGAGTTATTTTAATATTCTTTATAATGTACGCATCAAGTGGTTTTGTCGCAGGTGGTCGTTTATTCGAAGCTGTCTTTGGTCTTGAATATACAACAGGTCTTTGGATTCTCGCAGGCGTCGTCATTGCGTATGTCTTCCTCGGTGGTTTCCTTGCCGTCAGTTGGACGGACGTCGTGCAAGGGATGATCATGGTCATCGCATTGCTGATCGTACCAGCTGTCGCGCTGACTTTAAGTGGTGGGATCAACGATACACTCGAGACGATCCGGTCGACAGGCGGCTCGAAACTGGAACTGTTCAAAGGGACGACGACGATCGGTATCATCTCGCTTCTCGCGTGGGGACTCGGATATTTTGGACAGCCGCATATTATCGTTCGTTTCATGGCGATTCGTAACTTACATGAGATGAAGTCGGCGCGTCGTGTCGGGATGATTTGGATGACGTTCTCGATCGTTGGTGCAATGGTGACGGGCTTGATCGGATATGCCTATTACACGCAACAAAGTGCAGGATTAAAAAATCCAGAGAATGTCTTCATTCAATTATCACGTGACCTTTTCCCAGGGTTCATTACAGGGTTGTTGCTTGCAGCCTTACTTGCTGCGATCATGTCGACGATTTCGACGCAGCTGCTCGTTTCTTCAAGTGCGGCAACGAATGATTTCTATCACCGTTTCTTTAAACGCGATGCTTCAGATCGTGAATTGATGATCATGGGACGCTTGATGGTTCTCGTCGTGGCGCTTCTAGCGATTCTCTTATCGTTTGGTGCAGAGAAGTCGATTCTGACGCTCGTCGGATATGCGTGGGCTGGCTTTGGTTCAGCGTTCGGTCCAGTCGTGCTGTTCAGCCTACTATGGCGGCGGATGAACAAGACCGGAGCACTTGCTTCGATGATTACGGGATCCGTCGTCGTCATCGCTTGGATTCTCATCAATCAGAACGTCGCCGGATTACCATCGTACATTTCGGAAATGTACGAGATGATTCCAGCTTTCATCGCTTCAACGATTGCGCTCGTCATCGGTAGTCTTGTGACGAAGGAACCGAGTCAAGCGATCTATGATGAGTTCGATCAAGTACAAGCGCAGCTAAAAGGTGCAGAGCCTGAGCGGAAAATCGTCTAAATAACGGAGAGGGGTGTTTCCTGAGTAAAGGAGACACCCCTTTTTTATTTACTTGATACGTTATTATTTACCATAAACATATTTGTTGCACTTGCGCAAAATAAGCGTATAATGAAAACAAAAAGTGAGGTGAACGAGATGGCGACACAGCCACTTACACAAGATTTACCAAGAAAACGGACATATATCGGACCGGCGTTCGTCGCTGCCGTCGCGTATCTTGATCCGGGAAACTTCGCGACGAACATGACGGCAGGTGCCCAGTATGGCTACTTATTGCTCTGGGTCATCGTTGCCTCGAACTTGATGGCGGTCGTCATTCAGTTCCTATCAGCCAAACTTGGAATCGTCAGCAATCTCAGTTTAGCGGAGGTGATCCGGGAGGAGTTGTCGCCGGTCTATCGCTTCTTCTACTGGGTACAAGCGGAGCTCGTCGCGATGGCGACCGATCTCGCCGAGTTCGTCGGAGCCGCACTCGGATTTCATTTACTGTTTGCGATCGATTTACGGATGGCGGCATTGTTGACGGCAGTCCTATCATTCGTCATCCTCGGATTCGAGCAAAAGGGACTCCGTCATTTCGAAGCCGTCATCGCCGTTCTTGTTTTAATCATCGCAGCGGCTTTTGCGATTGAAGTATTTGAAGTCCATCCGGTGTTCCGAGATTTATCGGCAGGGTTGTTACCGGGATTCGAAGGTACGTCGAGCATCGTCCTTGCTGCCGGGATGCTTGGAGCGACCGTCATGCCGCATGCGATCTATCTCCATTCCGATTTAACGAAACGACGGATGGGGCATGTTGCGAACAAGATGCCGTTGCTACGGATCCAACGCTTCGATATTTGGGGTGCGATGTTGATTGCCGGAGCAGTCAACGGAGCGATGCTCGTCATCGCGGCCAGCGTCTTTTACGACACGAAGTATCAAGCCGGTTCGCTTGAAGAAATTTATGAAGGACTACATGTTACGCTCGGTGGCATCGCGCCGTATCTGTTTGCGATTGCCTTACTCGTATCAGGTCTCGCTTCATCAAGCGTCGGGACGATGTCGGGGGACGCGATCATGCGCGGCTTCCTCCATCTCCAGCTGCCACTGTTCGTTCGCCGGACCGTGACGATGTTACCGGCGATTTTGTTACTTTTCTCCGGTTTTGATCCGACACGGGCACTTGTCCTCAGTCAGGTTGCTTTATCGTTCGGGATTCCGTTTGCGTTGATTCCCTTGATTCGGGCGACAGCAAGTGAGCGGTACATGGGAGAACATCGGAACAGTCGGTTCATGAACGCGTTGTCCTGGATCATTGTCTCGATCGTCATCGTCTTCAATGTCTATCTGCTTGTTGATGTCTTAGTATGAATATTCAGTATTTTTGTTTCGTCTGATTTAAACCGGGTATTTCATAACTAGAAGCTTTCCGCCCGGAAGCTTTGCTACCCCTATAAGGACGATGGTGCGGACCTCCCCCCGATGCACCATCGTCTTTTTTGTCTGGACGAAAAGTGCTATGATTAGAAATAGTGTAAAATATATCGCAAAAGTTCCGGAGGTGGAATGACATGGCAAAGATTAATGAGGAGCAAGTCCGCCACGTGGCGCATTTGGCACGCCTTGCCGTGACAGATGAAGAAGTAGCACAATTCACAGGACAACTCGAGAAGATTCTTGGGTTCGCTGAACAATTAAATGAACTCGATACGACAGGCGTCGAACCGACGACTCATGTCCTCGATTTAAAGAACGTCCTACGTAAGGACGAAGTACGTCCATCACTTCCGCGTACGGAAGTAGAACGACTCGCACCCGATTGGGAAGACGGACAAGTCCGCGTCCCAGCGGTGTTCGAATAAGGAGGAAATGACCCGATGTCACTTTTTGAACATGGTGTCAAAACATTACACACACTCATTCAGGATGGCGAAGTCAAAGCTTCTGAACTCGTCAAGGAATCCTTTGATCAAATCGACCGCGTCGACGGAAAAATCGGTGCGTTTCTCTCATTGAATGAAGAAGCGTTCGAGCAAGCGAAACGAATGGATGATGTCGCGAAACACGAAGCGAACCCACTGTTTGGTCTTCCAATCGGCGTCAAGGATAACATCGTCACGAAAGGAATGACGACGACATGTGGTTCGAAATTCCTTGAGAACTTCGTACCAGCACATGATGCGACGGTCGTCGAGCGTCTGCATGAAGCAGGGGCAATCACGATCGGGAAATTGAACATGGATGAGTTCGCGATGGGTTCTTCAAACGAGAACTCAGCGTACAAACCGGTTCGCAATCCATGGAATACGAAACACGTTCCAGGCGGTTCTTCGGGTGGTTCAGCAGCTGCTGTCGCAGCAGGCGAAGTCTTGTTCAGCCTCGGTTCGGATACAGGTGGTTCGATTCGTCAGCCGGCTGCCTATTGTGGTGTCGTTGGGTTGAAACCGACTTACGGTCTCGTCTCACGTTTTGGTCTCGTTGCGTTCGCGTCATCGCTTGACCAAATTGGTCCGTTGACCCGAACAGTCGAAGATAACGCGTATCTTTTGAGCGCGATCGCAGGACACTGTGGGATGGATTCGACGTCTGCGAACGTTGCAGCAACGGATTATACACAAGCGTTGACTGGTGATATCAAAGGTCTGAAGATCGCTGTTCCGAAAGAATACTTCGGCGAGGGTGTCAGTGAAGGCGTCAAAGCCAACATCCGTGAAGCGATCCAAAAACTCGAAGCACTCGGTGCGACGGTTGACGAAGTCTCACTCCCGAACTCGAAATATGCGCTTGCGACGTACTACTTACTCGCTTCATCAGAAGCATCATCAAACCTTGCGCGCTTTGACGGTATTCGTTACGGTGTCCGCGCGGAAGCGGACGCACTTGAAGATGTCTTCAAGTATTCCCGTTCACAAGGATTCGGAGACGAAGTCAAACGCCGGATCATGCTCGGAACGTATGCGCTCAGCTCTGGTTACTACGATGCCTACTATAAAAAAGCACAACAAGCTCGGACGTTGATCAAAAAGGATTTCGACGATGTCCTTGCGAACTATGACGTCATCATCGGACCAACAGCACCGACACCAGCATTCGAACTCGGTGCACAGCTCGATGACCCGGTCACGATGTATGCGAATGACATCTTGACGATTCCGATTAACTTAGCAGGTGTCCCAGCGATCTCGGTTCCAGCTGGATTCGTCGACGGTCTTCCGGTCGGCTTACAAATCATTGGAAAACATTTCGATGAGGCGACGATCTATCGCGCTGCGCATGCGTTTGAGCTTGCGACAGGTGGATTCGCGCTTCCGAAGTTATAAGGAGCGAATGTATCATGAACTTTGAAACGATCATCGGGATCGAGGTCCACGCCGAACTGAGCACGAACACGAAGATGTTCTGTGGTTGTGCGCGGGAATATGGCGCAGAGACGAATACGAAAACGTGTCCGATTTGTCTTGGACACCCGGGCGTCTTGCCGAAAATCAACGAAAAAGCCGTCGAACTCGCCGTTCGTGCAGCGATGGCGCTCAACTGCCAAGTAGCTGATCAAACAAAATTCGACCGGAAGAACTATTTCTATCCGGATACGCCAAAAGCGTATCAAATCTCGCAGTTTGATCAACCAATCGGCTTTGATGGCTACATTGATGCGGAAGTCGATGGCGAAACGAAACGCTTCCGAATCGAACGTGTCCATCTGGAAGAAGATGCCGGTAAGATGAACCACACGGGTGCCAACCATT
Organism: Exiguobacterium sp. UBA3491; assembly: GCF_002377745.1. Lineage (NCBI taxonomy): Bacteria > Bacillati > Bacillota > Bacilli > Caryophanales > Exiguobacterium > Exiguobacterium sp. UBA3491. The sequence goes on from NZ_DFQK01000021.1 coordinate 293,476, forward strand.
CGGTCGTCGACTTCAACCGGACAGGCGCACCGCTAATTGAGATCGTCAGTGAAGCGGATATGCGTTCACCGAAAGACGCAGTCGCCTACCTCGAACGTCTCAAGGAAGTCTTGCAATATGCAGGCGTCTCAGACGTCAAGATGGAAGAGGGGTCACTCCGTTGCGACTGTAACATCTCGGTGCGTCCATACGGACAAGAGAAGTTCGGTACGAAAACAGAGCTCAAGAACTTGAACTCGTTCGGAAATGTCTTAAAGGGTCTTGAGTTTGAAGAAGATCGTCACCGCAAGTTACTGCTTGCTGGTGGTGTGATGCGTCAAGAAACACTCCGTTTCGATGAGACGAAAAAACAAACCGTCCTCATGCGTGTCAAGGAAGGGGCGTCGGACTATCGTTACTTCCCAGAGCCTGACCTCGTCAAGCTCGTATTGGATCACGATTGGAAAGAAGCGATTCGTGCCGGCATCCCGGAACTTCCAGACGCACGCCGTGTTCGTTACCAAGAAGAACTCGGTCTTTCAGCGTATGATGCGAAACAATTGACGGTCACGCGTGAAATGGCAGAGTACTTCGAAGCGACACTTGCAGCTGGTGCAGAGCCAAAAGCAGCAGCCAACTGGACAGTCGGTGAGATCCAAGGTCACTTGAATAAATCGACGGAAACGTTCGAAACAGTCAAGATGACACCAGCGCGTTTGGCAGAGATGATCGACTTGATCGCAAGCGGCACGATTTCTTCGAAAATCGCCAAACCAGTCTTCACGGCAGTCATCGAAGAAGGTGTCGAGCCGCGTGCATACGTTGAAGCAAACGGTCTTGCACAAATTTCGGATGAAGGATTGTTGCGTGGTCTCATCGTCGAGATGTTCGAAGCGAACCCAGCCGTCGTCGAGGAGTTACTCGGTGGACGTGATCGGAAGAAAGGCTTCGTCATCGGTCAGATCATGAAGAAAACAAAAGGAATGGCAAACCCTGCTCTCCTTGATCAACTCTTCTACGAAGAGCTCGAAAAACTGAAATAAGTTGCACTTAAGATGGCGTCTGTCTCTCCCTCGCTGAGGTGAAGAAACGGACGCTGTCTTTTTTGGCTTTGTAATGTCTCGAGAGTTCATGTAAAATAAAACAGTTATGTATCAAATGAACGGTTGAGTCAAAAAGGAGAAAATCTTATGAGACCTAGAGCGCGCGTGATTTATAACCCGACTTCCGGGAAAGAGATGGTTAAACGAAACTTACCGTATATCCTCGACCGACTCGAAGCAGCGGGTTATGAGACATCTGTCTACTCGACGAAAGCGGTCGGTGATGCAACGTATGAAGCAGCACGAGCATGCGAAGCAGACTTTGATCTTGTCGTTGCTGCAGGCGGCGATGGTACGTTGAATGAAGTGATCAGTGGAATGGCAGCTTATAGCAAACGTCCAAAGCTTGGTGTATTACCTGTTGGAACGACGAATGACTTTGGTCGGGCGATGCGTATTCCGTTGACGATCGAAGGGGCGATGGATGTTATCTGCACGGGACATACGATGCCGG
>NZ_DFQK01000021.1:295029-296474 GCF_002377745.1 Exiguobacterium sp. UBA3491
AGGTTCGACAGGCGTCCATTACTTCATCAACATCGCTGGTGGCGGCATCATGACAGAACTGTCGTACGAAGTGCCTTCGAAGCTGAAGACGGCACTTGGACAGCTCGCGTACTATGTCAAAGGGATGGAGAAACTTCCGCAAATCCGACCAACATATGTCGAACTGGAGCATGAAAAGGGTATATTCAAAGGAGAAGTCATGCTGTTCTTGACATCCAATACGAACTCTGTCGGCGGATTCGAGAAGTTGTCACCGAACGCGTCACTTAACGATGGGCGATTTGATCTCTTCATCCTGAAGAAATGTAATCTCGTCGAATTGATTCGTGTCATGCGTCTTGCTTTAAAAGGGGATCATTTCTCGGACCCTTGCATCGAGCATGTCACGACCTCATTCGTCCGCATGAAGAATACATCAGAGATGAGTTTGAACATTGATGGTGAGTTTGGCGGCATCTGCGAAGGCGAGATGACGAATCTTCGCTCTCATTTCGAAGTCATGACACCAAAGTTCCGGATCGAAGAGATGGAACAAATCAATACACAACTTCAAGAAGCAGAAACGAACCTCGCGTGAAGCGAGGTTTTTAAGGAGGATATTCATGATTCCAGTACAAAAGAACGATGAACACGTCGTTGAGATCGTCGACCTGACACATGAAGGGTCAGGGGTCGCGCGCATCGATGGATATACGGTCTTCATCCCGGGTGCATTGCCAACGGAACAGGTCAAGATCAAGATCACGAAAACGACGAAGTCTTACGGATTCGGTCGCATCATCCGTCAAAAGACGAAGAGTGCCGATCGTGTCGAGCCACCTTGCCCGGTTTACAACCAGTGTGGCGGTTGCCAATTGCAACATTTGTCATACGACGCAGAACTCAAGTTCAAGCACAACCGCGTTCGTGACGCTTTCGCGCGCCTAGCAGGCCTTGAGATTCCGGTCCACGAGACGATGGGTATGGAAGATCCATGGGGTTACCGCAACAAGGCACAAGTACCAGTCGCGTTCCAATCAAACAAATTGATGGCTGGCTTCTATCAAAAACGAAGCCACCGGATCATCGATATGGACTACTGCTTGATCCAAAACAAAGAAAACGATGAAGCTGTCCAAGCGGTTCGTAAAGTCCTCGCTGACTTAAAAGTCCCAGCATACGACGAGAAGAAAAAAGCAGGTGTCATTCGTCATATCATGGCACGTCATGGTTATCATACGAACGAGTTGATGGTCGTTCTCGTCACGAAGGTCAAACAACTTCGCGGTATCGATAAAATCGTCGAAGGAATCTTAAAGGCGTTACCGAACGTCACTTCGATCCAGCACAACATCAACCCGGATGATACGAACGTCATTCTTGGGAAAAAGAACGTCGTCTTGTACGGACCGTCCGTCATTCGCGATCAAATCGCTGGTTTGACGTATGAGATCTCTCCGCATTCG
>NZ_DFQK01000021.1:296520-297082 GCF_002377745.1 Exiguobacterium sp. UBA3491
TCTCTCCGCATTCGTTCTTCCAAGTCAACCCGCTGCAAACAGAGAAACTCTACGCGAAAGCGCTCGAGTATGCTCAGTTGACAGGAGATGAGACAGTCGTTGATGCATACTGTGGAATCGGTTCGATTTCCTTGTCACTCGCAAAACAAGCGAAGCACGTCTACGGTATCGAGATCGTACCGCAAGCGATCGATGACGCACGCCGGAACGCACAAGCGAACGGTATCGAGAACGTGACGTTCGAGTACGGTGCAGCTGAGAATGTCATGCCAGCACTCGTCAAAGCGGGTATTCAACCGGACGTCATCGTCGTCGACCCACCACGTAAAGGCTGTGACGAAGAGTTCTTACGTGCAGCAGCAGATGTCGCACCGAAGCGGATCGTCTACGTCTCGTGTAATGCGTCGACACAAGCGCGTGACGCGAAGTTGTTGACAGAGCTCGGTTATACACTCGTCGAAGTGACACCGGTCGATATGTTCCCGCATACGACACACGTCGAGAGCGTCGCCTTGTTCGTCCGTAACTAAATCGTTCATGGGGCTGACTCAAAAAAAGAATG
>NZ_DFQK01000021.1:297174-306749 GCF_002377745.1 Exiguobacterium sp. UBA3491
GTAGAGACTGACTTTTGAGTCAGTTCCATTTTTTGATTGACCTGATGTATAAAAGGAAGTAAATAAGAACCTCTATATGGTAAAATAATCAAGTTATATATAAAAGTATAGGAGGCTTCATGATGGAGACTAACGATGTTCAAGTGTATGCGACATTCCGGCTAGAGCAAGACGTACTGTATCGCTATCATACATATATCCAGTGGGGAGAGAGTGAGACGTCGCTCGGTGCGTGCCTGATGTTGAATCCCGGTTCTGCGATGGTCGATCCTTCATTACGTCAGCAACTTGATACGGCAGGACAAGCGACGGGTCAAATTGGTCGGTTGGATGAGACGATGCGACAAATCATCCGGATCGTAGAGGGAATCTATGAAGGACAAGTCTTATCGGGACGCTTTCATCTATACAATCTATTCCCGATGCAACATGGCAATGATGTCACATCGATCAATCATTTCGAAGAACTCTGCCAGGAAACTTCTTTTGAAAAGCAGACGTTGTTTGCGTCAGTCGAAGAATTGCGTCGACATCCTTTCGTGATCACAGGATGGGGCGTCCGAAGTCATCTTGTTCGCTGGACACACTTACGACAAGCGAAGGTGGAATGGATGAAGCGTCTTGAAGCATCGGGTATTCCACACTTTGGGATCAAGCATCCAAGAACAGATGACTTCTATCATCTCTGTCCGAATCTCGTTGCTAGCCGGGAAACGATCAAAGAGCAAATCATCGCGCGACATCGTGAAGTCATGGTACCGAGTCGGAAGCGTCAATGGGAGCGAATCCTTCTGTACCGGATGGAAGGTGGACGTATCACCTTAATGGGGCGCAAACGATCTGATGATACATGGGTCTTCATGAGAACGACAGATGAGACAGCATTACTCGAAGAGGGGGATGTATCTGCGAAGACTACGTCTGAGATCGTCGAACGATGGGACGACGTGGTAGAACACCTCCTCGGTGAGGTCGTCTTATCGTTACGTCCTAGTTTCGTTCACCCTGAATTTGAAGAGCGGATCGCACCATATCGTAGACGATGATACGAAAAAGGAGAAAGAGCGCAAAAGCGCATCTTTCTCCTTTTTCATTGTGTCTCCTTATTCAGCATCTTCAGCATCTGCTGAGCTTGCATTCGGGAACAACTCAGCAAGAACACGTTCACTTGCCGTGCCGTCATCCAAGCTACAGAACCGTTCGAGGAAGCGATCATATTTTTCTTGGTAAGCGACAGACTTCGTATCAATCTGTTCGATATAATCGATGACTTGATCCGTTTCTTTTAGGAGTGGTCCCGGAACGACTGCTTCGAAATCGAAGTAGAACCCACGTAACGTCGATGCATATTTTTCTAAGTCGTACGTAAAGAAGATCATTGGACGTTGTAAGTGCGCATAATCGAAGAAGACAGACGAATAGTCGGTGATTAGCACGTCACTGATTAAATACAACTCTGCGATATCACCGTATGACGACACGTCATAGGCGAATCCTTCGTGTCCACTGATGTCCATGTTTTGAGCGATCAAGTAATGCATCCGGAGCAAGACGACGTAATCATCACCAAGGCGTGCCTGCATCTCGTTCAAGTCGAGTTGGAGATCAAAGCGGTATTTTCCACGTGCGATGAACTCGTCATCCCGCCATGTTGGTGCGTACAAGACGACTTTCTTGTCAGCTGGGATATCAAGACGTGCTTTGATTTCACTGATGAGACCAGCTTGATCGTCTGCATACAAGAGATCGTTTCGTGGATAACCGGTCTCAAGCATCGTGTTTTGGAACCCGAACGCACTCTTAAAGATTTCGCTCGAATAGGCATTCGGAGAAATCAAGTAGTTCCATTCCTGTGCTTGATTGTAGAAGTTCCGTTTGTAGCGTGTCGCGTTCGTTCCTGCCATGTGGACTTCTTCCATGTCGAGACCTAGTCGTTTTAATGGTGTGCCGTGCCACGTTTGAAGGTAGATCGTTTCTTCGCGTTTCGTTAAGCTGAGCGGTTGACGTGTATTGAAGATCCAGTACTTTGCACGTGCCATCGCTTGGTAGTACGCGAAGCTGTTTTTGAGCACCCAGTTCGGACAAGCTTCCTTGACGTCATCTGAAGGTTCTTTCGAGAAAATCCAGACGAGTTCAAGTTCAGGGCGTTGTTCTTTTAATTTCAGATAAAGCGCCTTCGGATTATCAGAGTAGCTCCGTCCGAGGAAACTTTCGAATAAGACGAGGTTCTCTTTGACCGGCATCTTTTGGAACAGACGATAGAGCATCAGACCGTTCTTGATCTTTTTGCGTCGTGCCGTCCGTAACGTCCGTTTTGTCTTCACGGCAGTGATGTAAGAACGGAACATGAAGTATGAACCTGTCGACCATGCTTGTAGATACTTACTCCGTGTCTTCGTCCGTCTTAAATCGTAAGCGACATGACGGAACACGTCTGCCTGCTGACTTTTTGACGTGCTTCGTTCAAGCAACGCGCGACCCCGCTTTGAGATGAAGCGTTTGTACCATGTATTCAAGAATTTTTGAACATCGTTATCCTGCGTATGAGCAGATAACATACCGTAAATCCGTGAGATATCCGTCAATGTCGTGATATCACGTGCTTGGTAGAGTGATTGTCCTTCGAGTGGCGTACTGCGTGAGTTTCGACCGTAGACGACATAACTGACCGATGTCAAGTTCGTCAGTTTTGAGATAATCGTATGCGCGATGATCGTATCAGCGAACCATCGTGTCTCAAGAACCGGCAAGTCGTTCAGCAAGTCCTTTTTGATCATCCAGCCGTGAACCGTCGTCAAATGACGCGAATTGAACTTCGTACGAGTATAGAAGAAATAACGATCATCATCGATCGGCATGAGCCATTTTTTCTTATTGTAGACGGGTGAGACTTTACCGATGATGACTTCGCCGCGTGATTTCTCATAGGCTTTGATATACGTATAGAGCGCACGTGGTGCGAGAATATCATCACTGTCGAGGAATGTGACGTAGTCACCTGTCGCGACTTCAAGACCGCGTCGACGTGCAGCGTATGTTCCTTGATGTGCCTGTTCCACGATCGTACATGCCGGATAGAGGGAGCGAAGCTCATCGATGTATGGGCTTGGTCCATCAAAGACGACGATGATTTCTACCGGGATAGACACCTTCTGATCAAGAACGGATTGAATGGCTGCTTTCGTTTGTGATTCAGTTTGATAGACAGGAATGATGACACTAATTGAGTTCATGTTGATTCTCCTTTTTGATGAAAGAATCCGCTAAAAACGGATTCACGAAAATAGTTCCTGTTGAATAGGATATCACAAAACGAAAAAAAGGCACGATTCTCTTAAAATTCACTTCGTTGTCGATAATGTGTCGGGGTCTCACCAGTCGTCTGCTTGAAGGCTTGACTGAAATGACTTTGACTCGAGAAGTGTAACTTATTTGAGATCGTCAGCAAGGAATCGTCCGAAGAACGCAAGAGACGCTTCGCTTCCCGGATCCGTTCCCGGATGACATAACGAGCAAGCGGTAGACCGGTCTCATCTTTGAACAGGACGGACAAATAGTTGGATGAGACATGAATGGCTTGGCTGATCGACGAGACGGACAACGGCTCATAGAGATGTTGTTGAATATAACGAATGGCTGCCAACACGTGTGGCGAATGACGTAAGGCTTGAAGTTCCTTGACGGCTTCAGCGAACGAGACGGTGATCCGGACATGGCGATTCCGCAATTCAGCGATACTCGTCGCCGCTTCGATTGTCTCAATCATCCGGTCGCTGAGCGAGAATGCCTCATCCGGTTCCAGTCCTCCACGAATTGCAGCACGCGCGCTTAAGAGGACGGTCCCGAGCAACAAGTTTTTTTCTGCGCGTAACGGCTGATGACGGGCGAGTGTTCCGAACTCACCATAGGCCGGTAAGGAATACGTCGTAGCGAGTCGCTCGCTTTGACCGGTCGCGATCCAATCGATGATTTGTTGTTCCCGTTGCCAGGCTTTTCGATACGCCGTCACGCCCGTATGGGAAGGGGCGTCTGCGACGAGAGGGATTTCAGCTTCCTGAATATCAGACTGTTGTTCGATCTCGCGTTTCGGTAAAGCTTCCCCGTGCAACAGGCGATACATCAGGTGAGCACAGTCAATAAGTCGATTCTCCGTCGTACGCGGCAAGACTTTATAGAACTGATGGTAGGCTTCATCTTGGATGTGCGCCCGAAAAAGAGCCGATTGTAGTAAAACCGGACCGATTCGGTACATTCCTTGTTCCGGAACATCTAAAAAGAGGTAAGCTGTACCATCTTTCAGGGTATAGAGTAGAGGAGTCTTTTTTAATACTGGCCATTGGTTCTCAATCAGTAAGGTTCCCGGATGAGATGGAGCTTCTGGACGTAACGCCAGCGGAGTACCGTGATGATCTCGGTACGTGACGAAAAAACCAGTCATCCCGTAGAGGTGCTCTGCGATTTGCGTCAAGTCAGACGTCGACAAGCGATTCATGACACGACTCCTTTCGAAATATAGTGGATTGCTTCTAGTGTATGTCCTCTTTCGTGGATAGTCGAGAACGAAACAATGAAAAACGAAGCCTTCCGGAAAAGGCTTCGCTGAAAATCATTCGGATGAAGACGAGGGATCCTTTGAATCCGGATTATGTTGTTCCTCATCAAGTGACGCAACAGCTGCTTCCTCATACAAAACGGATTCTTCCGAATGTAGGTCCTCTTCAACGGAGTCGTGAACCGAAGATTCCGAATCATCGAGTTGGAAATCAAGCGTCAATTGATGGAGATTACCAGCAATCTTCGCAAGATGCGTAGCGGCAGACGTCACGGATTCAAGTGTCGCGTTCGTTTCTTGAATGCTTGCGCTACTCGTCTCAAGACCCGCGGCATTCTCTTCCGTCAAGGCGAGAATCGTCCCCATGGCGTCCGAGACTTCTTCCGTCGCTTGCGTCAATGCATGGATGTCACCGGTCAGTTCTTCTGTCCGGCGTGAGACATGTTGGACGGAACCCGCGATTTGCTCAAAATCGTCACCGGTCGTCTGGACGGAATCAAGCGATCGTTTCAAATCATCCATGACATGATGCATCGCGCTCATCGCCGTCTGTGTCTCGTTTTGGATATGATCGAGGAGTTGTTTGATTTGCTTCGCGGAAGCGTCACTCTCTTCCGCAAGCTTTCGGACTTCACTCGCGACAACGGCGAATCCGCGTCCCTGTTCACCGACACGCGCCGCTTCGATGGCGGCATTCAAGGCGAGCAAGTTCGTCTGACTCGAGATCGCTTGTAGTGTGCCGAGGACTTTGGCGATCTCATCCGATCGTTTACCGAGGAAGTCGGAGGTATTTTGGATTTCCTGTTCGAGTGAGACGGAATGATCAAGTAAATCGGCGATCGTCTGTTTCGTTACATCACTTCCGCGAACGGCTGCGGAAGCGACGGTCGAGACTTCCGATAATGTCGTTGACGCGACGTGTTGCATGGCCGTCGACCGTTCCTTGACGCCATGAACGGCATGGGACGAGCGCTCTGCTTGTTTCGTCTGTGTTTCACCAGCCGCCGCGATCTCTGCCATCGTTCGTCCGATTTGCAGAGAAGCTGTTTGGACGTGCGTTGCATTCGTGGAGAGTTCGGCAGATGCATCCCGGACGGTCGTCGCTGAAGTCGTCAAAGCGAGAATTGTTTGACGTAGTCGAGCCCGCATCGCGTCAAAGTTTTCGGTGAGATCCGTCAACTCGTCTTGGATGAAACGTGTCGGACGTTTTGGCGTCCGTAAATCACCAGAGGCGATGGCAAGTGCTTCTTGACGGAGTGTTGATAAAGGACGATTGATTGATCGACCAATCAACCAAGCAATCAACGTGGCTAAGGCGATCGCGACGACGAAGTTGATCAACGATTGGCTGAGCATTTCTTCTTTCGGTGCATACAAGGAAGCATAGTCAAGAACGACAGCTAACTTAAAGCCTGTTTTTGACGAGGTCTGCCAGATGACGACGGATTTTGTACCGGCGACGTCCATGATGGTCGAACCCGACTCTTGTTCCATCATTGCTTTAGGAGCAGAGAAGTAAGGTTTTCCGTCTTCTTTCATCTGCGTTACGTTTTTGAAGAAATAATTTTTATTCGGATGGGTGACAATCTTCCCATTTTGGGTATAGCTGAAGACGAATCCTTTTTGTCCGATTTCAATCCGCTTCATGTCTTCTGCTAGGCGATCGATACTTTTATAGATGGATAAGACACCTTTGATATTCGCCTGTGCATCTAGTGTTGCTTTTGAGAAGCCGATGATGGATAGTTTCGTTGCCGCATCATAATGCGGTTCACTCATGATGACGATGCTAGAGTTATCGAGTGCTTGTTTGTACCAGTCTTCCTTGCGTGGATCGTACCCAGGTGCTGCCGCTTGTTTTGGCCAGTTGAGATAACCACCAGCGGTATCCGCATACTGAATGAAGGAGTTTTCGATTTTCGATGAACCGTACTTTTCTAGGACGCTATAGATATCGCTCGCTTTTTGCGTCGGAGGAGTAGCCGGATCGGGTTGTTTCGTTTGATCCGTGTAGTTCGGTAAAGCGCCGTCCGCTCGGTTGAACGGAAGACCTGCGAGTAAGGTCGTATCCTTCTTCGTATCATCAATGATTCGTGTAAAGGATTGTTCGAGTTGCTTCAAAGCGGTTTGTGACGTCGAGTCTACAAGCTGATCGACGGTTTGGCTCGTCTGATCATAAGAAAACCAGGTTGAGGCACCGAGAGTGAGAGCGGGCAATAAAATAAGCCCGATGAACAGGCGACGCGTGATCGGGAGGCGCATATGTATTCTCCTAACTAAATAGTCTTTAAATTCTGTCTACTTGGAATATCGGAAGAGTATGACCAAATATGAAGGATTATGTAGAGATTTTCATCATTTGAGAAATGAATCGGAGCAGGGTTCATGATAAAATGAAAAGAGTGTCACAGAGTGGCTAGGGAGGAACAGAAATGAATATTGCTTTTTTCTTATTACCTAAAGATGAGGTGAAATATTTAGATCCTGAGTCAACGGTCAGACAAGCACTAGAAAAGATGAAACATCATCGTTTTACGTCAGTCCCACTCGTTGATAATAAAGGGAAATACGCAGGAACGCTGACAGAAGGCGATGTCTTGTGGGCACTCGAAGCAAATCTCGAGCATGCCGATTATGACCATGTCTTGCAGACACGTTTAACCGATATCAAACAACGCGTCCGTTATAAACCGGTCTCGATCACAGCGCAAATGGAAGAGATGATTGAAGTCATCACGGATCAAAATTTCGTACCCGTCATCGATGACGGAAAACATTTCATCGGGATTATCCGACGACGTGACATCATCGATTATTTTGCTAAAAAAGTAGCGCGTGAGAACGTCAGTTATTAAAAAAGAATAAAACTAGTAAAAAAAGCACTTATTTTCGCAGAGATGTGGGAAGACGTGCTTTTTATTGACCCAAAACGACTTCAGGAAACGGTATGAGACGACGATATAGAAACATAATGACAATTTAGGGAGGACGATGTGTTGCGACGTTTATCACCAGTCTTCATCGTAGAAGCTTTTCGAAGACGCTCCTACTATAAAACGTTCTCATGGATGATTGCGATCATCGGGTTATTAGCATTGATCGTCGCATGTCAACATTTGATGAAAACACTCGAAGAAGGCTATCGCTTCAAAGCATCAGGAAAAACGATTGCTGAAGTGATACCATTTAATCATGCTGAACAAGAAGTGACACGCTATTATTTTTCATCATTGAATGAGGACACGGATGTTCTACAAGCGTCCAAACAGTCCGATCGTGCATTGGAACAACTAACGGATCGTCTACCGAACATGAAAGCGACCGGGTCGGCACGGGAAGAAGTCTTGGCGGAAGTCAAGAAGCTTCAACGACAAGGATATGAATCGAACCATCGTTTCTTCACGACGATGACGAATTTCAAGAGTGAAATCATCTTCAATCAACTCGTACTGAGCAAAGAGACAGGGTCTTATTATAATGTCTTCTCCAATTTGATTCTGATGGAGGAACAACTTGGGAAATCAGCTGAAATCTTAAAAGATGCCCGTCAAAAGGAAGAACCGAGCTCGATTGATCGATTACGGATTCAGCAGATGCGGATTGATTTACCGATACGCCAGGCATCACTCATCAAATCATTGTATGATGTGATTCCTCTTCAGGACGATACGGGACGTCAAGATGTCGCAACAATGCGGGAACAGATGGCTGCCTATACACAAACGCTTGATGATCTATTGCGTGCTCCAGAAGTCGAGACGTACGCTGCTTTGGCAGGACAAGCGGAAGAATATGAATCGAGTATGTATCGTTTGTACGATCAAGAACTCAACCAAGTCGCACAAGAAATGCAGGATCGAGGCCATCATATCATTCGCAATGCCTGGCTTCTCTTTGGTGTAACCAGTGTCTTAATTCTTGGACTGTTGATTTTGACCTTATCGTTATTACGCGCCTTTCGCCAAGATCTCTCCTTACTGAAGGGAGAAGCGAATACCTTTGCGGAAGACCGCCGGCAATCCGGTTATGACGTACCGGAGCGAAATGATTTTCAACCTGTCGTCCAAGCGTTTCGGACGATGACGGCCATCATCACCGGGTTGCTCGATCATAATGATGCGAAAACAAAAGAGATCAAGCAGAAAAAAGCAGAAATCGAGTCGCTCTTTTCACAAAATACAGATCCGATTCTTGCGATGTCATCTGACTATACGATTGTGAACGGAAACGAACGCTTTCGACAATTGACGAAAGCGACGGCGGGATGGACGATCGAAGAACTGATCCATCCGGCTGATTTGAATCGGATGCGGCGAGCGTTGAAGCAATCATTGGAAGGCCATAGTCAAACGATTCGTTGCAAGATGTTGTTCGATGAAGAAATCTTAAACATGTTCGTCAACATCGTCCATGTCGCAAACAAAGAAGACGATACAGGCGTTGCACTTTACTTATCTTGTCATGATGAAACGGATCAGTTCCGGCGCGAAGAACGGATCACACAACTCGCACTCTTTGACATGTTGACGGGACTGTTGAACCGAAATGGCTTCGAACAAAAGATGACAGATGCGTTGAAAGCACCTCAGCCGGGAGAACTCGTCACCATCAGCGTTCGACAATTCCGGCGAATCAACGATATTTACGGACATGGTGCAGGCGATCAGATTTTGAAAGATCTCGCCAATCGACTCAAACATCATTTCATCGGAACGGGACAAGCCGCACGAATCGGGGGAGACGAATTCGCCGTGTTGGTTGCACAACAGGATATCGTGGATTACGAGAAATTGAAGCAAGTCATCGAACACGTTTATGAGATCGACGGAGAGTATGTCAATGTCAGCATCAGTATGAGTATGGTGCGGTACCCCGATGATGCAGTAGCCGTCACGTCCTTGTTATCTTCGGTTGATATCGCGATGCAGCATGCGAAGCAACAGACAGAAGGCGGACCGGTCTGGTTCGAATCCTGGATGAGTGCCGAGTATCTCGAATCCGTCGTCCTCGAAGGAGAACTGCT